>CAISZK010000230.1 GCA_903889915.1 uncultured Bacteroidota bacterium
GACCTTTGAAAGGAATGATGGATTGGGCGTGTATTGCCAAGTTCTTATGGCTGTCCAGTTCAAAGTGTCGAGCTGATAGATTACAGCCCTGCTTTGATGCGTGGTGGTAAAAGCATTGTCGAAAATTGAGATCTTTCCGCCAGGCATGCAGCGTACATCGTGCTGTCCGCTAAAGCCCGTGTCGTTGGGGAAGATGAACGAACTTGATTTACCACCCAGCCGCCAGATCACATTTCCTGTTGAATGATTGATCTTATAAACCGCGTTCAGGTGACGAAACGACACCAGCAGGTTGCCGTCAGTATCCTCATCAATAGAGTTGCCATGGCAATAATCAAACGATGAAGCTGAATAGCCATACTGGTCATATTCCTCTGTTGGGAAAATATGGTCGAGGCTGTTCCACTGAAAAACCAGGTTGTGGGCAGTATCGAATTCCATGACCACGTAAGCGATCACGTTGGTTGTGGTGCTTCCCTGCACACCGCCGAAAGTGTAAGCGCTCAGGTCCATCGTACTATCCCTGTTTTCAAAATAAACTACATGACCATTCTTCAAAATATGAAATTCATGAACGTTGATAGGAACACTGTTGTAAGATGGAATGGTGCTCACCACCTGGAATGTTGAATCCATAAGCACAATATGATTGTTCACATTGTTGGGGCTATGCTGGTAGTAGTAACTAAACTCGCTGGTGTCGGGCTGGTATTGAAAGTTCCAGTAACCGAAAGTAGGGTTCAGCGAAAACCACAGTACATAGCCGTCTTTGTCGAGGATGATGCCCCTGGGCCTGATAAATCCGGGATAGGAAGGACTCAGAAATTGGTTGTAAGGCGCCGACATATAGTAACCATGAAAAGCAGTGTCGTACTGAATAAATTCATAAGGATACAGTATCCCTGCCGGCACCGGCCTGTTGAATGTCTGACCGAATAATGACCATGAAAGCTGCCAGAACAAAAGCAATATGATAATCCGGCCTGATTTCATTGAAATTATTTGTTGTTGAGGTTATGCAAAAATAAATAAAATCCTCTAGTGTCTTAAAACAAATTTACCACCATAGACACAATAGATATATAGGCCTTCACAAGGGAAACATTACGAACATTTTTGATTTTTCAATGAATGGTCTATGTGAAACCTATGTTCCTATGGTCCTATGTGGTAAAAAAATAAAACCATTAATTTCAAAATGCATAAATTTGCGCCTTCAATTATAAAACCAACACACATGAAACACATCACCATTTGCACCCTCTTCGCAATAACATTTTTCTTCAGGATACCCGCGTTCAGCCAGAATATTCACCACGATATTAATGCCGGTATTGATATAGATCAGAAATCCCTCACCATCACCGACAGCGTGAAACTTCCCGGAGTCTATCTGAGAGGCATCAGGGACACCATAAAGTTTTATCTCAATTCAAATTTTTCAATCAAATCGTTGGATCCGACTATCAGGGTAGTGATGCTGAAAGAAACCATGAAAGATACTGCCGACAAAGTTAAAGTAACAAAATACATGGTGCTTTATCCTTCCACGAATGCAGGCAAAGGATTTATACTTCCCCTGCAATACAGCGGAAAAGTGGAATACGGGATCAAGACCGATGCCATTGACTATGCCCGCGGATTCAGCGAAACTCCGGGCATCATTTCGAAAGAGGGTATTTACCTTGCTGCAACCACCGTGTGGCTGCCTGTTTTCAATGATTCGCTTTTCACTTTTAACCTTACAACCAGGATTGACACAGGCTGGGGCGTGGTTTCGCAGGGCACAAGAACGCGCGATGAAACCGTTGGAAACAAAAAGATCATTACCTATAAAGAACCCGACCCCACTGCAGAATCATACCTGGTAGCCGCTAAATGGACTGAATATAACAAACAGGCAGGGAAAACCCTGGTGCAGGCTGAATTGCGCACACCAGACTCAACACTGGCAAACAAATACCTGCGTGCAACAGTGGGCTATCTCAAGATGTATGATAAACTCATCGGCCCTTATCCCTACACTAAATTTACGCTTGTTGAAAACTTCTGGGAAACGGGTTATGGAATGCCTTCATTCACCTTGCTTGGCGAACAGATCATACGGTTCCCTTTTATTCTTACATCATCTTACCCGCATGAGTTGCTTCACAATTATTGGGGCAACAGTGTATATGTGGACAATGTCAAAGGAAACTGGTGCGAAGGCACTACGGTTTACATGGCCGATCATTTGCTGAAAGAACAGGACGGACAGGGCGCCGAATACAGAAGAGGAACCTTGCAGAAATTCACCGATTTTGTAAATGAAACCAATGATTTTCCATTGACCAAATTCCGCACAAGGAACAATTCAGCCGAAGAAGCTATTGGTTATGGAAAGTGCATGATGATGTTTGAAATGCTGCGCATCCAATATGGTGATGATCTTTTCAGGAAGTCATTTACAAAATTCTATAACGACAATAAGTTCAAACTTGCCTCCTTCGATGAGATCCGCAAGTCATTTGAAGCAGTGACAGGAAAAAACCTTGTTCCTTTCTTTGACCAGTGGATCACCCGCACAGGCGCACCAACACTGAAACTTTCAAATGTGGAAGTGGCTGCCAAAGACAATAAATACGGATTGTCGTTCACTGTTTCACAAATCCAGAAAGAAGCTCCTTTCACGATAACTGTCCCTGTAGCCATCTATCTTGAGGGTGTTGACAGTGTAATTGTAAAAAACATTGAACTCTCTAAACGTGCTGAAACATTTACTTACACTTATGATAAAAGGCCAGTGAGGATTGATGTTGATCCGCAGTTTAATGTTTTCCGCCGCCTCGACAGGGATGAAGTGCCTCCATCACTGACACAGATCTTCGGCGATACAGATGCCGTGATGATACTTCCCAAAAGCAGCCCGTTTATTAAAGAATACCAGGACCTCGCTGATCAGTGGAAACAAACACAGCTTGCACAGGGCGCCAAACTGCAGATTGTTTACGATGCAGATTTGAAAGAGCTGCCAAATAAGGCAACGTGGATCATAGGATTTGATAATAAGTTTGCTGATTCGGCAAGTGTTTTTAAGAAATATACCGACATACTGCCTAAAGAAACGATGGACGAAGTGACAACACTGAAAAAGAGCGGCGGGTTGGTGTATGTTTATCAGAATCCCAAAAACAAAATGCTGACCAACGGATTTGTTGGCAGTAAAAACCAGGCAATGATCAGCGCTTTGAAAAGGAAGATCGTTCACTACGGAAAATACAGCTACCTCGGTTTTGAAGGTGATAAAGGCGATAATAAACTTAAGGGTGAATTTCCTACACTAAGTTCGCCGCTCAGTTTTATCATAAAATATGATGGGAAAGTAATTCCTTCCAAAGCGAAACTCAAAGTGAGAAAAGCGCTGGTGGATTAAATAAAAAAGGTGAAATGGTTATTCCATTTCACCTTTTTTCGTGAAATTCCCTTTCAGACTAATTCAATTGTTCCGGTGCATTCTGAAAATCTTGTTGATTTTCTGAAAATTTCTGAGACCTCTTTTCGGCTTTAAGTTTTTTACGATGGGCCACATTGCATTCAAGACTGCAATATTGTTTGAGCGGAAATTCAGTAGTGAAGTTACAGTCACAATAAAGACATTTGTTAACCGTAAATTCATTTTTTGCAACCACATTGCTTTCAATCATTGCCGGACCTGATTCAGGAATGATAAATTCTATCTGGTCATGACTTTCATCAAACACTCCGCTACGGTTGACTTTATTCTTTTTAACCCGCTTTGACTTACTTAAACGGGCATCATAAAAAGCTATACGGCAATCATCATTGCAGAATTTTTGATACTTCTCAGTCTTGATAAATGTTTTTTTACAGAAGTTACAGGTCTTTTCTTTGCGAAGATAAATTTCTTTTTCTTTTGGTTCTCCGTGATAATAAGTTGTACGGCAATCATCACTGCAAAATTTCTGGGTACCATATTTTGCACTAAACTCTTTGTGACAATTGGTACAAAATTCGATTTTAGGTGGCTTTTGATGTATCCTGTTCTCATAAAAAGCGTTTCGACAGTCATTGTCGCAAAATTTCTGATAAAGTACAGTTTTTAAAAATGGACGTTTGCAATGCCTGCATTTCTTGTAAATTTTATGATTTTTCTTGACTTTTAGATACTCGTCGCGGCATCTGTCATCGCAAAATTTCTGATAAATTTCTTTCTGGGGAAAGACCTTATTGCAATTCAGGCAGGTTCTCTGTTCGTTTTCTGCTTGTTCTTTTTCAGTGATTTTTTTGTAGTAGATCTCGTCATAAAAAGCTGTACGGCAGTCTTCCTTACAGAATTTTTGGTATAGCTCTGATTTTACAAATGTCTTACCGCAATGCCGACACTTTTTTGTGTTATTCTTTGCCCTTTTCTTTTCATAAAAAGCTGTACGGCAATCATCGCTGCAAAATTTCTGATAAAGCATGGTTTTTTCATAATTTCCATTGCAATTCGGACAAACAACTAAATTGTGCTTATGTTCTGGTGGTACAGGGTAAAATTTTAATATACATTCGCTGCTGCAAAATCTTTGACGATCGTCGTAAGTTTTATATGTCCGGTTGCAGTAACGGCAGGTTTTTACGTATGCTTCTGGTTCCATTTTAAGGGTTTTAAGGGTAATAAATTCAGAGGGCAAAATTAGCAAGTTAAAATTAAAAGTGATACGAAATCGAAATATTTTTTTTGGAAATAGCCCTATAATATAATAATTGCTATTTTCCCGCGGTTATTTGTTATAAGCGGACATAAACATAAAACCAGTCATACGAAAATTTAATGTTGGAAGTGTATGATGAATAATGTCCGGATAAAAAACTTGTCGAATAACCCGGAAAATTTCAATGTTATCTGGAACATCTGATTTTTACTATGTTTGTTCAGATAAACAGAGAACTCACAGCATGCAGTTTACGGTCACAATTAAATCTCAGAGCTCTGATATTCTGCCATGTTTTACAAACTTAAATGCATTATCAAGTTCATCAGAAGTGCTGTCGTTATAGTAAACTTTCAACTTTTCAGAACGCAACAATTTAAAAACTTTGGTCGGAGTAGTTTTTGATTTTACATAAGTAATATGAGCCAGGACAGTGTCCTTTTTATAGACTGTTTTGAAACCAACGATACCTTCATCTGCTGATAGGTGGCTTTCGAGATAACCAAGCTGGTCATAAGTTTCATTATTGAATGGAGTGACCGGTATTTCATATACCGAAAGCTCTGAGGGCTTATATTTTTCAAAATCATTGAATTTATCATCCATCAAAGGTGCCATCACCTCGTAGAACTCCTGAAGGCTGACATAAGATGGTTTTACAACTTCTTCCTGTACCTCGAAATTTAATTTATGTGGTGTTTTGTGGTTTTCATCGGCATCATTTATTTCTTCTGTTTCAATGAGCGAAATAATATCCGAAGGTTGCAGTGAATCAGGATCAAAATATATTCTTAGCTGTATAGGTTCTGCAAAGATCGAAGTGAATCCGAATATTGATGAATCGGATGCCAACAACTCAGTCATATAATATTCATCAGTGGAATCATAGTAATTCGCCACCCTGACCTCCATGACGCCTATCTTTGTTATAGTTGGTTCGTGAAGCATGATTGTCAGTGGTGTGAACAAAGCTTCTTTAATACCAGCTTCAGTGATAATTGCAGGATCGTAATAGATTTTAACTGTTTTTGAACCTGCAAAGGTTTCAACACCTACCACGCCTTTCACATTCTTCAATTGTTCTGCCAGTGCAGGAGAAGCTTCAAAATACTTATTATCCTTCAAACCACTTTGCACAAAAACCTTTGCATTTTTCAATTGCTGAGGTGTTCCCCATTTAGTGCTTGATGTAGGTGTTTCGTTACAGGATGATAAGAAGAGAATAGTAAAAACAAATAATATTGTAATTGTAAAAATTGCAGGGTGCAAATATTTTATCATATTCCTCATAAATTCCTTAACGGTTAATGTCTTTAAAGTATTGAAGACTTGTCATCACATTTCTAAGTAAAAATGAAAATTGCCTTTAAACCTTGCAAAATCCATTAATATCAACGGTTGTAAATTCCGGTGTTTATTTTATTTTTCAAAATTAAAACAATTCCCAGATTATCATTGAAATTTTCTTGTAAAAACGATTTTACAGAAGTTGGGTTTAAAATCGCAGGATTCAAATTAAAGTGGTATGATTACAGCTTGGGATAGGGAACATCTCTCACTTCAATATTTTCCTTTACATTTGTAGTGCTAAAAAACATTTCATGAAAACATCTTTGTCTTTTTCACTTTTCAGGGTTACCCTGTCAATATCATTCGCAATTCTCATCAGTTTATCCTATGCACAGAACCAGTCCGAAACAAAAGGTTCCTGGAACTGCCATCTTGGAAAAATGCATCACAAAAACACGGTTGATGACAAATCAATCAACACCCCGGCACATTCTTTCAATGTCCTTAAGTACACTTTCGACATAGACCTATATCATTGTTATGCTTCCCCGTATCCCAACTCTTTTCATGGAAGTGTCATCGTAAGATTTCAGGTGGATACCATGCTCAACAAAATTAAACTTAATGCTGTCAATTCATCTTTGGTAATAGATTCGGTGCGTTATTCAGGTGTTTCGTTCACCCAGACAAATGACACACTCTTCATCAACCTGAACAGAACTTACAATGCAGGCGAGGATACTGCCGTTAAAATTTATTATCATCATTTGAATGTTGTTGATGGGGCTTTCTACACCGGCAATGGATTTGCCTACACTGACGTGGAACCCGAAAAAGCGCGTTACTGGTTTCCCTGCTGGGACAAGCCTTCCGATAAAGCTTTGACTGATCTGACAGCTAAAGTCCCGGGCAATGTTCTTTTTGGTTCAAATGGAAGTCTGGTGGATTCTGTGAAAACCGGAGACACCATTTTTTACCATTGGAAAAGTCGCGATCCAATGGCCACTTACCTGATGGTGATGACATCAAAAGTGAATTATGATCTTGATGTCCTTGAATGGCCTTTGCCTTCTAATCCATCAATTAAGATACCTGTGAGATATTATTACAATGCAGGAGAAGATCCATCCACTTCCAAGAATGTCATACTTGATATGATGACATTTTATTCCACGACTTTTTGTGAATATCCTTTTGAGAAAGCAGGTTTTTGCAGCCTCGACTCACAGTTTATCTGGGGAGGAATGGAAAATCAGACATTGGTGAGTTTTTGCCGGGGATGCTGGGGCGAATCGCTCACTGCCCACGAGTTCGCGCACCACTGGTTTGGTGACATGATCACCTGTGGAACCTGGGCAGACATTTTCCTCAACGAGGGCTTTGCAACATACAGTGAAGCGTTGTGGGATGAACACAAATACGGAGCAGCACAATATAAATCAGATATTGATTACGATGCCAATTATTATTTGTCGAACAATACGGGTTGGGCCATCTACAATCCATCGTGGGCGGTTACAACACCCAATATCAATGACCTTTTTAATTACGCGATCACATATTGCAAAGGCGCAGGTGTGTTGCACATGTTCCGATATACCGTGGGAGATTCATTATTCTTTGCTTCGCTCAAGGATTATGCAAGTGATACGGCAAATTTCAAATTGAAAAATGCTGTGATCCCTGATTTCAAAACAAAAATGAACCAAACATGCGCACAAAATCTTGACTGGTTTTTTGATGAATGGCTTGACCAACCCAACCATCCTGTGTATGCAAATACTTATAGTTACAGCAATATCGGCGGTGGCTTCTGGACTGTGAATTTTCTTGCATCACAGGTGCAGACCAATGCCGGATTTTTCCAAATGCCAATTCAGTTAAAGATTAATTTCACTGATGGAACAGATACTGTTGTTAAGTTCATGAACAACCAGAATAATCAATTGTTCCAGGTGACTTTTAATAAACAACCCAATGGATTGACTTTTGATCCTGACGACAACGTTGTTCTGAAAGAGGGAACGACTACTGTTGGGATCAGCGAAGTCGGTGAAGCTGCTCCATCAGTGCTCCTTTATCAAAATGTTCCGAATCCGGCAGCAGACAATACCATTATCGGGTTTGTGCTTCCTTCCGATTGTTCAGTACGCATCAGTATTTTTGATGTTTTTGGAAAGCTTGTTTCGGTTGAACTTGATAAAAATCTGAATGCAGGTAAGCATGAAATTACTTTCAATACTGCCACGTTGTCAAAAGGGATTTATTACTACAGTCTGGAAGCCGGACAACAACGGCTGGTGAAAAAGATGGTTGTCCTTTAATATTGAAATTCAAAATACCAAAATCCAAGAACCAAATTCCAAGGAGTGCATTGAAGTTAAATTATGGTTAATAACTCAAATCGGAGCAACTTTGGGACTTGAGACTTGGGTCTTGGTTCTTTTTATTTAAGTCTCTTCTGAACGGCCTCGCTTTTCAATTCCTTCAATGCATCTGTTGCAATCCATTTTGCGTTTTTTGATTCCATTTTCAGCAACTTTTCAGCCTGTTCAATTGCAATTGCATTTATTGTTTTGTTTCGTTTTCCTATTTGCCGCAAAGCCCAGTTGATGGCTTTTCGCACCAATTGACGATTGTCGTCAGCATGTTGAAAAATGATTGGAAAGAATGGTAAAAACACTTCATCCCTGGCTTTTTTATCACTCACTGCAAATCGTGCCATGAGAACAAAACCGGCCCTTTTAACAAACATCTCATCTTTTCCGCTCCACTCAAAAGCTTTTGACCATGCAAGAGGAATATCTTCAAATAGGTTCATGATACACTGGTCGCAGAGGTCCCAAGAATTAAAATCTTTCACCCAAGCCTCCATTTGCAGTTCATCAACTTTTGCAGGATCATCAATCATTGTTGCAATTATTCGAGCTTCATGAAAACCCGATTTCCATAGTTCCAAAGCCAGTTCATGATCTTTTCTGTGGTGTTTTGCTATTTCTCTCAACAATGGAATTCCGGTTCCAAATGCTTTTTCCACATTGATCCCATAGCGGGACATTCCCATGCGTGATTCTTCACTCGAATGACTTTTGAGCAGTTTTAATATTTCATCGGTTTTAGTCATCATAACAGTTGATTTTTTATTTTATGGTCAGTTGTGATGTTGAAAGATCAGGTTATAGTAAAATGCTAAATATCCATTGACTTTTCCCCATTTTAATTCTGACCAAAATTAAATAAAATACCCGATAATGCAGATGAAAAAAGCAAGTTTATAAGCAAAATAAATGCTGAGGATACTTAATCTCAAAAGAGAAGGCTTAAATTGTTTTTGCCTGGTTTTATTGGGAAAATGCATTAAAAAATTGAAGTGATAAAATTGGTGTAAGGTAAAAAGTTTTGCTTAACTTTGTTTGTGCTTTAAAAATCAAAAAAAATAAAAAATGAGCAAAAAAACCAATATCAATGTCAGTAAAGATAAAATGTTTACTGACCTTCACAGGCTTCTAGAAACGCAGAATTTTAAATCGGAAGATGAGTTGAAGAATTTCCTGAACAATATGATGGGCGCTGAAATTCCATCATTCCCGAAAGAAGCATTGAGTATAAAAGAGCAAGCCCAGGATCTGATCTTTGAAGCTCATGAATCAAGCATTACTGAAGGTCGGAAAAAAGCAGCTGAAGCATTGAAGCTGGATCCTGATTGCATTGAAGCTTATGAATATTTAGGGACACTGGAAAATGATGTCACAAAAGCGATGTTGCATTTCCAAAAAGGTGTGGATATTGGCAAGAGATTATTTGGTGGCGAATTTCGTGAAGAAAACAAGGGAGCTTTTTGGATGATCCACGAAACACGGCCTTATATGCGCTGCCAGCAACATCTGGCTGACTGTTTTTATGGCCTTGGAAAAATTGAAGAAAGTGTTGCTCTTCTTGAGGAATTGATTGAATTAAACCCAAACGACAACCAGGGTGCAAGAGACCAATTGTTATTATTTTTAATTGTGATGGGAGAATTTGGTAAGTTTGAAAAATATGCAAAACAATTTGATGATGATGATGCAGCATTTCCTTTATTTAACAAGGCTTTGTTTGCGTTCATTATCGAAGGAGAAAGTGAAAATGCATTGAAAAAACTTAAAGAAGCAATGAAATCAAACAAATTTGTTGTAAAGAAATTATTGTCGGCAAAATTCGAACTCAACATACCCGAAACCATTGCATTTGGACAAGAAAGTGAAGCCGACTATTATGTTACTTTTGCCCGTCACGTTTGGGATAATATCAAAGGTGCAAAGCAGTGGTTGAGGAAAAATGATCAGAGCAAATAAAGTTAAGACTATTATTATCACCCAACGTTTCAGAATTTTTTTCAGAATGAGAAAAACCAGTATTATTATAGCTTCCCTGTTCTTTGCAGTGATTGCGATCTCTGCAAATAGATTTAATGTTTCTGATAATTTATCACACAATAGTGATCGTGCTGTCTCAAAAGACACCATTGATGTATATGGTTCCATCATAAAAAAGCATTTTGTGAACGCCGCGGGCAGGGAGTCGGAAAGCTTTGATTATTTTTTAGAAATTTCAGATACTGCAATAATAAAAGTTTCGTATTTCATAAAATTCAGCGAAAGCAAGATCACCAAAAAGTTTATTGATGATTATCTGAAAAAGGATTTTGTAGTGAAAAGCCCTGGTCATTTGTTATATCTCAGGGTTGTTTTAAGAAATGGTTTGTGGGATACCGATGATCCTAATGTCGAAAGTCGTATTGGACCCTACATTGCCATCATCGAAGTATTCGGATGCAATGGCAAATAAAATCATTTGCATTCACCTTACTTCTCCACTAATTTTTTATTTTTCTTCGAAGTCAATCCTAACAGAGTCCTTCATCTTTAAGCCAAGCAGGCTGCTGGCATTGCCAAGACAGATGGCGATTTCTAGATGACCGGATGTGCCAAAGAGTGCAAGTTTTTCGCCGGGATCCACATCTTTATAGGCTTTGCTGATCGTGCTGATCTCATAACCACTGCGGAATGATATGGTGTATTTTTTCCCTTTGCCAATTTCACGAAACAGATCTTCGGTTATATTGGTGATCACATTTTCGTAGGCGTCAATATAAATAACATTTCCCTTAATGGCGTTGACTTCAATCACCGGTCGCAACGAAAGTCTTTCAAATAATTTGTCTTTCACCACACCCATTTGCTCGGGTTTGTCACCTCTTGCGATAAGGAATGCAGCTTTTACAAACACATCGCGGGTTGAAAATGTGAAGTAATCGGTATCCTGTGTAATTGTCAATTCAATGATCTTTTCAGGCTTGTCAGTGAAAATAAGAGGGAAAATACCATTGTCTGCACCAATAAAATAATGACCATCATAGAGTGCAACGATATGTGGATTTTCAATGGATGCTTCTGTGTTGATGCCGATGATGTGAATTGTTCCTTTTGGAAAATTATGATAGCAATTGCGGATAACGAACGAGGCCGGCTCGATATCATAAGGAGGTATCTCGTGGGTGATGTCCACAATTGTTGCGTCAGGCATCAGCGTCAGCAAGGCGCCTTTCACTGCGCCAGTGTAATGATCCTTAAGCCCCCAGTCACTTGTTATCGTAATAATTGCCATTATTGTCTTTTAAGCAATTAAAAATTTGGAAAATGTTCTTAATTTTGTGCGTTCAAAAGTAGTAATTTTACTATTATAAGAAGACGAAAAAATAATTCCTGTTTTTTGGTTGACATTGAAGGTTTACTGAATAAGGTAAAAGGTAAGAGGAAATAACAGCAATACATTATTCCATGTTGCTAATTCACTATCCTGATTTTTCAAGGTTGTGTGATTTAGTTCTACTTAAAAATTATTTTGAACAGAAGTTTAATACTTAATAAAAAGATAGCCGGCACACCATAATATGAAAGAAAAAGTTTTTGCACTTGAGATGATAGACCCCGTTGAGATATTCGGAGTGAATGAGAGTAATCTCGAGTTGATGAGGAAATTTTATCCCAAGCTAAAACTTATTTCCAGGGGTGACATTGTCAAAGCTATTGGTGATTCGACAGATCTTAATCAGTTTGAAGAACGCTTTGAAATTCTGCTGAAGCATTACGAAAAGTTTGGAAGGGTAGAGGAAAAAGATGTGGAGTATATCATGGATCCTCATCAGACCTATAATGGACAGGTTGCTGAAAAAGATGTTCTCGTTCATGGAAAAAATGGAGTTCCAATAAAAGCAAGAACTGTCAACCAACAATTGATGGTGGAAAGTTATGACAAAAATGATATGATCTTTGCCATAGGTCCTGCCGGAACCGGAAAGACCTACACTGCGGTTGCTCTTGCAGTGCGTGCTTTAAAAAATAAAGAGGTTCGCCGTATCATCCTTACAAGACCTGCTGTGGAAGCAGGAGAGAATCTTGGTTTTCTTCCGGGTGATTTGAAGGATAAACTTGATCCGTATTTACAACCGCTTTATGATGCTCTTCGCGACATGATACCTTCGCAAAAGCTATACTCTTTTATGGAAGACGGGACAATTGAAGTTGCTCCGCTTGCCTTTATGAGAGGCCGTACGCTCGAAAATGCTTTTGCAATTCTTGACGAAGCGCAGAATGCCACCAAACCACAAATGAAAATGTTTCTTACCCGAATGGGAAAGAATTCAAAGTTTATAATAACAGGTGATGTTACACAGATTGACTTGCCCCGCAACCAATCATCAGGACTCATACATTCAATGCAACTGTTGAAAAATGTGCAGGGAATAGATTTTATTATGCTTGATGAACGTGATATTGTGCGCCACCGCCTCGTAAATAAAATTGTTCAGGCTTACGAAAAAGATAGCGAGAACAAGTAACCAGAAAAAGAACCAATGATTAATGTAAAAGAATATGAAAAACGCTATTGTTGAAACCAATTTTAATTTTCCGGGTCAAACCAGTTTTTACAAGGGAAAAGTTCGTGATGTTTATACAGTCAATAATGATAAGCTCATTATGGTTGTGACCGACAGAATTTCGGCTTTTGATGTGGTACTACCAAAAGGAATTCCATTCAAAGGACAAGTACTAAATCAGATCGCAGCCAAATTTCTTGATGCAACTGCAGATATTGTTCCCAACTGGAAACTATCTACTCCTGATCCAATGGTGACAGTAGGTCTCAAATGTGAGCCATACCCGATCGAAATGATCGTGAGGGGATACCTGACAGGAAGTTCCTGGCGTGAATATAAAAAAGGTGCAAGGCAGATTTGTGGTGTTCCTTTGCCGGAAGGAATGAAAGAACATCAGAGATTTCCTGAACCTATTCTGACACCGACTACCAAAGCAGAACAAGGCAGACATGACGAAAATATTTCGAGAGATGAGATCATCAATGAGGGATTGATCGCTGCTGATGATTATGCTAAACTTGAGAAATACTCACTCGAACTTTTTAAAAGAGGCAGCGAGATCGCTAATAAAATGGGGCTAATCCTGGTTGATACAAAATATGAGTTCGGAAAAAAAGACGGAGTGATCTATCTTATTGATGAAATTCATACTCCTGATTCTTCTCGGTATTTTTACCTTGAAGGCTATGAAGAACGGCAGGCTAAGGGCGAAGCTCAAAAACAATTATCAAAAGAATTCGTCCGCGAATGGTTGATGGCAAACGGATTTCAGGGAGAGAAAGGACAAGCAGTTCCTGAGCTTACGAATGAAATTGTAAACCAGATTTCAGAAAGATATATCGAACTGTGCGAAAGTATCACAGGCGAAAAGTTTAAGAAATGGGATGCTGATGATGTGCTCAAAAGAGTAGAATCCAATATTCAGGAATTTCTTCATAAAAAATAACAACTCACTCCCATTAATTCTCAATAAGTATTAATGATCAATGACTATTGACCATTGACCATTGACCATTGACTAATGACTATAAAAAAATGATTCCATTTTCTCCGCCACGAATAGACCAGAAAATAATAGATGAAGTTACTGCTGCCCTTAAATCGGGGTGGATAACTACAGGACCACGTACGAAATTATTTGAGAACAAACTCAAGGAATATGCTGATGTTCCTGCTGTGCTTTGTACAAGTTCTGCTACTGCAGGGCTTGAGCTTATGCTTAGATGGTATGGTGTTAAGGAAGGAGATGAAGTGATCGTTCCTGCATACACCTACTGTGCTACAGCCAACGTTATTCTTCATTGCGGTGCAACACCTGTATTTATTGACTCAGGGGAAGATTTTAATATTTCTGTTAAAGAAATTGAAAAAGCAATCACAGAAAAAACAAAAGTTATCATCCCTGTTGACCTCGCTGGTTTTCCTTGTTGTTATGATTACATCAAAGAATTGGTGAACAGAAAAAATATTGTTGACAAGTTTGTTCCTGCTACAATTGAGCAAAAAAAACTTGGAAGAATAATGGTGTTGTCTGATGCTGCACATTCACTCGGGGGTGTTTATAAAGGGAAGAAAGTGGGTTCTCTTGCTGATATCACTGTTTACTCATTTCATGCTGTGAAAAATCTTACAACGGCAGAAGGTGGTGCAGTCTGTCTGAACCTGCCCGAACCTTTTAATAATACTGAGTTGTACAAAAAACTCTGCATAATTTCTCTTCACGGTCAAAGCAAGGACGCTCTGTCCAAGCTTGAAATCGGAAACTGGAAATACGATGTGAAAGAGGTGGGTTATAAATACAACATGACCGACATTCAGGCGGCGATGGGGCTTGCCGAAATTGAAAGGTATGATGATGATATGCTGGTAAAACGCAAACAAATCTTTGATAAATACAGTGAGATGCTGGGAAAACATACTTGGGCACAGCTTCCTGAGTATGAAATCAAGAATAAAACATCTTCTTATCACGCATTTCTTTTAAGAATAAAAAACATCAATGAAGACCAACGTGATGAAATTATTTCAAAAATATTTGCACAGGAAGTCTCGGTCAATGTGCATTTCATTCCTCTTCCAATGCTGAGTCTGTATAAGGGAATGGGTTTTGATATTAAAAATTACCCGGTTGCTTACGATAATTTTTCACGTGAGATATCCTTGCCGGTTTATTATGATCTGACAGATGCCATGGTTGAAACTGTTGCAAATGCTGTGATCAGCGCTGTTGAAAAAGTTTTAAGTACATAATCTAACCGAAGAATAATTACCAGATCAGGGAAATAGTTACTCAATTTGATTCATGCTGAAACGTGCATTCGATATATTTTTTTCCTTCATCGGACTGATTATTCTAAGTCCTTTTTTGATCATCATTTCCATCATTATTATTATTGATACAAAAGGCGGAGCTTTTTATCTGCAGCAGCGTGTAGGACGAAATAACAAAGATTTTTCTCTTTTTAAATTCCGGACCATGCAGGTAAATGCTGAGAAAAAGGGATTACTGACAATAGGAGGCAGGGATGCCCGTATTACCTGGAGTGGTTATTTTCTCAGAAAATATAAATTGGATGAACTCCCCCAATTACTCAATGTGTTATTCGGCACTATGAGTTTTATTGGTCCGCGTCCAGAGGTCAGGAAGTATGTAGAATTATATAATGACGAACAAAAAAAAGTACTGACAGTCAGACCGGGGATCACCGATGTGGCTTCAATAGCATATTTCAACGAGAATGAAATATTGGGGAAAGCCGCAAACCCAGAGCAGACCTATATTGATGAAGTCATGCCGGCAAAACTTAAACTGAACCTTGAGTATATTGCACAACGCAGTTTTACAAAAGACATCGGCATTATTTTTCGGACTCTGTCCAGAATGTTGAAAAAATAAAGTGGTTAATGTCTTTCGGCCATTAACCACTTTACACAAATCACAAACTATTTCTTCTTGTTCTTTACCATCTTTTCTGCAGTTTTCAGAGCCTTTACAGCATCAAGACTGCCACCGGAGGAGCATAAAGTAGAAAAGGTGGTTGTTATGGAAGCGCCGGTTTTTGAAGGTCTCAGCACTTTTAATTTGGCATGTGAATCAGTTGAGTTTATCAATACCATTTTTAATTCTTTGGCTGTTAATTCCGGGTAATAAGACCAAACAAGAGCTGCGACACCTGTAGTTATTGGACATGAGAAACTAGTCCCGTTAGCTTTGGTGTATTTGTTTTCCGGTAACAGCGAAATGATGTTCATTCCCGGAGCGAAGAAATCTACGCTTTGCCCGTAATTTGAAAAGAATGCCGGGTATTTATCATCCACAGTATAGTTGGATGCGCCAATATTGATGAAATCTCCTGCAACAGTTCCATCATTCAGCACCTTTGTCGGGTAGTGTTCTATCGAATCATTGTTCTGCCCGTCATTGCCTGCTGCATGAACCAAAAGAACATTATGAGCGTCGGCATATTTTATTGCATCATCAACAAAAGCTTTCTGCGGCGAGAAGGCTTTTCCGAAACTCATATTAATAATGTTGGCGCCATTGTCCACTGCATAGCGGATTGCAAGTGCAACATCTTTGTCGCGTTCATCGCCATCCGGGACAACCCGCAATGCCATAATTGCGACATCTTCAGCGATGCCGTTTATTCCAATTCCATTGTTCCTGTTTGCAGCTATCAATCCTGAACAAAGTGTGCCATGGCCTGCCGAAGGTCCTTTCACATTATTATTGCCGTACTTTACATCTTTGATATTTTCAGGATCATCTCCAATAACAGCGCGGGGATTGAAATCCAGATTCAGATATTTGTCAAGGTAAAGGTCAACGCTTTCTTTGTATGCTTTGAGAGATGCACGCGAAATTCCTTTTTTTGATAAGCTCAGAAATGACTCTTTTGCTTTTGAAATATTTTCATCTGTTGAGGTGATCTTTTCAACATCTGCCTGTTTGATGGTATCCTTTTTCAAATAAGCTTTAAGCGTGGTTTCTGCACTATCAAGTTTGTTCTGATACCTGGTGAGTTTCTTTTTCTGATCCTGGTAAAGTTTTAATTCCTCATTGTATTTGTTCTTTGCTTTGATGTACATTTCATATTCCACCAACTGCGAAGGTGTCAGCACATCTTTTGAGTGAATGTTTTTGTACAAAGGATCATATTTTTTCATAACCCTTGTGTATTCGAAATTTTCAGCATTTACATTTTCACCTTTGGCATTGCCTATGAAATTCCACCCGTAAACATCATCAACATAACCGTTGTTATCATCGTCAATACCGTTACCGGGAATCTCTTTGGTATTCTTCCATATCTTTCCTTTCAGATCAACGTGTGCAGTGTCAACGCCACCGTCAATAACGGCAACAATTATTTTCTTTTTTGGAGTTTTACCTTTCAGGATAGTATTGTATGCTTTTTCAACTGAAACCCCTGCAACCTTGTCGGTTTTCCAGTCGAGATTTTGCCAGTTTAAATACTTTTTATTAAGCGAATCAACTGTTGAAACGCTCTGAGCCTTCATGCTGCCAAACGACAGGAATGCAATGATGATTGAAAGAAAATAAATTCGTAAAGTTTTCATTAATTGTTTTTTATTTGTTTGCGTATTAAGTTCATTGATTTTTCGGAGCTCTCATAAATCCAAAGTTCAAATGAGAAGCATTTAATTCCAGTGTAAACCGGCTTTGTCTGGCTTTTACACAAGATGGATTGATCAGAAGAATTTTGATAGGTTTGTGTGTGCTTTGTTTTAATTTGTTTCGGTTTAAATTCTGCATGTTTTGGACACTCTTAAAGAGTAAATAAATGCGTGGCGAAATTATAATTTATTTTAATCCTGAAGGCCTGTTGTTGATAAAACGTTTGTAAAAAAAAAATCTGGAAAAAATGACGTTGATTTTAACGGGTATAATGTGTTCTGAACTAGTTTTCGGATTTAATTTTCTCCTTTTTCTTTTTTTGAGAAGTTGGTTTGGCTTTTTACCAAAAATCAAATCAGGGATAACTTTGCGAATAAAAACTGCCATAAATATAAGGTCTTTTGCATACTGCTAAACGGTTTTAAAAGGCCTTATTCGATCTTGTTAACAATGCAATGTTACTAAAATCTAAAAAAAAAATTTTTACTGTGTTGGAATTTTCTACTTTTGCCTGACTTAAAATTCAAATCCTAATTAATAATTAAAATCATAAAACTATGAAAAAAGTAAAAATTTCAATCTTAATGGTACTAGCTGTAGTACTGATTCTACCGGCATGTAAAAAAGGAGCCGACGATCCTTTTCTTTCTCTGAAATCAAGAAAAGCCAGAATATCGGGCGTTTGGACACTTTCATCAGGAACAAGAACTGAAACACAGGGCGGATCAACTTACACTGCAACTTATGATGGAAGTCTGGTTCACGTTACATACTCAGGTCTTTCACAAAGTCAAACTTACACTGAAAAAATAACTGTAAATAAAGATGGTTCATTTGAAGATGTGACCAACGACGATGGTACACTTTCAGATGTTAAAGGCAGTTGGTATTTTGGCAGAAAAGATAAAACTTTGGATTTGAAAAATAAGGAAAGTGTTGTCTTTATCGAAACATCTGTTGTTACAACTCAGGGTAGCTCTACCACCACCCAAACTTATACAGGAGCAGCTTGCCCAAGCTATACTGCAATACTTGATGAGTTGAAGAGCAAAGAAATGAAAATTAAACTTGACGGTTCTGACACTGGTACCTCAACAACCACTGATACCGGTATGATGACTTACACCAAGAATTAATATTCTTTTGAATAACATAAAAATCTCTTCCTTGCCGGGAAGAGATTTTTTTTTGCATTCATTGCACTGAACAGGGAGCTTGTAAAAAGCCAGACTTTTATATTTTTGCAGCATGCTTAAAAAAATAAATTCGATACTCAGACATACTTATGAAGATGTTGAAGCGGGTGCAGCTTTGTACAAACAATCATGCGGTAACAAATTAGACAAACGGGTGATCATTGTTGCAATCATTTCTGCCATTTCGCTTGTTTTTATTGAGTATGTTGGGAAAGATCCCGGATATAGAATGCTTGTTGATTTCTCAAACAGCATTGGCCTTACCGGTTTTTCAACTTTTCTTATTCACAATCTCGAACAATCAGCCAACAGTCAGTTGAACCGGCTTGCATTCTGGATAGCCATTATTCTCATTTTTTATCTTGCTGTTCCCATCATTACTATAAAGCTTGTCTTTCATGAAAAATTAAGTGACTATGGTTTTAGAATAGGAAATGTAAAGAAAGATTATGGGATATATCTTGTGATGATGATCATCATGCTGCCCCTTGTTTACCTGATGTCGCGCACGAATTCTTTCCAGGAGAGGTATCCTTTCTATAATTTGCGGACAGGCGAAAGTCTCTATCCCAATTTCTGGATGTGGGAAGCCTTGTATTTCCTGCAGTTCATTGGTGTCGAATTTTTCTTTCGTGGTTTTATGCTGCATGGAACGAAAAGACAGCTCGGGTTTTATTCTGTGCTTTTCATGGTTGTTCCTTATTGTATGATCCATTTTGGGAAGCCCATGCCCGAAACATTTGCAGCAATTATCGCCGGTCTTGCGCTTGGCACACTTAGCCTTAAAAGCAAATCTATTGTTCCCGGCATTTTGATCCATTACAGTGTTGCCATTGCAATGGATTTTGCCGCCCTTTACCAGAAAGGATATTTTTAATAAAATTTTCAATCAAATTGTTCTCCTAAAAGATGAATTTTGATCAGGTTTTTGATTTTAGATCCATTTTTTTATTTTCAATTTCTGAATTTTTTAATTCCATTTCAAATTTTAAAATCTAGCCTCATTATCATAAAACCGGATCCTGATAATTGAACTGAATTTTCAAATTGAAAGAATGTTTTAATCAATTTCTCTGATTTTTCAGCCAAAAATCCTCAATTTTCCCTTTTTTCATTGCCTCTAAAAACAAATTCCTTCAAAGCATCTAATACTGCTTCATTTGTTAAGAACCTTGCAATTGGTTGTTGAATAGATAAATGCATTTGTTAAATTCATTGAAAGAGACCAAGTCCTCAGGGAATAGTCTCTTTCCCTTAAGGAATGGTCTCTTTCCTTCAAGGAATGGTCTCTTTTCCTTAGGGAATGGTTTCTTTCCCTCAAGGAATGGTCTCTTTCCCTCAAGGAATGGTCTCTTTCCCTCAAGGAATGGTCTCTTTTCCTTAGGGAATGGTTTCTTTCCCTCAAGGAATGGTTTCTTTCCCTTAGGGAATGGTCTCACTCCCTCAGAGAATGTACCTATTCACAATGCTAATGTACACCATTCACTTTGGTAAAGTAACAATTCTTTAGCAGACAAAAAAATTATCTTTTGAAGCTTCAGCTTGCAAAAATGTGTATGATACAAAATAAAATAATAAGGTTTGATTTACTATAATGTTATTGTGTAATCAAATTAATAAAGTTTTGTCCTGCGTCTCAATAAAAAAGTTTAGGACTTTTTCATGACCTTTTTGCAAAATTTATATCCTTTCAAGCACGAATTCAGTTTTTTCCTCCAATGACAATTCTCCTTCAATCCAGATAATGTCAATTCCTTTCTTTTCCATCCTTCTGAACCATGTCATTTGTCGTTTTGAAAATTGATGTATGGCAATGTTCAATTTACGGAACATCTCTTCGTAGCTTAATTCCTTTAAAAGAAATTGTGTGATAAATTTATATTCGAGACCATAGGACTTAAGCCTGCTTGCCGGAACTCCGCCATCTATAAGGGCTTTCACCTCATCTATCATTCCATTTTCAAGCCTTTCTTTCAATCTTAAAGTGATCCTTTCCGTAACGGTGGCCCT
Organism: uncultured Bacteroidota bacterium; assembly: GCA_903889915.1. Taxonomy (GTDB): domain Bacteria; phylum Bacteroidota; class Bacteroidia; order Bacteroidales; family CG2-30-32-10; genus CAISZK01. The sequence continues at coordinate 20,752 of CAISZK010000230.1, forward strand.
TTTATAATTCATTCCAAAAACAAATGATTCAAATTCGGGAACACTTAATTTTTTTACTGAATCTGACTTTGAATAATGTTCGATTTCTATAGCTCTTAATAACCGTTCGCGGTTAACAGTGTCGGTGGTATTGTGCAGGGGCTTCAATGCTGCAAGCAAATCTTTCAGTTCATCATCAGAATTACCTGAAAGTTTTTCTCTGATTTCAGCCATTTCGGGAACTTCTGAAAAAGCATATCCATTTAAGACGGATTCAAGATACAGCCCCGTTCCTCCACATAAAATTGGTGTTTTATTTCTTGAAGAAATATCAGTGAATGCTGAAATAAACCACTTTTGAAAATCAAACACACTGAACTCTTCGCCTGCATTGGCAATATCAATAAGATGAAAAGGAATTTTTGTCCCGTTTACAATGTAGTCATCATAATCTTTTCCGGTACCAATATTCATTTCCTTAAACACCTGTCGTGAATCAGCGCTGATGATTTCTCCGTTGGTTTTATTGGCAACATGTGCAGCAAGTTTTGTCTTGCCTGTTGCCGTGGGGCCGAGAATAGTGATAAGTTTCATACCAATATAATTTTTTGCTGAAGTATTTCTTCAACCTTTACAAGATAGTTTCTGATTTCATCCATTGAACTTACCGGGCATTCTTTAAATGTAAGCGACTTCAAAAGTTGTGCATTGTTGAATTGATAAATTCCGGAAAACATTTGAATAATGTTGTCTGCTAAACATTGTTCATCATTCAAACATTGTTTGGTCTGTTCGCTTTTGAGATATTGAAGGATCCGAAGCCCGTCAAGTTTTTCATGACATGCTCTCACAAAATGCGCTGCATCTTTATTGTTTTCCCGAAGAGCCTGCCAGATATTATCCGATCTGAATTGACTCTTCATAAAATTATCCAACGGTACCGGCACTTCTTCTTTGAATAAAGTTGAAAAGCCATCATAAGATTTTTTGATGTCATTGAACAATCCATGATGATAGATAGGATAACTTTCCCAATCGCCTTTATTCCCTTTGATCATGGCAGGTCCGGTTCCAAAGAAAACCCTGTCTGAAAAACGTGTTGCCGGATGAACCTTCTCTTCATTGCAGACCCTGATATTGCCATATTTTCTTAATTTCTGAAGAAAATAGAAATCCTCGCCACTTAACTTAGGTGTCATTCCACCTATTGCTTTATGCGAACCAACAGGCAGTGCAATGGCGCTTCCCAACGCTGTAAATGCATAAGGAGATTGAATCAACAACATATTGATTGCATAATTGCGCATATAGATCTCATACCTTAAAATGGCTTTATCTTCTGCATCATGTCCGGTCAGTTTATGGTAATAGGGATTTGAAAGTGCGACAGCAGTTGGTGATTCAATAAAGCAATCAATAATTGATTTGAAATATTCTTTGCTGAATATTGTGTCAGCATCCAGGCTTAAAATAATGTCAGTATCATTTGCATTTTTTGCAATATGATCCATAGCCGTCTTCCTCGCCCAGCCAACACCTTTTTTATTTCCCTGCCATCCCTGTCCTTTAGAGCTTTTATCAATTATGGTGTAATTTCCCTTGTTTTTTTCTGAAAGAAATTCAATCGTTTTTTTATTTCTTTCGCACACTTCCTTCTTTGCAGAAATTTCCCACCACTCGTCAGGCTGGTTCACACAAATGACCACATGATAATCATTGTAAGATTGGCTTTCGATGCAATCAATACACAACGGAAGAAATTCAACTTCATCCATTACGGGCAGTGCAACATGTATCTTTTGAGGCCGCGTTTTCATTTCATCAAAAGTATAAAATTTGTTAATGAGAAAGGAACAATTATTGCAGTGACACATAAAAAATCACTAATTTTACAATCTGAAAAAAATAAATTATGAAAACAGTTCGTCTTTTATCCGGACTCCTGATCGCAGTGAGTCTTACAACATGCACCGTTCAGGATCTCAGCAAAGCTTTAAATACTGTGAATTCAGGTACACTCACCAATTCTGAAATTATTCAGGGTTTAAAGGAAGCATTGAATGTTGGAACCAATAATTCCGTTGCGAGCAGTTCAAAAGTGGATGGGTTTTTTAAAAATCCAACAATTAAAATACCATGGCCAGCTGATGCAGTAGCCGCTGAGACTAAACTTCGTGCTTTGGGAATGGGTACACAGGTTGATAAAGTGGTGGAAACATTGAACAGGGGCGCTGAAGAAGCAGCAAAATCTGCAGCACCTATTTTCTTAAAAGCCATAACAAATCTCACCATTTCGGATGGTCTTACCATTCTTAAAGGAGCAAACAATGCGGCAACAGAATATCTGAAAACAAACACTTCATCAGCATTGAAAACAGCTTTTTTGCCAACTGTAAAAACTGCATTGGATAAAGTTGAAATAACAAAATACTGGACTCCGCTTACCACAACTTACAATAAAATTCCATTGGTGACGCCTATCAATACCGATCTGAATAATTACGTTACAGGCAAAGCAATTGATGGCTTATTTACCCTGATTGCAGCTGAGGAATTAAAGATAAGGACTGATCCTGCTGCAAGAATCAGTGATATTCTGAAAAAAGTTTTCAAATAGAAATTGTCAAAGCTTTGAAATTGCAAGGAGTAAAAGCTTAGTGACATTCTCTACATTTTTCTGAAAAACTTTAAGAACCTCTTCCCAGGTAACCGGTTCTTCATCTGTTTTCCAGCAATCATAATCCGTGCTCAAAGCTACGGCTGCGTAAGGAATTCCTGCTTCATTGGCCAGAATTGCTTCAGGCGCTGTTGACATATTAATGATATCAGCGCCCCATAAGCGAAACATATTTGATTCGGCACGTGTGGAGAAACGCGGACCTTCAATGGTTACAATTGTTCCTTTCGGATGGTAATTAAAGTTCAAAGTTTTTGCACAATCTGTAAATATTTTTCTCAGCTCTTTGTTGAATGGGTCGGCCATTGGTGCATGTGCCGGGTTTCCTTCTTCAAACTCTTCGTGAAAAGTGACAGCCCTGTGCCTTGTGAAATCAATAAATTGATCAGGAATGACCATGTCGCCTCGTTTAATTTCTTCCCTTAGACTTCCACAGGCTGTAGTTGCTAGAATGTGTGTGCAGCCTGATTGTTTCAGTGCAAGAATGTTTGCACGATTGTTCACATTCGTGGGTGTAATTGTATGACTGCGGCCATGTCTTGAAATGATCATGACTTCTTTACTGTCGAGCAAACCACTGAAAAGAGTTGAACTGGGATCGCCATATTTTGTTGAAACTGCAACCTCTTTTTTATTGGTGAACAAGTCAAGATTTTCTAATCCTGAACCTCCGATGATTCCTATTTTTGTCATAAGCTGAAATTTGGATTGTCAAACTTAATAAGTTTTTTGGAAATAAAGTGTGGCGATTGCCAAAAGTTTAAAATCATTTGTAATTTTATACCCTAAATAAATTTTATGAAAAGTTACAGAAAAGAACTTTGGTTCAATACCGATAAGCGTTACCAGTTTGTTCATATTACGCATCAGGTGGAAGAGGCAGTAAAGGCCAGCGGTGTGAAAGAAGGTTTGTGCCTTGTCAATGCAATGCATATTACAGCCAGTGTTTTCATCAACGATAATGAATCAGGATTGCATCGCGATTACATGGAGTGGCTGGAAAAACTTGCGCCGTATAGCCGTGATGGATATCATCATAATGTTGGCGAAGATAATGGTGATGCTCATTTGAAGAGACAGATCATGGGGCGCGAAGTTGTGGTGGCAATTACCAATGGTAGCCTTGATCTGGGACCATGGGAAACTATTTTTTATGGAGAGTTCGATGGTCAAAGAAGAAAACGAGTGCTCGTAAAAATTATTGGTGAATGATAGAATGCTATTCTGATGAATTAAATTTTTAAAAAATGAAAAGCTGTTTAATTGAAGAAAACAAAAAGAACTGCAATTGCTCTTATCCATGTTCCAGGAAGGGCTTATGTTGCGAATGCATAACTTATCACAGGAAGAACGGTGAATTACCGGCCTGTTATTTCAACAAGCAATATGAAGTGGGTTATGATCGCTCGGTTGAAAATTATTTGAGAATGGTAGGAAAGTGAGACTAATCAATTACATCAACTATTTTATCAGGGCTCTGAGCAGTGTGAAAAATATCAATAATGATAATTTCTTTTCGGGTAATTTCGAAAACAATTTTATAATTCCACTTGCTTACAAATCTAAAATTTCCCTTATTTTTTGGGATGTATGGATCAACAGGAAATTTCTCTGGAAAATCATTTAATGTACCAACAAGTGAAACCAATGTATTCTTAACTGTTTTTGCATTTAATGGTGAATCCTGTTCAATATAATTTATAATTGCATCAAGGCTTTGTTTTGCATACAGAGACTACTTGATTTGCAGTTTATTCATTATCCAACTCTTTTAAAACATCATCATGAGAAATAAAATTTCCTTTTTTGACTTCTTTGCTGATATTTTCAATGTGCTGAATGTATTGTTTCTTTGAAAGAGGTTTTCCTTTTGAAGTAAAAGATATCGCTTTACTGTTTAAACTATTTAATAAACGACTTAAGAAACTTTCCTTTTCTGTTTCGGACAAACTTAAAAAAGCTGAGTAAAATAATTCTGCAGAAAGCTTTGTACTGTCTAATTTTAAATGTTGTGTTGCCATATTTTTACTTCACTAAAGAGAAATAACGTTGATTAAACATCATGAAATTTTATTGTCAATGACTATTATTCAATTTTTTTCTGCTTAAAAGTCTTGTCATTTATAGCATTGATGGCTTGTTTATAGACATCATCAATTTCTGCTGAAATTACAAAGTAAGTATTCATATCAAACATGTTTCTACCAAGCAGCGCCTTGATTTGATTGAGTACATATTCCTTTGAAAGCTCCAATCCTGGCTTGTCTAGTTTAACTCCTTCTTTGATCGCATAAGCAACAAAAGTGTTCAATAGTGTAGTGTCAACTTTGAAATTGGTGACGAACGAGGTAATGCTTGGATATTTTGCTTTCAGGCTATCACGTGACCTGTCGAGAAGCTGTAATGAAAAAGAGTTGATCAATCCTTTTCTCTGGAGGTTTATGTAGTAATCCGAAATTTTAGAAGTATCAGCGGGTATAAAAATATCAGGCATTATGCCACCTCCACCATAAACCAAACGCTTTTTACTGGTATAGAATTTTAAAGAATCAGGAAAATGAATGCTGTCGGCATGGAAAGATTCTCCGTGTTTGTATCGCTTGGTGAGGTCTTCAAAATATTTGTCGGTTCCTTCGTTGTATGGCTTTTGAATGCACCTTCCTGATGGCGTGTAATAATGTGCGGTTGTAAGCCTGATCACTGAACCGTCAGGCAAAGTGAAAGGACGTTGAACAAGTCCTTTTCCAAAAGTTCTTCTGCCCATGATGAGACCGCGGTCAAGGTCCTGAATGGCGCCGGAGACTATTTCACTTGCCGAAGCTGAACCTTCATCAACCAAAATAACAAGCTTCCCTTTTTCAAACATGCCTTTATCCGTGGAGAAAGATTGTTGTCTCGAACTGTGTATCCCTTTTGTGAAAACTATTAGTTTGTCTTTGCTCAGAAACTCATCTGCCAGATCAATTGCTGTGTTCAGATATCCGCCGCCATTGCCACGAAGATCAAGGATCATATTTTTCATTCCTGAAGCCTCCAGTGTTTTTACAGATGCTTCAAACTCTTCAATGGAAGTTGCTCCAAAACGGTTAAGTTTGATATAGCCGATATCTGATGAAGCCATAAATGTTGCGTCAATGCTGTTGATAGGAATCTTATCGCGGGTAATAGTGTAATCAATCAAATCCTTTTTCCCTCTTCGTTTGATGCTGACTTTAACCGTTGTTCCTTTATCTCCACGGAGTCTTTTTACAACAAAATTATTGGTAACCTTACTGCCAGTTGCATCTTCGTCATTTATCTTAACAATTTTATCGCCTGCCATGATGCCAAGTTTTTCAGAAGGACCACCTGGTGTCGGCGATACAACCAATATAGTATCTTTAATAATGCTGAATTGAACACCTATTCCTTCAAAGTTTCCCTGCAAAGGTTCATTGGCTTCTTTCATTTCTGCTTTGGTGAGGAATACTGAATGTGGGTCCAGTTCTTTCAGCATTTCGGTGATGGCGCTTTCAACAAGTTTGTTGGAGTTTACTGTGTCAACATAATACTCATTGATGACATCAAGTGCAGCTTCGATCTTAGCTTTGGACTGTTCAATATTGCCCTGAATTACTTGTGCTGTTGTGCAAAAAGGAATTGCAAAAATTAATACACTGATGCAAATTATGAGTTTGTTGTTAAATAAGTTCTTCATAGTTATTCTTTTGATTGTGTTGAATAATTCAAATACATGACGCGCAAAAGTACTTTTATTTAAAGGATTAAAAGTAATATTTTCGTTAAAAAAGTTTAATTTCTTTATCTTGCAAAGTGTTTGATTTCTTTTTAAGTAAAGAGTTTAACCTGAAAGGATTTTTTTTTCTTGGACTGAGAAATATTTTTTTATATTTGCACAGGCTTAACCGTTAAATCCTTTTAATTATGAAGAAAATGAAAATTATTTCCTTATTAATTGCATTCACTGTTTTTACAATTACTGTAAAATCACAAATCACAAATCCTCTGAACACCGCTAAAGACAAGAGTTCTGACAGGGTAAATGACAAAGTTGATCAGGGTATAGACAAGGGTCTTGACAAAGTTGAAGGTGTTTTCAAGAAGAAAGATAAAACCAAAACTGACAAGACTTCAAAAGATACCGCAACATCAAAGAGCGGTAGCTCAACAAGTACTACCAGTACTTCAGCAACTCCAACATTAGAGACTTATTCAAAGTATGATTTTATTCCCGGAAGTTCTATTCTGTTTTATGATGATTTCTCTCAGGATGCAATTGGCGATTTCCCGGCTCTATGGAATACCAATGGCTCAGCCGAAGTTGTCACTACAAATTTATATCCGGGGCGTTGGTTGAAATTTTTAATGACAAATTCAGCTTTATGGACTGATAGTTTGCTGAAACTTCCCGAAAATTACACTATTGAATATGATGCAATACCAATTAAGGATAATCAAAATAACATGGCAGGATATGATTTCCGTTTAATACAGTCTCAAAATACCAGAGCGTATGATTGGGGAGCTATTCCAGGAAAAGCTGGTTTATTGTACACTATTGAGTATTATGGCAAGCCTACTTATCGTACGTATATGAATATGGAAGGTGGTGATGGCCTTGGTTTAGATGGTGGTAATGATGACAAAGCTGATTATCAAAAATTAGATCAAAAGTATCACGTTGCTATTTGGGTGCAAAAATCAAGAGTTCGCATTTACCAGGATCAAAATAAAGTATTTGATTTGCCTAAAGCTTTTTCTCTTTCAGGAATTAAGATGGATCGTATTCGTTTTGAAGAAGGAGGTGCTATGATAAGCAATATCCGCATTGCTGTTGGCCTTCCCGATACACGCAGCAAACTTATTACTGATGGTAAACTTGTATCCTATGGTTGCTACTTTGATTCAGGTTCATCAATATTAAAACCTGAATCCTACGGTACACTTAAAGATATTGCTGCAGTACTTAAAGATAATCCAACAGTAAAAATAAAGATCGTCGGTTATACTGATAGTGACGGTGATGATGCAACAAATATTACCCTTTCAAAGAACCGTGCTCTTGCTGTCAAAGATGCATTGAATAAAACTTTTGGAATTGACAATTCAATGATGGATACCGATGGAAAAGGCAAAGCTGATCCTGTGTCAACAAATGCTACTTCAGCAGGCAAAGCAATGAACAGACGCGTAGAATTTATTAAGATGTAATTCGAAAACCACTTCATTAACGCCTTCCTTGATTTTCAGGAGGGCGTTTTTTTTGTTCAAAATTTCAGAAACAACCAGGGCAATCCAAATTCTTTTGTTTCTTTTCCCTTTAATAATTCTATTGTCCTGCCACATCAATTTCTTTCCTGCTGTTAAAGTAAAGTTAATTAAACTGACAACCGGAAGTTGTGGTTTTACTTTTGTGGGTATTCCGGGTCAAATGAAAAAAGTTAGTTCAAAATATTGTTTGTTGGCAATGGTTTTTATTGCACTATTTGTGCTTAATGCTTGCGGACAAAACAAAACCTTACAACCGGAAAAAAATCAAAAAATGAAAGATACGATTATTAAGACGGATGATGAATGGAGGAAAGAGCTTTCTCCTCAACAATATTATGTTCTCCGGCAGAAGGGAACTGAAGCTCCTTTTTCAGGGAAGTTGTTATTCAATAAGGAAAAGGGTGTTTATAAATGCGCTGCCTGCGGTAACGAATTATTTACAGATGCAATGAAGTTCAACTCTGATTGCGGATGGCCAAGTTTCGACAATGCTATCAGTGGTGGCAGGATCATCACTCATGTGGATACATCTCATGGCATGATAAGAACGGAAATAATTTGTGCCCGGTGCGGAAGTCATTTGGGTCATTTGTTCAAAGACGGACCCACTGCTTCCGGCTTACGATATTGTGTGAATTCATTATCGCTTGAATTTGTCAGTTCGAAAGACATTGCTGCTTTGGGCGAGGATAACAAAGTTGCCACCAATGATACGATCACTCTGGGAGGTGGTTGCTTCTGGTGTGTCGAAGCCATCTATGAAATGCTTAATGGTGTGGTGAAAGTAGAATCAGGTTTTTCAGGAGGGACTACAAGAAACCCTTCTTACGAACAGGTTTGTACAGGCATAACTGGCCATGCAGAAGTGGTGCAGATTGTTTATGATACAACCAAAACTTCATTGGATGAAATTTTAAAGGTGTTTTTTACAGTGCATGATCCGACAACTTTGAACAAGCAGGGCGCTGATGTAGGAACTCAATACCGTTCTGTGATCTTTTACAGGGATGACAAACAATATCAAATCGCAAAGAGTATCATAGATTCTCTGAACAGTGAGAAGGTATTTAAAAGCCCGGTATTAACACAGCTCAGTAAATTTGAAGCTTTCTATAAGGCCGAAAACTATCACCAGGATTATTACAACCAGAACAAGGACCAGCCTTATTGCCAATTGGTCATTCGGCCAAAAATTGAAAAGTTCGAAAAAGTATTTAAAGATCGGCTTAAAAAGAATACCAAAGAATGACTGAAACTAAATTGGCAAATTTCCAATTTCTTTCAGTCTTTCTTCAATGCTTTTCCTTCAAGGTAAATCATGAATTTTGAATGATCAGGTGGCAGTGCTATCTCAAATTTTACATTGACTTTTTTACTGCTTAATGTAACATAACTCAATCGGAATTGAGAAAGGTTAGGCAGTATCTCGCTGGTCATAACAATGCTGCTGTCATTGTAGGTGATGTTGTAATTTAAAACATGGTTTTCATTGTCAAAATAAATTGCTTTTGCTGGGTTTCCCGACGTGTCGCGATAGACGATCAGCAAATCATTATGGGTAAATGCAGGTCTGCTTTTTGAAGCAGGAAAAGTAGTGCTGCTTTTTCTTACCAAAATATTGCTGTCAAGATCTGACTGAAAAGTAAAAGCACCTGTGCCTTGCCCTGGTTGTCCGTTCTCGGCTCCAATCCAACTCCCGCAAAGGTGTTTCCATTTCACCCATGAATCTTTTGTCTTCTGTGCAAACATAGGTTGCATAAACAACAGCATTGTGACTGCAATTAACAGCTTTTGAAATTTCATTTGTTTGTGATTTAGGGTTTCAAACTTTTGTAACTTTGATTCAAATTAAGAATGTTTTTTGCAAAGCAGGTCATTGCAAATTTTGAAAAAGCAAAGATATTTAAATAATTTCTGTTGTGCGGAATTCTTTTATAATTATTGATTTTCGAAGAATTTTCCTGTGAAAAATTATGAAGAATTGAGAAAAGCAAATTAATCAAAATGAAACGGATAATCTGCATCTTAACAAATATTAAGACAGACTGCTTGGAATAGTGTGAATCGCTGAGGCTTATTTGTTTTATCTTTGTAAAATTAAATTTGTAAAAATTTAAATCATTCCAGGTGGATTTGAATAGCATTATTAAATTTTAATTTTCATATTGGGCAAATTTTATTGATCTCTTTTGTTTTTATCTCTGACAAGATTTGGAAGATCTTTTCTCTCTTGTCGTTTTAGCACAAAATTATTATCTCAAACTTTAATGAAAAAACTGGTCGTTATCGGATTATTATTTTTTCTTCTTGCTTCATGTGGAAGCGTGCATGATATCCAATTTTATCATCATAAAGTGAAAGAATGTTCGTTGGTAAAAAAGGATTCTGTGCCGTTTTTTGTCATCATGGCTTTCCGTGAGAAATATGGCAGTATTAAAGTTGATAAATGGTATAAAGTCGGCAAAAAAAAATATGCTGCCTGCTTTAACGATAATGGTGCAACAACCTACGCTTACTTCAAAGATAATGGGATCTTTGAGGGAGATGAATTAACTGACAGGGATTATGACAATCCTGATAACGATCTCGACCCTGTTGAACAGGATCAGATTGATGAGTATTAAAATTGCTCATAGTTCAAGTATCAAAGTTTCGTAAAATCTAAATAAATATTGATGAAAAAAATAATTTCTTACACTATCATACTTATTGCTCTTTCAGTAAACACTGTCAGTGCACAAATAAAAATTCTTTTTGACGCAACCAAAGCCGAAGCTGCAGCCAATGCTGATTGGGTGATTGACGCCGATACCCACAACCTCACCTATAGCAATGGTCCTGCACAGACCGGAGGTGATGAATCCAATCCTCAGCGTTATCCCGTTCCTACCCAATCAACAGTTACTTCTTCCACTCCTGAAACGTATTGGGAAGGCGGCATTTCTGCATGGGGTATTGATATGGTGAAAAAAGGTTATGAAGTGGAAACACTTCCCCTGGGTGTGCAAATAACTTACGGAAATACCGGCAATGCACAGGATCTTTCAAATTACAAAGTGTTCGTTGTTGTGGAACCGAATATTGTTTTCACATCGGCTGAGAAAATTGCAATCCTGGCATTTGTTCAAAATGGCGGTGGGCTTTTCATGGTTTCTGATCATGATGGCTCTGACCGCAATAACGATGGATGGGATTCACCGCATATCTGGAACGACTTTATGGACACCACCGGAACACATCCGTTTGGCATGCACTTTAACTATGATACTTTTTCGCAGACAACAACAAATGTGGCAAACCTTCCCGGCAATCCTTTGCTGCATGGTGTTATGGGAAATGTTACTGAAGTGCAGTGGAGCGGCGGTACTTCGATGACACTGAGCACAACCAATAATTCGTCGGTCAAAGGCGTTGTGTATAAAACGGGGTCCTCCACAACAGGACTAACAAATGCCCTGGTTGCTTATGCTACTTATGGCAATGGCCGTGTTGTTGGCTTTGGCGACAGCTCTCCCTGCGACGATGGAACAGGCGATCCGAATGATCAGCTTTATACAGGTTGGCTTGTTGATGCCGCCGGAAATCACGAAAAGCTTATCGTTAATGCTACGATATGGCTTGCAGGCAGCACATCAACAATTGCTGAAGAACCGCAACTCTACAATGTTTTGATCAATCAGCTTACTTATCCCGACAAGATGGTGTTTGATATTTCATCGTCCGATAACATTGATCATTCAACTTTCAGTGTTTACGACCTTCTCGGAAACCAGGTTTCAACAATGGCTGTACCCGATTCAAAAACCGTGGTAATCAATAATGGCTCACTTAGCAAGGGATTGTATATTTACAAACTGACCGTTAATGGAACTGTTGCTAAAACAGGGAAGTTTGCAATGTTATAAAGTGTCATTTTTATTCTCACTTTTGAGAATTCTTTTTCACTTATTTTTCTCAATTATATCAAAAGGAATTTTTGCATCGGCATATACTTGCCAAAGCTTGATCTTTTCATTTTCAACTATTGCTTTCCAGGCAGCAGGAATATGAAAATGATTGTTCTTATTTAAATTGTTGATGTTGCCAAAAGTACCATCAGCAAAGCCAAAGGCAGCAATGATTGATTCACTTTCTATGATGTCGGTTACCTCTATTTTATAATCAGGAAACAATTCAAAGTAGCCTTTCCAACCTGCTTTCATTGCAGCCTTGCCTGTAACAGCATTGTTTTGCGAATCAATAAATGTGTGATCATCCGTCATCAGGTCTGCGATTGCTTCCACATCGTGATCGTTGATAGCACGGGCAAATGCCTGAATTGTTTTGCTGCTCATGGTCATTAATTTTTTGCGAAGGTAGATAAGATTATTGAACGAGATTTAAAAGAAGATTGAATAATTCAATCATTCAGGGAATAACAAAATGATTCAAAATGCTGCAAATTGTGTCAAAATGCTACGAAATGTGACAAAATGCTACGAAATGTGACAAAATGCTGCAAATTGTGTCAAAATGCTACGAAATGTGACAAAATGCTGCAAATTGTGTCAAAATGCTACGAAATGTGACAAAATGCTACAAAATGTGTCAAAATGCTACAAAATGTGACAAAATGCTACGAAATGTGACAAAATACTACGAAATGTGACAAAATGCTACAAAATGTGACAAAATGCTACGAAATGTGACAAAATGCTACGAAATGTATCAATTGAAAATAATCACTAATAATTTTAGCCACAAATTGTTTAAATTTGCTATTCTTTAAATTCAACTTTGAAAACAATTTTTTATTGAGATCATGAAAGCAATGCTATTGAATAATACCTCGTCATTTGAGCAGAATCCAAAACCACTGCATATGGTTGATATTCCAATTCCAATTCCTGTTGAAAAGGAGATCCTTATTAAAATAAAAGCCTGCGGAGTTTGTCACACAGAGCTTGACGAAATTGAAGGCCGCGCAACACCTTCGTTTTTCCCGATAATTTTAGGTCATCAGATTGCAGGCATCGTTGCACAAAATGGCGCTAATGCGAATAAATTTAAACCTGGTGACAGAGTAGGAGTGGGGTGGATTTTTTCTTCTTGTGGCAAATGCAGCTTTTGTCTGAGTGGACTTGAAAATCTTTGTTCTGATTTTAAAGCGACAGGCAAAGATGCCAATGGTGGTTATGCGGAGTATATATGTGTTCCCGAAGTGTCGGCTTTCATTATTCCAAATCAGTTCAGCGATGCCGAAGCGGCTCCTTTGCTCTGCGGTGGCGCTATCGGTTATCGTTCTTTAAAACTTGCCAATATCAGGGATGGCCAAACCCTCGGTCTAACGGGCTTTGGTGCTTCGGGTCACCAGGTTTTGCAACTTTCAAAATTCATGTATCCATCTTCAAAAGTTTTTGTCTTTTCAAGGTCGGAAAAGGAGAGCCGGTTTGCCATGACTCTTGGCGCTGACTGGGCCGGGCTGACAGATCAAACTCCACCTGAACTCACCGATAGCATTATTGACACCACCCCTGCGTGGAAACCCATTGTGATGGCTTTGCAGTTCCTGAAGCCCGGCGGACGACTTGTCATCAATGCAATTCGCAAAGAAGACGCTGACAAAGATCAATTGTTGACGATGAATTACAGGCAACATTTATGGATGGAAAAAGAAATAAAATCAGTAGCAAATATCACCCGCAAAGACATTGAAGAATTTTTGCCTCTTGCCGCTGCAATGAATTTGAAACCTACTGTGACAACCATTGCTCTTGAAGATGCAAACCAGGCCTTGTTTGATTTAAAGAAAGGCGGATTGCATGGGGCACAGGTGCTGGTTGTTTGAGATGAAAATCCTCTCAGTTATTTTATGACTGGCTCTATTGAAACACAGTTTTCAACACACATCTTAAATTCATCAAGGAAAAATGGATTGATGGAGTAATTGAGTTTTCGATTTATACGTTTTGTTATCAAAATTTTTCCATTTTTCATATCAACCAAGTATTGTGATACGGTTGGTTTTGGCAAATTCAACAGTGTTGCAATATTCTTTATTTCCAGTTCCCTCTCTTTTTCAAGCAAAGTGATAATTTTGCAATTTACCGGATGCATAAGGTATCGCAAACTTTTCATAAGGAATCGTGCTTTTTCTTTATTGAGTTCCATAATATTTTTTTTAATGGTTATACGTGAATTTTTATTTTTATGAATAAAGGAAAGTCAAAATGTTTCCTTACTGTTATTGTCTGTGGCGAATATCTCGTCAATTGTTTTCAGCAAGTCTTCATGAAAAGTTTGGTTGATGCTATAAAGTACACTTCTGTCTTCGCGTCTTGTAAGTAATATCCCACAATCCCTAAGTTCTAAGAGAAAGGGGCGAACAATAGAATTATTAGTTTTTAATTCGTTTGCAATCCTGACAATATCCAATTCTTTCTCTTTTTCAAGCAAATTCAGAATTCTTTTGTTTGTACCATGTAAAAGACTTTTCAAAAAACTCAGGACAGTCTTCATTTTTTCTTCATTGACGTTCATAGGGAATTTCTATCAGTTATCGTAAATTAAATTTCAGATATGAATAGTCTAAATTAGCAATACCATTTGAGAATAAACAACCAATACGTAGTCATCATTTTGGTGATTATTCATACGTTTAGCATTAGCCCCGGCATTTTGCAGTGATTTTTTCAAGGAATGACGCAAAATCCTATTTTATGACTAACTCTATTGCAACACAATTTTCAACTTTCTTCTTTAATTCATCAAGGAAAAATGGATTGATAGAGTAAATGACATTTCGACCTTCACGTTTTGATATCAAAATATTTCTTCTCTTCATTTCAACCAGGTGATGCGATATGATCGGTTGTGGCAAATTCATCACTTGTATAATATTCGTTACATCCATTTTCTTCTCTTTTTCAAGTAAATTGATGATTTTGCCTTTCACCGGATGGATAAGGCAGCGCAAACTTTTGATTGCGTACCGTGCTTTTTCATTACTGAATTCCATATAATTTTTTTTAAAGTTTATAAAATTATTTTCACCTTGCCGGATAAATGAAAGTCATTGTTTTTCCATACTGCTATTGCCGGTTGTGAAGATTTCATCAATTATTCCTAGTAATTTTTTATGAAAATTAAGGTTGAGGCTGTAGAGAATACTTCTGTCTTCGCGCCTTGAAACCAAAATTCCTTTATTGCGCATGTCTATTAGATAATGCGAAACGAAATTATTTGTAACTCTTATTTCTTTTGCAATTCTGTCAGTATCCAATTCTTTTTCTTGTTCAAGCAAATAGAGAATTCTTTTGTTAGTACTGTTTGAAAGACATTTCAAAAAGCACAGGGCTGTCTTTGCTTTTTCTACATTGATGTCCATAACAAATTTCTTTAAATGGTCGTAGATTGATTTTCAGAAATTAATTATTTCCAAGAGTTGTTCTATATTTGGGGTCTTGCATTGTAATGCATTTATCCATTTTCTCAGCCAGATCTTTATGAAAGTCTGGATTGATGCTATAGATCATCCTTCTTTTATTACGTTCTGAAACCAAAACACCTCTGTCTTTCAGTTCAATTAAATAATGCGACACAACAGGCTGTATCAGTTTAATTTTATTCATAATAGTGTTTACATCCAATGCTTTTTCTTTTTCAAGTAAAGTAATGATCTCCCTGTTTACAGGATGGCAAAGACTGCGCAAAGATTTAATGATGTTGTTTGCTTTTTCTGTGTTTATTTCCATAATGAAGTTGTTTAAATTGTTTTATTTTTTTTGATTCAGATAATTTTATAAACAAGAAGAACATGCAGGGAGAAAAAGAGTAAATCCTCCGTAAGCATTGATAAGACTGCATTCTTGGTCAAATAGTTCTAGAAACAGAATTGCTGTTTTAAAACATGGGTACAATATTAAAATAATTTTTCGAGATGTTGATATTTTTTTTTAAATAATTTCAAATTGGTGAAGTCCGGTTTATTTTAAAATACAATTCGGGCTGTTTTCTTTTAGTTATCGTTTCAACATTTTGTGCAAATGTGCATGAATGAAATATAGGAAAGCATAGTCAAATTTTGTGATGATTGATTGGTTAAGTTCAATTGATTTTTTAACTGAATGGGATGATAACTTTTACCCCTGCATTCCTTCCCATGTTATAAATACCACTATGACCTGACCAATTGACGGGGTATTGCTCGAAATATTTCAATCTGCTCAGGTGCGACTGGTATGCAACATCAGCAATATTATCAATTGTCAGGTTCACTTTTAAAACCACCTTACCTGTTTTATTAATAATATCACTTCCTGCACCGATGTTAAACAGTGTGTAGCCTGTAGTTGGTGTTTCTGTGTTGTCGGCAAGATAAACCCTGTTTTGTGTTGCATAATGATCCATCTCAACCTTTATGTAGGCAGCAGAAAAACGATGAAATTTCTTTTTGTTTTCTGCACGTAATTCAGAATGAAAATGCATAGGAGGTATTAGCGGCAAATACTTTGAACTGTCGTTTATAATTACGCCATTCCCTCCTTTATTCATTGCATAAATAACCGACACTGAATTTTCGAAATGCAGCCAATCGAGCGGATGGGGATGTATGTCAAGATTTGCTTCTCCGCCATACAGCTCAGCTTGTGATTGCAGAAATTTGAATGTTTGGTTGCCCTGAACAATAATTGAATCGTGCCCCAGATGGTTTAATAATTTTTGATTAAAAATGTAGTTGTTGATAATGTTGTAAAAAGTTTCGATGCTGCCTGTGACATATTTTGAATTAAAAAATATCCCCAGATCTTCCTGCAAACTTTGTTCGGGCTTGATTGCTGAATTGCCCACCTGATACATATTGGTGCCCGGATGAACACCATTGGCTGATATTTCCGAAATATTCGGCGCCCTGAACCCTTGAGCTACGTTTGCTTTTAAAATAAATTTTTTCGAAAGATCGTATGAAACACCAATGCTACCCGAGACACCTGAAAATGTATGTTTGAAATTTGAAAACTCTTTACTGGCTCCGATAGTATCTGGCGGGCTTACCTGCATATCGAAACCTGTTGCCGGATCAGTGTGTGTGAACATTTGATCATTTGTGAAGAAACGTGTATCATAGCGAAGCCCTGCACTTACATCCAACTTTTTAAATGACTTTTTAATGTGCGCAAAAGGTCCGATATCAAACTGATTATAATCAGGAATAATAAATTCCGATCCTTTGTTTTTATTGATTTGATACATTCCATTTGAACCAGCAGTTAAATCCCAGCCCTTCATTTCAGGAAAAGAATAGGACGCATCATAAATGAACGAATTTAATACAAGGTAAAGACCCGCAACATCGGCTGCCTGCGGATGACTGAATTCCCTGCGTATGTTTTGCTGGAAACCGAGATTCACTCCTAATTTGCCTTCTCCTATGATAAAGTTATTTGAAGAATAAATTCTGTAATGCTGCACATGTTGATGAAGCGTTGTAATGTCATAGGTGTTTAATTCCTTGTCCGAAACAATAGGCCTGAAAGTATCGGCTTCGGTAATTTGTTTTGTAAACTTGCGGGTTGTTGAATCACGGCTGCCATCAGGTATTTCAAGAAGATTATTGTAAATGGAAAAATCCAGATGTGTAAATCCCCACTTTTTATTTAAACCAACATCTCCGCTGACATCAGTTTCATCATAAGCAGTTCCATAAACACGTCCGTCAATTTTATCCATATAGTCTTTGGCTTGTTTGTGCGATATTCTTCCGCTCCAGTTAAACCCGTTTTTGTTACTGGCGATGTTCACTGAATTTCCAATCATGACATTGTTTGTTTGATATTCCATGAGGAGACTCCCTTTTGTAACACCATTTTCAACTGGTGGAGATGTTAGAAGATTTACAACTCCTGCCAATGCATCAGAACCATAAATGAGGCTGGCAGGCCCTTTGATGACTTCAATATTGTCAATAGCATATCCATCAATTTCCTCACCATGCTCATCGCCCCACTGCTGACCTTCCTGCCGTAAACCATCGTATAAAGTAAGAACACGATTATAGCCCAATCCGTGAATAAATGGTTTCGAAACATTGGGACCGGTTGTGACAGCGCTGACACCGGGAAGTTTTGCAATTGCATCAATGATGTTCAAACTTTGATTTTGTTCAATGTATTTTAAGTCAATTGAAATTATGGGCACCGGATCTTTCTTTATTTCTGTAGCATTTGATGAACCTGTAACCACCACTTCGTTCATTTCCGTAACGGTTGATTCCATTGCAAAATTCATGGATGATGTGGTTTTAAGATCCACTGTTAAAGCGATGGTTTTATAACCCAGAAAATTTACCTGCACAAGAACTTTTGTTTTAGGTAGATTTTCAATTTTATAAAATCCGGCAGTATCAGTAACAGCTCCGGACTTTAAATCTGAAATGTAAACTGTAGCACCTGTAATAGCTTTGCCCGTTTTCATATCACTGACTTTACCTGTAAGTGAGTTTTGTGATCGTGCAGGAATAATAAAAATTGAAAATATTACTAATGTAAAAAGGATATTCGTTTTCATACTTGATGGTTTAAATAATGGTTAATAAGTTTCAGAAACAGTGCAATAATAAAGCGCTGTTTTGCCTGAAATAAATTAAAAAAAGAAAAGCTTAAATGGAGGATGAGAACGAAGGAGGTGCCCTGGGATTATAATGACCAAAACACGAAATGTAATAAGCAGGAGAATTGAAAATGTTTAAATCTTCATGTAAAATAGATACAGATAAAAGAAAAATCTTGTACTGAAATGCGTAATGAGGTGTATTGTACTTTAAAATTTCACAGTGATGATGATTGCTTTCAATTGTTGTGTTTTGATGAGGCAGGCAGCGCGTATCTTCATGTCCGTACAGATCATGGATGTATTCTTTGGGAACAATAAACAAAGTTATTGTCATCAATAGAAATACCGAAATGTATTTTCTGAGCGGGAATAGCATTCATCAAATTTTAAAATGCAAAAATAGATATTAATAAATGCAGTAGTGAAAAGATTTATTTAAACAATGTTAACGATTTCATATTCTTTCAACTTTTTAGTGTATCTTCGGAGAATTATTTTTTTTATAACAATTAAAAAGGAGGTTTAAAATGGACATTTTGCTTTATGTGCTTGCAGCAATAGTAATTATTTTCTTTGCCGGTATCAGGATTATCAGACCAACGGAAAGAGGTTTAACAGAAAGATTAGGGAAATACAACCGCTTCAATGGTCCCGGTTTTCATTGGATCATTCCTGTTATTGAACATTTGTTCAGAGTGAATGTAACGGAAGTAATGGTCAATGCCGAATCGCAGGAGATCATCACCAACGACAACCTGAATGCAAGTGTTGATGCGCAGGTTTATTACAAAGTGAAATCGGATGAAGAAAGTGTGAAAAGTTCGCAGTACAATGTGAATAATTATAAATGGCAGATCGTAAATCTGGCACGCACTACGCTTAGAAATATCATAGGCACTATGACACTTAAATCAGCCAATAGTGAGAGAGGTAAAATAAATGCAGAGTTGCATAAAACACTTCTTGTGGAAACACATAATTGGGGGATTGAAATTGTACGTACAGAATTGAAAGAAATTGACCCTCCCCGCGATGTTCAGGAAACAATGAACAAAGTTGTAAAAGCCGAGAATGAAAAGATTGCCGCCATTGACTATGCATCAGCTGCAGAAACCGTAGCTGACGGTGTCAAGAGAGCCAAGATTAAAGAAGCTGAAGGTGTAAAACAATCAAAGATACTGCATGCCGAAGGCGAAGCCGAGGCCATTAAACTTGTGAATGAAGCTGCAGACAAATATTTTATTGGCAATGCTCAACTGATGAAAAAACTCGAAACTGTAGTAGCATCACTGGAAAACAATGCTAAAATAGTTATTCCAACCGGTTCGGAATTGGTGAATGTCATTGGAGAACTTGCAGGCGTGCTTCCAATAAATGTGAAGAAAAAAGACGTTGAAGATAAAAAGTAAATAAAATCTTCTTAATGGATTTTACAATAAAAAAGGGTGGTTGAAGTCACCCTTTTTTAATTTGCTTTTTGATCATGCAATTTCATTTTAATAGGATCAATATACTAAGTGTTTCCAATTTTCAGTATTTCATTGGCGTCAATTGTGATGATTTCAGGATTCTCCCTCCTTGATTGAAAATGCATAGCCTTTGCTACAGCTTTGGCATGAATGCCTTTATATTTTTTCAATTTACCGATCATAAAACGACCAAAAAATTTCATGAATTTTTTAGCCAGATATTCTCCAAACCTGAAATCATTTCTTTTTCCTAGCAACAGTGAAGGTCTTACTATATAGATACCTGGAATGGCAAGTGCTTTGACTGCTTCTTCCATTTCGCCTTTTGTACGCAGATAAAAATTAGAAGATTTAATATTAGCACCCAATGACGAAACGACAATGAATTTGGATGCGCCGGCCTTTACACTGTATTTGGCCAATTCAACAACATAATCGAAATCAACTTTTCGAAAAGCTTCTTTTGATTTTGCCTTTCTGATCGTTGTGCCAAGACAACAGTACACATCGTCAAAAGGAGTCACCTCCATTTCAGCCATAGCATCATAATCAACGATCTTTTCTTTTAATTTCAAATGTGAAATTTCGGATGGCGTTCGCGACCATATTTCAACTTCATTGTAATGAATATCGAATAACAATATTTTTAAAAGAAAATTGCCAACCAATCCGCTGGAGCCAACAACCAGTGCTTTTTTATATGCTTTCATCAGTTTTCAAGATTCACAAAGGTACAAAAAATGTGAACAATTTTTTTTATTCAAAGTCTGCAAAGATAGAAAAACATTTTATCTTTGTTTTTTTACAAAAATTATTTTTGATTAGTAATAAAAGGTTATTAATTAAACCTGTGATGAAAATATGATGAAGAAAAAAGAAACAAAAAGGCCGGTAATACTGGTAACAAACGATGATGGCATTATGGCACCTGGCATAAGGCATTTGATAAAACTCATGCGAACAATAGGAGATGTTGTTGTTGTAGCACCAGACAAACCACAGTCTGGAATGGGGCATGCAATTACAATTTCTACTCCTTTACGATTTGAAAAAGTCGTAATTGATCACGAAGATATTGAATACAGCTGTAGCGGAACGCCTGTGGATTGTGTGAAAATTGCAGTTAGCAAAATACTATTTGGAAAGCCAGATCTGCTTGTTTCGGGAATTAATCATGGTTCAAATGCATCCATCAACGTGATCTATTCAGGTACCATGTCTGCTGCTGTTGAGGGAGCTATCGAGAATATTCCCAGCATAGGATTTTCAATCCTGGATTACAGATTTGATGCAGATTTTCATCCTGCAGATGAACACATACTTTCAATAGCACGCAAAGTTCTCCTCAAAGGCGTGCCTGAAAAAACTTGCCTTAACGTAAATATTCCGATAGAGAAGAAAATAAAAGGAGTGAAAATATGTCGTCAGGCACATGCTTATTGGGCCGACGATTACGAAATGAGAGAAGATCCTCATCATAAAAATTACTACTGGCTAACCGGTGAATTTATTGATGACGACAAAGGAAAGGACACTGACCAATGGGCATTGAACAAAGGATACATCTCAATAGTGCCCGTACAATATGATTTCACAGCACATCATGCAATAACAAATCTTAAACATCTCGAAGAATGAAAAAACTTTTCAGGCAGGATAATTTTATCCTTGGCATAGTTATGGGTGCCATCTCTCCATGGATTTCTCTTGGAATCCTGTATCTTTTGAATATGCTTTTCAGAGATATTATTTTGAAAGTTCCTACACTTGTTCAAATGTCCACACTGGAGCTTATTGCCATTGTAGTGAATGTGATAATGATGCGGCAGTACATGGTAAAGCTGAAATACGACAAGACAGGGCGGGGCCTTCTGTTTGTTACTTTCATTTATATTATTGCTTATGCTGTTAATGAGTTTGTCATAAAATAATACAGGGTGAAATATTACATTATAGCAGGCGAAGCATCGGGTGATCTTCATGCATCAAACCTCATGAAGGAATTGAAAAAGCTTGATCATTCAGCCGATTTCCGTTGCTGGGGTGGTGATCTTATGAAAGCTCAGGGTGCAGTGCTCGTAAAGCATTACAGGGAACTTGCATTTATGGGATTTATTGAAGTTATTATCAATATCAAGACAATCTTCAGCAACCTGAAACTATGTAAAAAAGATATACTGCAGTACAAACCGGATGCATTGATCCTTGTTGATTATCCCGGTTTCAATCTGAGGATAGCTGAATTTGCAAAGGCCGCAGGGATAAAAGTTTTTTATTACATCTCACCCCAGATTTGGGCCTGGAAGCAGGGTAGGGTGCATAAAATAAAAAAGACAGTTGGCAAAATGTTTGTGATTCTTCCTTTTGAAAGGGATTTTTACAAACGTTTCAATTATGATGTGGAGTTCGTTGGTCATCCATTGCTTGATGCCATCAATGATCCATGGTATAAAAATGAGATTTCTTCTTTTAGAAAAGATGAAGGACTTTCTGAAAAGCCTCTGATCGCAATACTTCCCGGTAGCCGTAAGCAGGAAATTTCAAAAGTGCTTCCTTTAATGCTTGCCAACGTTTCTAAATTTCCCGGTTATGAATTTGTGATCGCAGGCGTTTCTTCGTTGCCTGAAGATTTTTATAGTGAGATTTGTGCAGGCCATGAAAATGTAAAGATAGTTATTGGCAAAACCTATATTCTTCTTTCGAATGTTGTCGCTGCTATTGTGACTTCAGGTACCGCTACTCTTGAAACTGCATTGTTTAATGTTCCCGAAGTGGTTTGTTATAAAGGATCCGCGATCTCATTTTTTCTTGCAAAGAAATTGGTCAAAGTAAAATACATTTCACTGGTAAATCTCATCATGGATGATGAGGTTGTCAAAGAATTAATACAGCAGGATTTTAATAGTGCACAGCTTCAGCAAGAGCTTTCAAAGATACTTGACCCCGGTGTTGCAGATAAAATAAAACTACAATTCGCTCAGCTAAAATTAAAACTCGGAGGCAGCGGAGCCTCAGCAAAGACAGCGTATTTGATCATGAAAGAATTGAAATCCCAATGATTTTTGGAAATATTTTTTGTTATTTTAAGAAAATATTTTTTGATATCTCGGACATGGTGGTTACTTTTGAAAATTATTGCAGGCCATTAAAAACCAATATTTTTTTATGTACAGAATAGGGTGCATTATTATAATTATTTATCTTTCCCTTGCAAATAGCATATTGGCAACCAATGTTGATGTGAGAATATTCAGCGGATACAATTTAAAGACTGTAACTGTTACACCTCTTTCAGGAAAATATGTTGTCTATGACAAGGATAAAATAATTACATCACTCTACAAAAATAACACCGTCAGCCTTTCAGTTAGCAAGGGAAAAATTAAAATCACACAGCAAGGCATAGAGCTTGGGCTTTTCTCCAATCTTTATTTTTCTGCTGATGGATTCCTGAATACTTTTACTTTTAAACCTGTAAACCCTGCAATGACCGAAAGGGTTTACGATGACGGTGTAACAATAAGTGTTGAGGACAGCCTTTTGAAAGTTGTCAATAAAGTGGAGATGGAACATTATGTTGCAGGTGTGGTAGAATCTGAAGGCGGCATAAAACAAAACCTGGAGTTTCTGAAATTGCAGGCCATTATTTCCAGAACCTATGCGATGAGTAATATGCACAAACATTTGAAAACTGATGGCTATAATTATTGCGACAATGTCCATTGTCAGGTTTATAAAGGACGATGCATAAACAGTATGATCATGATGGCGGTTTCCCAGACCAGCGGGGATGTGATTATTGACAAGAATAAAAGACCTATTTCTGCGGCATTCTTTTCAAATTGTGGTGGACAAACAGTGAACTCAGAAGATATCTGGGCAGTTAAAACAACTTATCTGAAATCAGTCAAAGATACTTTTTGTATTCACCAGTCGCAGGCTACGTGGGAAATGGAAATTTCAAAAAGTGAATGGCTAAAATATTTGGATGAAAAATTCAAATACCCCATTGCTGATTCTGCCATGAAAGCAAAAGCTACAAGTTTTGTACAAAAAACACGTAAAGTCAATTTCTGTGATGCTCCCTTGATTCCATTAAAAACTATCAGGCTTGACTGGAAATTAAAATCATCTTTTTTTAGTATTGAAGATCAGGGCGACGTTTTACTCTTCACAGGAAGAGGGTTTGGACATGGTGTAGGGTTGTGCCAGGAAGGCGCCATGCACATGGTTGACCTTGGCTGGACTTACAAGCAAATTATTAAGTTTTATTATACCGATGTTTCTATTGTCAACATTTCTGAGCTTAAAAATCCTTAAGAATTTTTGCATTGATTTTTTGCCGGAAAGCTAATGGTTTTTTAATAATTTTTAACTGAGAGTTTTTTTTAACCTAAAATTACTAATCTGAAAATCTAAAAATTTTTTCCAGAATGATCAACTGGAATCAAATTCCGTTTCTCAGGATCCTGCTGCCTTTTATTGCCGGAATTGTTGCTGCCCTCGCAATAGGCTCGAATTTTGTCATTCATTACAATTTTATTATTGCATTTGCTTTTGCAGTTTGTCTTCTTCTTATTTTTCACAAATACATCATTCGAAATTATGGTGGAAGATGGATTTCAGGCATCCTGGTAAACCTATTTCTTTTTCTTTTTGCTTACACAATAACGTGCAGATATGATTTGAAAAATCAGCATGAAGACCTTTGCTATAAGCATGGCGTCAATGATTCGATCATTGCAATGATCACCGAACCTGTAAGTGAAAGAGAAAATACCTGCAAGATCATTCTTAGTGTTGAGTCAATAAAAAATAATGGTGTTTGGAGTGATTGTAATGGGAAAACTATTGCCTATTTTGCAAAAGATACTTTATCAAAAAGCTTGAAGTACGGCGACAGACTTATTATCTGCGGCGCTTTTTCTGAAGCAAGCCCACCACGAAATCCCGGGGAGTTTGACTACAGGCGCTACCTTGCTCTTCGTTCTATTTATTCCGAGGGATTCGTGAAATCAGGCAACTGGAAATTGCTTCAGCAGGAGCAGGGGAATATTTTTTTCTCATTAGCTCAAAAGCTCCGTGAGAAATTCCTTAGGATTTTTCAACAAAATGATATCAACGGCGAGCAGTATGCTGTGGTGGGCGCAGTGTTGCTTGGATATACTGATAAAATTGATGCTGATCTTTTCAGTGCGTATCAGGGGACGGGAGTTCTGCATGTGTTGTGTGTTGCCGGATTGCATGTGGGTATCGTTTTTCTGGTATTGAATTTCCTTCTCTCTTTCCTCGATAGGTATAAAAACGGAAAGATATTTAAGGCGATTTTGCTATTGCTTATTATATGGTTTTATGCTGCTATCACAGGCTTTGCGCCACCGGTGAATCGTGCTACTACCATGATCACATTTGTGTTGATAGGGAAAATAACCGGAAGAAGTCATAATGTTTACAACTCGCTTGCTGCCTCTGTGTTTTGTCTCTTGCTCATTTATCCATTATGGATTTTGAACAGCGGATTTCAACTTTCATTTGTAGCTGTGATTGGAATAGTAATGCTGCAGAAAAAGATCTATAACTTTTGGATTCCCTCTAACCGATTACTTAATTTTATCTGGCTGATAGTTACCGTTTCGATAGCTGCCCAAATTGCTACTTTGCCTTTAACAATGCTCTATTTTCACCAATTCCCGAATTGTTTTATGATCACCAATGTGCTTGTGTTTCCTTTCATGAATTTGATCATTTACTGTGGTATGCTGGTGCTGATGGTTTCACCTTTTAGATGGTTGTCCGCAATATTTTCAAAGATATTGGTTGGTTTGATCACAGCATTAAATATTTCTATTCGCTACATCGAACATCTTCCTTTTTCAATGACAAAAGGGATCTCTATAACTCCCATTGAAATGGTTTTGATCTATTGTGGAATTATTTCTTTGATTTATTTCTTTCATAGCAGGAAACATCTTTTTTTAAAATTATCCTTGCTGGCGGCGATCATTATGACCATGTCTTTTGCTTTCAGAAGCTATCATGCCAATACACAGAAAAAGCTTATTGTTTATGATGTGAAAAAGTCTTCAGCCATTGATTTCATTTCAGGTAAAGAACACCTGCTTTTAAGTGATTCTGGCTTTACTCCCGATTCAATTGCTATTTCACAACATTTGCAGAACAATTGGAATAACCTTTTGCTGCATGAACCACAATATTTAAATTTCACCGGACAGAATGAAGATTCAATGCAAAATAACAATCTCACATTTTTCAGGGATGGTAACCTCATACAATTCTACAATAAAAAGCTCGCAGTCATTGATGCTTCAAATTTTCTGTTTAAATCAGATATGCCTATAAAAGTTGATTACCTGATCCTTTCCGGAAATAGTAAAGCTAATATTAGTGAGTTGCTTGAAACTTATAATCCGGGGATGATCATTATTGATTCATCCAATTCGAAATGGAAAACATCGAAGTGGATGGCTGAATGTGCAGCGCTGAATCAACCATGTTATTCTGTTTTGAAATCGGGTGCATTTGAAGCTGATCTTTAAAATTGAAGTCAATTGTCATTTGTCAAAAGTCATGAAACTGCATAGAACAATTATAAGTTAATTAGAATTGTCAGGATTTAGGGCTTTTGTTCAATTAACTATTCATCCACGCTAGCTTCATGAACTATTTCGTTTTTATGAAACACTTTTTTTCTGCATAATCATCCACTGAAAGTTTCCAAAAATTTCCTTCCAGTGTGAATCCTAAATTCTGATAATGCTCTTTCACCATTTCATTCTTAGAAGTAGGGATGAATTCTCCTTTCAGAAATGTACATCCATTTTCTTTGGCTTTTGCAACGATGGTGTTTAAAACAAAATTTTCAACACCACGCTTCAACACACGGCAGCTCATAAACCAAGTGTCAATAAACAAAGGCCCGCTGTTTTCTTTTTGTAAGATGATGACACATATCAACCCATTGTCACCGAATTTATCTTCGAGTGTAAATGCAAATGTGAAATGATTCTTTGATGAAGCGAGTTTTTCGATATCGGCATCAGTGTAACGAATTGTGCGAAGGTTAAACTGATTTGAACGTTGCGATAGTTGGGCGACCCTCGGTGTGTTGAATTTGTTGAACTCCTCCACCTTCGAGATCATATTTAAACTTTTCAGAAAATCATCTTCGTTGGTAAATTTTTTACTAATGCTGACCCTTTGAGCTTCTACCTGGTAAAGCCTGGTTCTTTCAGCATCCTCATTTGATGAAGAAACCGTTTCAAATAGATTGAGTGAGTAGAGGTATTCAAGATAATCAGCAGGGTCTTCCGGCAATTCAGGAACACAAATTCCGGGGATATTTTCACGAACCATATTTCTTTCGAAAGGATTGTCGTCAAGGAAAACCATGGAATCAAAACCAATGTTCAGGATGCTTTGAATTTGCCGGATATTGTCGGCTTTGTTTTCCCAGTTGGCTATAAAAACTGCAATGTCGTCAAGGTGCAGCACCATGTCGGGATGTTTTTCAAATGGCTCTTTGGCCACAGCTTCATAGTTCTTGCTGCAAACAGCCAGGATGATTCCGCGGTTTTTAAGTTTTTTTATCCAATACTGGAATTCAGTAAACGCTTTCCCAATGCCAAGGCTCCCTATCTTAATATTTTCCAAACCATCATCTCCAATAGTGTCGCCCCAAAGGGTGTTGTCGAGATCCAATATCAGACATTTTTTAAACTTCCCGTTTAAAGCTTCAATTATATCAAGGGTTTTTGAAGCAACTTGTGGAATAATGTCAATACTCAAAACCATTTCGGTATTGATGTAAACCGAAGGCTGGAAAAAAGTTTTTTTTCCAACTGAATTTTGAATTGAAGAAATATCGCAGAGGTAAAGGTTGGCATTCTTTTGGGCAAGCAGCATCAGTTCGTAGTTAAGCTTTCGCAGCTGGAATAAAAAGGATGATTCTGTTTTTGTGTTATAATTCCCATAAACAGCATCGTCAATTTCTGTATAGTTATAAAAGATGATCTTCGCGTTGAGGTGCTGGATCAAAGTGGTGTAAATATTTGCAATTGATCCAAGTTCAGCTTCTGCGAGTGAGCCATGCCTGTTGTTTTCGAGTTTATTGTATTTGCCAAGTAATTTATGCGACGACTGGAAAATTATAACAATTTCGGGCTTGTGTTCATATAATTCGGAAGTAAAGTCAAAAACCTGTCTTTCGATCTGGTTAAAATCGGCTTCCCAAATTTGCAGATCCAAACCATTATCAAAACCAAGTGCACGCAATGCCCGCACAAGAAATTGTGTGGTAGTATCGGCCAACAGACAAACTTTGATTTTTTTAAAATTCGAAAAGTCTTTTTTTAAATTCTTGGTTAATTGGAAAAAATCTTTCATGAAACTGTTTAGAGAAGGCTTTCTTAATATATTACGATTGAATTTTGCAGATGCAAAACTAAATTAAAATTCTGAATCGGCTGAAAATAAGCAGGAATAAATTGAATAATTTTGTTACAAAAGTGAAAGAGACTATTTTAAATCGCTTTGGAGGGTAAATACGCTACCAGAGTGAAAGAAACCAATTCCTAAGTGAGAGGTCTCTCTCCTTTAAGGAGAGAGACCTCTTTTAATAATTACCTTAGAAAATGGAATAATTCCATTTCGTTACTGAATTGTCTCATTCCCTCACGAAATCGTCTCTCACCGTTACGGAATGGTCTCTCTCCCTTACGGAATCATTTCTTTCCGTAACGAATTGGTTTGTTTCCGTCACGGAATGGATTCACTCCGTTACGGAATCGTCTCTCTCCGTCACGGATGGGTTTCTTTCCGTTACGGAGATATCTTTCTCCGTAAGGATTTGGTCTTTTTCAATGAATTTAACAAATGTATTTAATTATTCGACAATCAATTGCAATGTTCTTAACAAATAAAGTGGCATTAGATGCTTTGAATAAATTTGTTTTTAGAGGCTATGGAAAGAGGGATTATTGATGATTTTAAGTTGGAAAACCATGGAAATTCATTAAAACATTCTTCAATTTGAAATTTCAATTCAATTATCAGGATCCGGTTTTATAATAATGAGATTTGATATTAAAATTTGAAATGGAATTGAGACTGTTCCGAAAAGTAAAAAGAAAAATAAAACCACAAAAACACCAATTCACTTCACACCGTGGGATATTTGTGCGATTGAAACAAGCTACAAATTTAAAATTATCGCTGTGTAAATTGTTTTTTGAGTAATTTTGTATTTTAGAGTTTTAGTCGAAAAATAGACTTATAAGAGTGGACTCAATCACGTAAAACAAAAATTTTAAAAATGAAAAACCTTTGCCTTTTATCCATCGTTTTATTTTTTGTTCAACCTCTGAAAGCCCAATGGACAGTTGACCATCTTTCCATAGCCAGATGCTTCCCCGGCGCTGTGACAGTACAGAACAAAGTCTATATTGCCGGCGGCTACATCAACAACTCCCCCGGAGTAATGTCGAAGAGAATTGATATTTATGATAATTCAACCGGAACCTGGAGTATTGATTCACTCTCGTCTCCCCGCGGCGATGTAGGCTGTGCTTACCTGAATAATAAAATATTTTTTGCAGGCGGAACAACCAATGCTTTTGGAAGCGCTAAAGAAGTTGATATTTACAATTTGCTCACCTCGTCATGGAGTGTTGATTCATTGCAAACTTTCCAGGCATCTGCTGTTCCTGTGGTGATCAATCACCGGATATTATTTGCCGGTGGTATTGCAACGGGTGGGGTTGGCGTTACAAAGATCATCAGTGTGTATGATGATTCCACGGGGTTGTGGTCTAAAGATTCTCTTTCAATTGGCCGATTTGGACTTGCCGGCGCAGCAATTGGCAACATTGCTGTCTTTGCCGGAGGATATACAAACACTACAAATTACACTACCATTAACAGAGTTGATATCTACAATTCCTTAACCGGGACTTGGACAACTTCCACACTCTCGCAGGCAAGGGGAAATATTTCTGTCATTGCAAACGGAACCAAAATTTATTTTGCCGGAGGGCTTACCAGTGTCAGCACCAAAGTGCTTTCGAATAAAGTTGATATTTATGATGTGGTCACATCCACATGGACTACAGCAACCCTTTCTCAGGCCCGGAGAAACGTTGCTGTTGCCACTGTAGGTAATAAAATTTATTTTGCAAGCGGTGAGCAAAATTTTTCCTCAAACACACCCAGCAATAGGGTTGATATTTATAATGTGAGTACTTCACAATGGAGCACCGATACTCTTTCAGTTCCTCACGATGCAGCAATAGGTGCTAGTGTTGGAAGCAAAATAATGATTGCGGGTGGCGGCTCTTATTCAACAAATTCTTTTTCGAACGTAGTGGATATCTTTGATACAACCAATGCAAATGGCATTAATGAATCTTCTGTCAAAAATTGTTTCACTGTGTGGCCAAATCCTGTAAATGATAAATTAAACATCTCCTTTGATGAAAATAGTATTGTAGGAACTATCAATATTTTCGCCATCAATGGGCAAAAGCAAAGTGAAATAAAACTCACGGAAAATAAGATGGTGATAGATGTCAGTACATTGTCAAATGGAATTTATTTTTTGAAATTTGTCAATGGATCAACTGTGGAAATAAAAAAGATAGTTAAAGGTTAAACTACTGCCTGATTTCATTCTGTATTATGACTACCTGGCACAACAATTAATAATTATGAACAAGTTTTGCATTTTATTAATCATTTTAGGAACCTTATCTTTGAACTGTTTTTCCCAGGATACTGTTATGACAAAGCAGGAATTTACAAAGAGAATTTTTGATTCAATTGCAAAGAAACTTCCCAATGTTGAAATTAAAACTTTGAGTGAAGGCATTATTGAACTCACGACACCTTACAAAACAATTATATTTGTTATCGGCTTTACCTACCGGGAATATCTCATAAAAAAAAGATCTACCACCGAATTAATTAACGACGAGGTTGAAAATGTCTGTTCTTTATTCTTAACTGAGGAACCATTGCGGCTCAACCAAATAATGCCCTGCATTCAACCTGTAGAGTTTATTAAGAGTCAGAATAAGTTTACAGATACCATCAAATCACGATTGAATCTTAGCGGTCCTGATGGAGATTTCGTTTATGATAAGTATAATGACCAATTGATAATTGTATATGGGGTGAGCAAAAATAACAGTTTCGATTATTTGGATCATAAAGATTTAATGCGACTTTCAATCAGTCAGGATACCTTAAAGCAGTTTGCATTGAAAAATCTTGAAGTCTATTTAAAGGATAGGATAAATTATAAATGCCTACAGAAGGACAAGGTTTACATGCTTACTGCAGGAGGTTTTTTTGAAGCCACTCTGATCATGATGGAGGGAGTTTTTAATAAAGACAGCATCCCTGTGAAGGGAGATTTTGTTGTCGGAATTCCAAACAGTGATATACTGGTAGTAACGGGCAGTGATAACACCGAAGATGTTTCATTTTTAAGAGTGAAAGCAAATGAGTTTTATTTAAAGAATAGTGCAAAGATTTCCCCTTATCTTTACAAGTGGAATGGCAAAATTTTTATAAAATTTGATTAATATGAAATTCAAGTAAAAGTTAGGAATGGCCAATAAATGCGCAATGTCCGGGCTTCGCAAAATAATATTGTGGGCAATATTTTTTTAGCTTAATTTTGTATCGTCGTTCTTTAGCAGCAGTGACATGCTTCAAATAAAAAAATTAAAAGCTTACAATAAAATCAACAATCATATTCATTCTCACCATGAAATTCAGACTTGTATTTTTTAGCCTGTTTATATTTTCTACAGCATTGTTTTCTCAGAATCTTGATCAGCTAAATGGATATCAATATGTGTATGTGCCAACATTGATTTATACCCATAATAAATACGTTACAGAAACAAAAACTGTCAGAGATGGCAATGGAAATGTGCAATACAATAAGGAAAACGTTACTGAAACACCGGAGACATATACTACTGAAGATGATTACCACATCAGTGAGGAAGTTAAACAGTTTTTTCTGAACATGGGCTATACTGTGTTGACCAGCATGGATGCTTTTAAAGGTGATAAATGTTTGGTGCTCTTTTGTGGTTTAAAGCATGACTGGAATTATGCAAAGGCAATTGTTACCATAACCTTAACCAATTGCAAACAGGAGCTTATTTATTCTAAGATCGGCATTGGTAAGCATGGTCTTTTTTCAACCTACCAGGCAAGTAGCGATAAATCAACAGTGGCTGCGTTGGAAGATCTTGCCAAACTTAATTATAAATATAACCATGCATTGACACCGTCAAATGGAAATTCGGCAGAAGTTAGAGCAATAAATACCAATTCGGATTCGGCAAAAACATCGTCAGTGCAAAGCATCACTGATGCCAGGGATGGTAAAAAATACAGGATCATCAAATTTGGTACTCAAACCTGGATGGCTGAAAACCTCGCATTCAAAGCAAGTGCTGGTTGTTGGGCGTATAACAACGATTCAATCAATGTGACTAAATTAGGATATCTCTATGACTGGGAAGCAGCAAAAACTGCATGCCCCGATGGATGGCACTTACCTACGGATGCTGAATGGGCAACATTGACGGATAATGTCGGAGGCACCGGAGATGCCGGAACTGTGCTGACAATTTCGAATGGGTTTCATGCTGTGTTTGCAGGTTATTCAGCTGACGATGGCAAATCATTTTACCATTTTGACAAATTTGGGTTCTTCTGGACAGCAACTGATGCTACCTATACGTTTGCATGGTATCGTTATTTTTCATCCGGAGATGCTTCTATTTATCGGGGTACTCCGGGCAACGAATATAAAAAAGTAAATGGATTTTCCGTACGTTGTGTGAAGGATTGAACAGAGTTAAAATAATAAACATTTATGGACAAAATGGATAAAGGAATCAGATTGTACCTTGGAATTATTATTGTGGCAGTGTTCTGGCTGACCACTGTCGTTTGTGGCTTTGTTCACGGCACTTATAATCATTTTTCAATGCTTGTTAGTGAACTGGGTGCAATTGGGACTAAATCACAGTATGTGTTTTCAGCAGGATTGATCGTGTGTTCAGTTTTGAGTGTAATATTTATAATTGAACTTTGCAGGATATGCAGAAAAAAAAGGATGAGTATAATTCCTGTACTTTTAATACTGCTTTACAGCATCTCAATTTTGGGGGTTGCAATATTCCCTCTTCCCCACAGATTCCACTTGATGGCCGGCTCTCCTTCGTTTTTTCTTGTTTTTTCTCCTGTCCTTGCTATGATTTTATGGAGGAAAAAGTTGTCGTCAATAATACCGTTTTCAATATTGTGTATGCTCATCATGTTGCTTGGCGTACTTACATTTTTCCCCGAAATCATGAGTAATTTCACAGGTTTAAAGCAACGGTTTTTCCACACAGGGTATTCCTTATGGTTCATATATCTGAGCTATGCTTTTGTCCGGTTAAGTAAAAACAATAGCCCTCAAATCAGTATAGGTAAGAATTGATAATTTCCAAATGAGATGAAACATTTTATTACCTCAATATTCTTTTATTTCCTTGTTCATTCAATAGTTTTTGGACAAACTATTATTAGGGTAAATGTTCCCAAAGCAACTTATTCAGAGAAGGCTCCCGGTGAAAATGGAGATAGTGTTTTGTTCAATATATACATGAAAAATGATTCACTGCAGGTGTCATCTTATTTAGAGAAAAAAACAATAAAAAATTTCCAGGATATTGATGACTTTTGTTGTGAAACAATTAAATTTAAAAGTTCCAGATCGCCGGCTTTTCTTTTTGAAGATTACCATATTCTTTTGTTTATTGATTCTTTGGTGCCCTATCAGAAAGTTGATCAATTGTTGGAAGAACTAAAAATATTACCTTATGATAAAATTTTTCTCTGTACTAATGCATACCATTATAAAAACAGAGGATATGACCTGGATTTGAAAATTAATTCTGATGAAATGCAAAAAATAGTTGCAGGATTATACGGACCAACATATAGCCGCTTAAAATACGATGAGATTCCCTGTTATGTTTATGTTCCGATAGTGACTTCACAGGATACCAATCCTCCCATGCCGCCACCACCGCCGCCAATACCATCAGCATCTCAGATTCCGGATCTATTGGATGTCTGTTTGAAATTGAAGAAAGTTGGATCCGATACAAATTACTTTTTTATAGGAATTGATAGCGGAATGCTAAAAGTAAATAAGACACCGCGCGATATTGATTTCCTTTCTAAACTAATTTTAAATAAAAATTCAGAATTGTTTTTGATCCCCGGCGAAAAAAATACTTACAAAGATTTGATAAAGCTTATAGAATACCTGCATTTGGGACAACAACTGGCTTATGAAAAAGAGAGTTTAATTTCCTACAAAAAAAGACTGGTTTACCTGACGAACAATGAAAAATATGAAGTGATGCATAAACACCAATTGTACTACAAAATTTTAAGCCTTAGTGAACAGATCTATTTAAAGAAAAATTAATTTAATACCACAAACAAATGAAAGAACAAATCAAAAAATTTATTGATCTCATTCAGTCAAACGGGCACACCCTTGATGAATTGGGATTTTCAACCGGAGCATCCGAAACAGAAATTGAAACTATTGAAACAGAAACAGGGCAAACTCTTCCCGATGAATTAAAACAATTTCTTTCCACCATCAACGGACAGAATAATGAAGATTTTTATTTTCTCCCCGACCAGGTCCGCCTGTTTTCCTGCGAAGAAATAATTGATGAATGGAAGCAGGAACAAGAGTATGCAGATGATAGTACAGAGTTTTATGACCAGTATCAGAATGATGACAAAATCAGGTGTACAATTTATCATAAGTCCAGGGTTCCTTTTGCAGGACAGGAAGGTTTTGGTATAGTTTGTATTGACAATGATCCCGGACCCAAAGGAAAAAAAGGACAGATCATTTATCTGATTGATGAATGTGATTTTATTGTCCTTGCTGACAGTTTCAATGAATTGATCAATTTATACATTGACCGCATGCAAAAAGGAATTTTAAAATTTCAAAATGAGAAAGAAGGCTATCCCAACAAATACAGATTAAAATCGAATGCAAAAGAAATGGATGGACTTGCTTTCGGGGAAATTTTTAAAAATGAATGAAAGCCAACAGAGATTCATTAGCGACGGGGAAAATTATTACGATTGTCCCGGAAAGCCTTAATCACGTAGTGATATAATCTTTGTAATTGAAAATAGCCAGAGCAATAAAGTCACTTCGTGACGAAATAAAAAATTCAAAAAAAGAGTAGTGATAAACGATATTGATAATTATTGATAAATCATCCTGAAATTTCTGATTTCTGAACCGGTAAAAATTTTAATGATATTTGTAAAATGAAGAAAAGCCACCTACACATTGCTATCAAAATTTGCCTTGTTGCTTGGATATTTTCCTCGTGCAACTCCGTCAATAATGGTGAAAAGATAGCCCAATCAAAACAAGAGATACTCAACTCCGAAAAAGCCTTCGAAGCCTGTCTGCAAAAAGAGGGGATAACATCAGCCTTCAGAAAGTTTGCTGCTGACGATGCTGTCATAAATCGTCACAACGAAATTATCAAAGGAAAAACTGCGATAAAAGAATTTTATGAAAAAGAAAAAACAGGTAAAGACAAACTGATATGGACTACCGACTTTGTAGATGTCTCCTCGTCCTGCGACCTTGGTTATACTTATGGCAAATACATATACACAGCCATTGATTCAACAGGGCAGGGCAAGGATTACAAAGGGATATTTCACACCGTATGGAAAAAACAAACCGATGGTTCCTGGAAATTCGTTTGGGATTAGGCCGGGATTCAGTTAGATTTTTTTTTATCTTTGCTTATAATTTCTTCAAGTCATGATTGGAAATCTTATTTGCTTTTAAAGTGAAAAAAGTACTTCTTATTTTAATTGCTTTTTTAATAGGCCTTGTTAGTTTTGCTCAAAGAACTCCATTGAATTCGGACACTACAAAGAAATCCGATTCCATTATTCCTTTGCGAAAAAACAATTTACATCCTCACAATGTCCAACAAATAAAATCAAACAAAACCGACACCATCACAACCGCTTCTGATACCATCACCCAAAACAAT
Organism: uncultured Bacteroidota bacterium; assembly: GCA_903889915.1. Taxonomy (GTDB): domain Bacteria; phylum Bacteroidota; class Bacteroidia; order Bacteroidales; family CG2-30-32-10; genus CAISZK01. Next base: position 56,886 of record CAISZK010000230.1, read on the forward strand.
GGTCAATTCCAGCAGGATGATCAACCCTGGCAACAGCAAATTTCACCTGAACAATTAAAGCAGCAGCAAATACAAGAACAACAACGCGACCAACAACAGCGGGACCAGCAGCAACGTGAGCAACAACAACGTGAGCAACAGCAGCGCGATCTTCAACAAAGAGATCAGCAACAACGCGAACAACAGCAGCGAGAGCAACAACAACAGCAAGAACAACAACAGCAGCAACAGCAACAACAGCAGCACCCTCACTAAATCGTTTTTTTTCTTTTACCTGATGGGTGAGTGACCAGCTTTTTATCCAATCAGATATTTTCAGCGATTGAGAATATTTGTCGTGCTTATAAAAAGCAAATAATAAAAAAACGCCACTAACAAGCAAACTGGCGGAGATTCTGTTCTGTCAAAATCTCTTAATTCTTAATCTCTTAACACAGCGTTAACATCGATCGCGACAAGCTGTCGTACCTTTGCAAAATATTTATTAAAATTTTAAAGCACATGAAAACAAAAATTATACTTTTCTCAATTATACTATTATCATTTCAGCCGATTTTAGCTCAGACCAAAGATTCAATTCATGGACCTATGTTATCAGGTACGGCTCCTTCTTTCAAAGCAATTTCCACACTTGGCGATATTAATTTTCCTGATGATTATTTTGGAAAATGGAAAATATTGTTCAGTCATCCTGCAGATTTTACACCGGTTTGTACCACTGAAATCCTTGCTCTGGCAGCAATTCAGGATGATTTCAAAAATTTAAATACTGCCCTTATCGGCATTTCAACCGACGGACTTAATAGCCACATGGAATGGATAAAGTCAATGGATTCTCTGTCTATAAATGGCAGTAAAAAAGTCAATGTTGAATTCCCTTTGATTTCAGATGTGGATCTGAAAATTTCAAAACTTTATGGAATTGTTCAGTTGGATTCAACCGGAAACAAAGATGTGCGAGGAGTTTACATTATTGATCCCGATAACAAAATCAGAGCATTTTTCTATTACCCTAAAACAGTCGGGCGAAATATGGACGAGATCAAACGTACTTTGATTGCACTGCAAACTGAAGACAAACACAACGTGCTTATACCCGCTAACTGGAAACCGGGTGATGAAGTTCTTATTCACAGCCCGAAAACAATTAAAGATGCTCAAAAACTCGAAGCTAAAAAAGATTCAAAATTGCGCGAGATCACATGGTACATGTGGTTCAAAAAACTTTAAAAATGAATGGGCTTTGTAAATTTGAATGCAACTGAATAAAATTATTCATATTGCAGTTAACAGGTTTGCTTGCTTTGGGTAATCGAAATCCAGGCTGCTTTTAGTAGCTTGGATTTTCTTTTAATAAAGCTGCTGATAGCAACCATTGTGTAAACCCCTTCGTCTTTAAAAGAAAATCTATTCCGGACAAAATTTCCTTAATTTTAATTATGAAAAAATCCTTACACTTTTCTCTGCTCATCTTAATTCTGAATACTTTTTTCCTTTTCTTCACTTCCTTTGTGGAAGCTCAATGGAGCACCCCTTTCAGCCTTTCTCCATCTGCTGTTTCAGCAACATTAAACGAAAGTATGGGCTCATGTATAGGCACTGGTGGTGACACTCTGCATGTTGTCTGGACAGATAAACTCAGTACTACACGGGCAAGAATTTATTACACCCGTTCTCTTGATACAGGACTAACATGGAGTGCTCCACAGGTTCTTACTGACACCAGCAGCAATGCATGGAATCCGGCAATAGCAGTTAATGGAAAAAACATTCATGTTGTCTGGCGCGAGATAAGCACTACCAATGGTCATCGTGCTTCCTGGTATAAGCATTCAACTGACGGTGGTATTACATGGGGACCCAATGTGTTTCTTGATTCTACCGCCGATTGGCCGGCTGTTTCAGTGTCTGGCAACAATGTTTATGTTGCAAATGATGTGGTAACTGCAGCCTCACCTTACAATACTGAGATCTACTTTTTGAGATCCACTGATAATGGTTCAACATGGAGTTCTCCGCAACAACTTACTTTTGCGGTAGGTCGCTCAGAAGATGAAGCTATTCATGCCGAAGGATCCCATGTTTACATGTCATGGAATGATAACAGGGCAGGGCAGTTTCAAATATTGTATAAAGAATCGCATGATTTTGGAGTAACATGGGGAGCCGACATGGTGGTTATACCAATAAAAGATTATAATACCATGGTTTGGTCAGATGGTGCGCATATAGATGTTGTAGCCTGCGGCGCTCCTTCCGGGCGCTATCAGTTGTTGTTGGCACAGTCTGCTGATACAGGCCTCACCTGGAATGCAAGTATGGATTTAAGCAACGACACTGCCCATACGTATTTTTTACCTGATATGGTTCGCAACGATTCTGACTTGCATATTGTGTGCAGTTCAGGTAGCGGACCGAAGTATTTTCATTCAGGTGATGGCGGCACCACATGGGATGCTCCTGTGATTTTACCCGGTGCAAATTTCATCGCCTATACAGGATGCGCTTTGCATATCATCTATGGAAGCAGCGCAGATCACCATATTTATTACATCCGTAACCCACATGGAAATGCTGGACATTGCGGAGGAGTACTAACCGGACTGAGCTATCCTGAAAATACAGATCATGCTGAGGTTTTCCCAAATCCCTTTTCGACCGAAACAACATTGAGAATTCATTCAACAGAAAAAATAGAAAATGCAGAAGTGAAAATCTTCAACATGTTAGGAAACGAAGTGAGAACCATTTCCGGTATAAATGAAAGTGCAATAAACATACAGCGTGGAAAGCTGCCTCAGGGTATTTACTTTTATTCTCTTAGAGAAAATAATATTATTTTAGCAACCGGAAAATTAATAATTGAGTAATTATTTAATTGTAATTCTGCTATGAAAAAGTTTTTTCTTTTTGTGACATTCCTCTACTCAGGAATAGCCTTCGGGCAAACAACCGATACCATTGTTGCATGGACATTTCCTGATTCAAACATTGCTACAGGTGCACGCTCTGATATGGGTCTGGCTATTAATATTGGCAACCCGATAACAACCGCTGGCGGAACAAATTCTCCAACTTTCAATCGCAATGGAGTTACCACTTATTGCGCCCGTGCAACAGGATGGAATGGAGGTAGCGGAACAAAATACTGGCTTGTTTATTTTTCTACCACCAATTATAATACTTTGAAAATTTATTCCAGGCAACAGAGTTCAACTTCGAGCAATGGGCCACGGGATTTTAAAGTTCAATATGCACTGAGTCTTCCCGGGACATGGACCGATGTACCCTCAGCTTCTATTCTTGATTCTAATGACTGGTCACATGGCACTCTTTCAAATGTGAGTCTTCCTGCCGCCTGCGATAATCAGGATAGTGTATATCTTAGGTGGATCATGACCTCCGATACTTCGGTCGGAAATGCAACGGTTTTGCAATCCGGACCAAATAAAATAGATAACATCATTGTTACCGGAATAGCGATTCTTACTTCAATTTCTTCATTTGAAAATCAACAAAACATTATTATCCTTCAAAATAATTTGAATAAAACACTCACAGTTTCAGATAATGAAATTTTCAGGAATGTCAGCATTTATGACGTTGCCGGGAATTTGGTTTATGACAATAAAAACCCTTTAAAATACACGATTATCAACACTTCCAAATTCAGTAAAGGTATTTATTTTCTGAAGGTGCTCTTTGACGATAATACCATGGTTACAAGGAAAATTTCACTATAGATTTCGGCTTGCACTGCTGCATGTTTTTAAATAATCTGCTAATACCTCAATTATTATACATATCTTTGCCGACAGTTTAATAATAGTGTTCCCCGCTAATAGTAATTACACTTCAGTCCTTTCTTTGTGCAGATGCCATCGTAGAAGTTTTTTTATCTGATAGCATTTGGAAGCGCACAAAATTATAATGATTAAGAACAAATTTTTTATCTTGTTCAATGTTTAAAGTTTAAAGTTCAACGTTGTCACAAAGGAGCAACCATTGAACCTTAGCATTAAACATTGCACATCAAACATTGAACTCATTAAAAAATGAAAACATTCGAAGAATTGAATATCTCACCTGAGATACAAAGAGCTATTAAAGAAATGGGCTTTGAAAATCCAATGCCCGTGCAGGAAGAAGTGATACCACTTTTGCTTGGCGCAACAAATGATGTAATAGCTCTTGCACAAACAGGAACAGGCAAAACAGCAGCTTTCGGGCTTCCTTTAATACAGGAAGCTGATACTGACAATCCATTGCCCGGAGCGTTGATACTATGTCCTACAAGGGAACTTTGTATTCAGATCACCGGCGACCTGAACGATTATGCCAAATACTCTGAAAAAGTAAAAGTACTGCCTGTGTATGGCGGGTCGAGTATAGATACACAAATAAAAGCTTTGAAACAGGGTGTGCAGATCGTTGTTGCCACACCGGGTCGTATGCTTGACCTGATGAAACGCAAAGCCATGAAACTAAAAAATGTCAAAAGGGTTATTCTTGACGAAGCAGATGAAATGCTGAATATGGGATTTCTTGATGATATCAACGAAATTCTCGCTGATGTTCCTGATGGCAGAACAACACTGCTTTTCTCAGCAACCATGCCCAATGAGATAGTTGGGATTTCACGAAAGTACATGAACAACCCTATCGAAATTACGATAGGAGTGAGGAACGCAGGCGCTGAAAATATCAAACATCTTTGCTATACGGTGCATGCCCGCGACAAATATCTTGCATTGAAACGCATTGCTGACTATAATCCGAATGTGTACAGCATTGTGTTTTGCCGCACACGTAAAGAAACACAGGAGATTGCCGATAAGCTGATCGCTGATGGTTACAATGCCGATGCGCTTCATGGTGATCTTTCCCAATCACAACGCGATTCTGTGATGCAGAAATTCCGTATCCGCAATATTCAAATGCTCGTGGCTACTGATGTTGCGGCCCGTGGA
>CAISZK010000231.1 GCA_903889915.1 uncultured Bacteroidota bacterium
ATGTGATAAATCGCGAAGGGCAGCGCCTGTTCCTTGATCATTTCACCGGCGGAAGTTTCCAGGCGACAAAGAAAATGAACCGCCCCAAGGTGAAACGCATAGAAGGATTGTTCCCCGTTGTTTCCGTTGATCAGAATTTTGTTGTACGCAATGCCCGCTCTACTGTAGGAACTCTTACCGAACTATACGATTACCTGCGCCTGCTTTTTGCAAGACTTGGTAAAACAGATATGCCTGACATCAAAGCAGACAGGAGCCTTTTCTCTTTCAATACCCCTTCCGGCTATTGCCCCGTTTGCAAGGGTTTGGGAGTGGAAGATCATATTGATCCTGATTTGATCATTGAAGATGGTTCTAAAAGTCTTCGTGATGGAGCGCTTAACCTGACAACTCCAAATGGTTATATCATCTATTCGCAGGTCACCATGGATGTGCTCGACAAAGTGTGCAGAGCAGAGGGTTTCAGTGTGGACATTCCATGGAATGAATTGACAGAAGAACAAAAGAAAGTAATATGGCATGGCTCAGAAAAAATAAAAGTTCTTTTTGGGAAACATCCTTTGGAATCACGACTTCGCTGGACAGGGATCACTGCAAAACCACGTGAAGAAGATTACTACAAAGGTATTCTTACCATCATGGAAGAAATACTCAAGAGGGAAAGGAACCCCAATATCATGAGGTTTGTTCGCTCTTTCATTTGTCCTTCGTGTAATGGAAAACGGTTGAATGATCAGGCTCTATCCTTTACTCTCTGGGGGAAAAATATTGATCAGTTTATTGCAATGAACCTGCGTCAATTGCATGATTTCTTCTTTTATCTTCAACTTTCGGAAAAAGAAAAACCTGTTGCAGAGCCTGTGGTTGATGCCATACTGAAACGCTTATCTGTTCTCAGAAATCTCGGTCTTGACTATTTGACTTTAAACAGGGAATCAACAACATTGTCGGGAGGTGAATCACAAAGAATCCGTCTGGCCAATCAAACAGCCACCGGACTTCGCAATGTGTTGTATTTACTTGATGAACCAAGCGCTGGTCTTCATCCTGCCGATCATCACAAACTGCTTGGTGTAATCCGTTCTTTGGTGAATAATGGAAACACAGTGATAGTGGTTGAGCATGATGAGCAAACTATTCACGCAGCAGATCATATTATTGATATAGGCCCTGGGCCGGGGAAAAAGGGAGGTAATATTTTATTCAACGGACCATCTGAGGAATTCCTCCAACAATTATTTCCCGGGAGCATCACTTCACAATATCTACATGTAAAAAAGAAATTGCCTGATGTCAATAATAAAAAGGAAAAGAATGAATTTTTTGAAATTGTTGAAGCAGGTAAAAACAATCTTCAGCATATCACTGTTCGCTTCCAGATGAGTGCATTCAATGTGATCACTGGTGTTTCAGGGAGTGGCAAATCAAGTCTTACCCAATTTTTATTAGAGAAAGTTCTACCACAGAAGTCAGGAGGAACCGATGTTTTCAGAAGAGCCATTCATATTGATCAGTCACCCATAGGTAGAACACCAAACAGCAATCCGGCAACCTACACAGGTTTATCAGACCATGTCAGGGATCTCTTCGCCGCATTACCGGAATCAAAAGCAAAAGGATTTAAGAAAGGACAGTTTTCTTTTGTTGTGAAAGGTGGTCGCTGTGAAGTCTGTAATGGAGCAGGAGTTCAACAGGTAGGAATGCACTTTCTCGGCAATGTTCAGGTGGTTTGTGAAGAATGTGAAGGAAGAAGGTTTACTGAGGAAACATTGGGCATAAGGTACAATGGCAAAAATATTTTTGAAATACTTGAACTATCCATTGAGGAAGCACATGAGTTCTTTCACGACCAGAAAAAAATAACTGCATTTACCAGCATACTTCTCGACCTGGGATTGGGGTATATCAAGTTGGGACAGCCTTCAACAACACTTTCAGGTGGTGAGGCACAACGTGTGAAACTGGCAACAGAATTATCAAAAAGTGCAATCGGAAAAGTTCTTTATATTCTTGATGAACCAACAACAGGCCTGCACCTCGCAGATGTGGAAATGCTGCTAAAAGCATTGAGGAAATTGATTGAAAAGGGACATACAATACTTGCCATTGAACATCATCCTGATTTTATTTTGCAAGCTGACAGGGTGGTTGATTTAGGCCCGGGTAGCGGTGATGAAGGAGGCAGACTTGTTTTCGAAGGTAGTCCTTTGGCTTTGATGAATCATCCGGAATCCTTAACCGGAAAAGAGCTGAAAAAAAACCTGCAACCCTGGAAACATCTTACAGCCAAAAGTCCAATAGAAATAAGAGATATCAATGCTCCAATAAAATTTTCCGTAATCACAACCAATAACCTTAAAAGCATTGATGTTTCCATCCCTCTGAATGCTATTACAGCAATTACCGGTGTCTCCGGCAGTGGCCGTTCATCACTTGTTTTTGATACTATTTATGCAGAAAGTCAACGTCGTTTTATGGATGGCATGTCTTCATATTTCCGCCAATTCATTGGCAAAACAGGAAATCCTCAGTTTGAATTCTGTGAAGGAATAACTCCCGCTATCCGTATTCAAAAGAAAAACACTACGAATAATCCACGCTCAACTGTTGGTACATTTAGCGGCATTTATGATCTGTATCGTTTATTGTTCAGCAGACTTGGCAAATCAGAGAGTGGTTCAAAGCATGAAAGGGCTGCCGCTTTTTCATTCAATAATGATGAAGGCGCATGTAGTGATTGCAAGGGAATAGGGACAATCACCCGTTGTGATGAAAACAAACTTATTACTGATATTTCTCTTCCCTTAACTGCCGGCGCATTGGACGGAACTAAAACAGGAAAATTTTATGGTGATATTTACGGGCAATATGTTCATACTCTATTGTCGGTAGGTAATAGCAGAAGTATTGATTTTACTGTGCCTTTCAGGGATCTTTCAGGTGAGGCCAGACAGATTGCTTTGCATGGTTGTGGCGAAGATATCTTTGATGTGGAATGGAAATACAAACGCGGCGCGCATGAAGGAGTTCATCAAATGAAAACCACATGGCCGGGTTTCTGTGGACTGGTTGAGATAGAATATGAACGGAAACACGCCGATTACAGAGGTGAGGCGATGTTGCCCCTGATGAAACAGGAACAATGTCAGGTTTGCCATGGATACCGCTTAAAGCCGGCAATGCTGGTCTTTCTGGTGAACAAATTTCACATTGGAGAATTATCATCTTTGTCTGCAGATGACACCCTGGAATGGCTGGATAAATATCAAAGATCATCGTTTGAAAATGAACTGGAACTGAAGACAGCTTTCAGTCTTGTCGTCGAAATTCAACAAAGAATAAATTCCTTGGTAAAAGCCGGACTGGGATATATAGCTCCCGGGCGAACGGTACAGAGTTTATCGGGAGGCGAGTTCCAAAGATTAAAGCTTGCAGCCCTTACACGCTCTTCCATAAATGGGGTGACCTATATGCTTGATGAACCTTCCTTCGGACTGCATCAAAGGGATGTGCAACGAATGACAGAATTGATTGACGGACTCCATCAGAATGGTAACACAATTTTGATGGTGGAACTATCTCCACTGATGCTTGCTCATGCACATCATGTTATTGAGATGGGACCGCAGGCAGGTATCAAAGGAGGTAACATTATCTACAGAGGCAATCCGGATGTTGTTATTCAAAAAATCAATTCCATTACCTCCTCTATAAAAAGACCCGAAAGAGAATTGAAAGAAGGAATAACGGTAATTGGAGCAAATGCAAATAACCTGAAACAAGTCAACGCAACCATTCCTGCAGGAGGACTCACTGTGATTACAGGAGTGAGTGGAAGCGGCAAGACAAGCCTTCTTTATGATGTTTTGTACAAAAGTATATCAGGCAATTTACCTGTAAATTGTAAAAGTGTCAGTGGGAAATCTTTCTTCAATCATATCCTCTATATTGAGCAGGATGTGCCGGCAGGTATGTCGCAATCAGTTCCCTTAACATGGCTTGGACTTTCCGAATCTTTAAAAAAAATATTTGCTTCATCAAAGGCTGCAAAAGAAAAAGGATTCAGCGCTTCTCATTTTTCTTTTCATTCTCGTGATGGGCAATGTCCTGAATGTAAGGGAAGCGGTCATATCAGTGTCAGTCTCGATTTCTGGAGTGATGCTGAAGTGCTTTGCGAAACCTGCAAAGGAGCACGATTTAAATCTGAAGTCCTCGAAATAAAAACAGACAATCTTTCAATAGCAGATGTGCTGTCTCTCTCATTCGCAGAAGCCGCAATATTTTTCAAAAAACATCTTCCGGTCACAGCATGGAAACAAACCGAAAATATTTTCACCATGATGGAAAAAACAGGACTGAACTATCTTTGTCCTGGCCAACCATTGAACACTATGTCCACAGGGGAATTGCAAAGACTTAAATTAGTGAGCGGTCTTTCATCAGTGAAAGAAGAAAATGTGCTATGCCTGTTTGATGAACCCACAGGAGGATTACATCCTTCGGATACTCTTGTTTTGCTTAATTTATTTAATGAAATGATAGAAAATGGAGCATCAATAGTGTGCGTAACCCACGACAGCATGTTGAGTTCTTATGCAGATTATCTGATTGAGCTGGGTCCGGGAGGAGGAAGTAAGGGGGGAGAAATAATTTATGCTAATAATATTTCAAAAGCTGATTAATTCGCGCCTGATAAAATCTGCAAATTTTTATTTTCGTTTATATTTATGGCGTGGACTCTTGCTAGTATTAAAGACATGTAAAATAAAGATGATGTGCTCCTCTTTACTATATTCATAAATGATTAAATAGGGGAATTTCCCAAGAGCTATTTCTCTATATGGTGGTCTTTTACTGGGGTATCCTTCAGGATTAAGATTAATCAATTTTATTGCTTTATCAATAAGTTCAACAAATTTCGCTCACAATCCTTTTGAACGGCTTTCATACCAAAGAATAGATTCTTCCATTTCTCGATAGGCACCAGAAGAAAGAATTAATTTATTGTACATCGCTGAACTATTTTTTTTTGGTTTTTAAGAGACTTTTTTTTGCTTCATCCCAGGAGTGTCCTTTGTCTTTCCCACTTTTTAAATCCAATGAACGACTGTTAAGTTCACTCATTAGATCCTTATCATTCCACCATTCATATAATTCATTCACATCATTTTCTATTATTGTATAAATCGCCTTCACCTTTTTATCATCTGCTACCCTGATGTATTCATAAAGTTTTTGTCTGATTGCTATTGTATTCATAGTGTAATTTTTTACAAAATTACTAAATTCATCGCTTCATTGAACAATAAAATGATTTCCAATAGGCCTATGATTTTCCTTTATTCTCAATTCTGGTCTTTATTTTTTTTTAAGGCTTAATAATTCACTAGCGTAAAAATATTTTTTTTCTTCAATTGTAAAACAACATTATATTTTTCTACTTTTGGTGAATTATTTAAACAAAATATTCATTTAAATCAGGAGGAACAAATATGATTGACAACATCACTTTAATTTATGCTGCCATTGCTGTGGTAGTACTAATATTTCTTCTGTTCAACATCGTTGTGGTTGTTGGCGGAAGATCAATAGCAATGCTTGAACGGCGCTGGTTTGGCAAGAAAATGCCACAAGGCAGAGTGATAGCTATGAAGCGGGAAATAGGTATTCAGGCAAGGACACTCGGTCCGGGATTGCACCTGCTCATCCCGTTTATCTATAAGGCCCGCAAAGTGGGTTTCACCATTATTAATGAAAACGAAATTGGGATAATAGAATCTATTGATGGAAATCCAGTACCACCAGGGAAGATTTTTGCCAAAGTCGTTACTGATCATAATTCATTTCAGGATGGTGAAGCATTCCTGAAAAATGCAGGAGAAAAGGGACCACAGATTGAGATACTTCCTCCGGGAAACTACAGAATAAACCCTGCTCTTTTCAAAGTGCACAATGTTCCTGTCACCATTATTGACAAAGGACAAATTGGAATTGTTACAGCAATGGACGGTGAAGCAATATCACCAGGAAGGCTGCTTGCAATTACTGCGCCAGGTCATTCAAATTATGAAAGCGGAGAAAACTTCCTTAAGAACCATGGACAAAAAGGACCTCAATCAGAAATTCTTTTACCGGGTACTTACCGTATCAATCTTGATCTTTTCCATGTTGACATTAGGGATGCATCAATTATTCCTTCCGGTAAAGTTGGTTTGGTAACAGCTCTCGATGGTGAACCACTTCCCGAAAGAGAATATGTTGCAAAGACTGTTACAGGCCACAACGATTATCAGCATGTGTCGCTGTTTATTCAACAGGGAGGTCAGAGAGGTCCTCAGTTTGACGTTCTCCGCCCGGGGACCTATTACATCAACCCACTCATGTTTAAAGTTGAGTTGGATGATGTGCAAGTTGTGGAACGCGGACAGGTCGCTGTTTTGATTTCAAACGTTGGCGAAGAACCCAAGCAAATAAAAGAACTTGTTGAACAAACCTCTATGGACCAAATAATTCCTGACCAGTCAAGGGATACGGAAAAACGAGTGGATGTTGGGATTGAGAGGTATGTTGTACCTAAAGGGTTCCGCGGTATTCAACAGGAGGTTGCAGGTCCCGGAATTTATTATCTGAACCGTCGCGCTTTCATTGCTTACATTATTGATACAACCAACATCACTATTGACTGGGATGAAACAGATGGAACCAAATTTGACCCATTGAAAGTTGTTTCACGCGATGGATTTGAAATTAGTGTTTCTGTAAAAGTCATCATTCGTGTTCGTCCGGATCAGGCTCCTTACATGGTTTCAAAGATCGGATCAATTGACAATCTTATCAACCATGTGATCCACCCAATGATTGATTCAAGCTTCAGAAATCAGGCCTCCTCAACTTCTGCAATGAACTTTATGCAGGACAGGCAGGATGAACAAAAGAAAGCAGAAGAACGTGCAAGAATGGAACTAGAAAAATATCATGTGGAATGTGTTTCTGTTCTCATCTGCCAGATTAAACTTCCGCAGGAATTGATGGACACTCAAACAAAGAAAGTCATTGCACAGCAGCAACAGGCTATGTACACCGAACAACAGAAAGCCGAACAAACCCGTATTGCTACTGAGAAAACCCGTTCAGAAGCAGAATTGCAAAAACAACTGGTGGAAGCTGAGATTGGTGTAAAAATAGCCGAGCAAAACAAACAAAAGACCATTACTTTTGCCGAAGGAGAAGCTGAAAGCACGCGTATCCGTGCCGAGGGAGAAGCAAAGGGTATTAAAGTAAAAGGAGAAGCTGAAGGATCGAAGATACTTGCCATTGGTGAAGCAACTGCAAAAGCTTATGAATTGCAGAATAAAGCCATAGGACAGCAGGGTGTAACATCTATTGAAATTGCAAAACAAATTGCAACCGGAAATATTAAAGTCACTCCTGATTTCCTTGTACAGGGCGAGAACAATATGGGTGGATTGTTATCTGCTTATCTGACTAAGGTTATCACTAAGAAAGAAGAAACAACCGAAACCACAGAAAGCAAATAGCGATCAACTTTTTCTAAGATAATTTTAAGAATAAAAACCACCGGGGCTTCCGGTGGTTTTTTATTCCTGAACTAATTATACACAAAGAACATTTTGAGTGCCTATCAAAATTAAATAATTACTATCCCAAATAAGCCGGCAGGAAATATTTCTTTCAAAACAAGGTTCCTTGTTGTAATTAATTGAGCAAAATTAGAGGCTGATCAATAATTGAAAAATTTTAAATTGCATTACAAACAATCAACAATGCATAGATCACACCCGGTATCCAAAAAATAATTGTTAGTATTAAGTCAATCCAGAATGGTGTATTGAGTCCCCTTGCCAGAAAAACTGCAAGCGGAGGTAATAATATTGACAAAATAACCAAAACTAAAAGATTAACGGAACCATCGTTAACCGATTTTGTGCTACTAC
>CAISZK010000232.1 GCA_903889915.1 uncultured Bacteroidota bacterium
ATACGAGGGGCTGTTTTTGTTAACGTTTTGAAATTGATATTCATTGACCAAAATTTTGGTGATTGCTTATGGATTTCTGTTATCAATATTAGGTTGTAGCCCGTTCCCTTATTTCTTTTCATACCTCCTTATCGGTATCCAGATTTCTTCTTCAGAAGCCGGATCTTCATTTTTATATTTTTCACCTAAAATTTCAAAATGTGGACGGTTGTCCAGAATATATTCTGAGTTTGGTAACCATGTGCCTAAAATGAATTGAAATGCAGGGGCTGCTTCACTGGCTGCACCAATGTAATTGAAAACAACATAAAGGCCACCGGGCAATGTTAAAGTGTGCATTTCTGGCGGGATCACATTATAATCTGTTACCTCAACAGCCGCCCATTTTTCAAACTCTTTATGTGGATTAAAATTATCAAAAAATAATGGAGCATAGATCTGTAAAGAGTATAGGTTTGTACCAATATTATTTTTGATCTCTTTCCTTCGAGGCATAAAACCATGCCACAGTTCATAAGTTTTATTGTTGGCAAACGACATGATTATTCGCTGACCTGTTAGTTTTTTTTCAGTTAAAATTTCAATACGATGTTCCATTAAAAAGCCTGTTAAATTTTATTATTTTTACTTCTGCAAGCACTCTCTTTTTAATTTTTTTTAAAAATCAATTTTCTTCAATCCTGCAATTAGCATGCTTGTTTTGATGACATAAAATTACGAATAAATTTTCAATCCTCTCTGAAAAAAATGAAAATGATTTTTGTTACGATGCAGGATTAAATTTATTACAATTAGAATAATACTATTAAAACTGTAAATTTGCAAAAATTGGTTGTCCGTACTTTTATGACAGAAAACCAAAAATGAACTTAAATGAACGAAATACTGATCATATCCCTTTTGATCATTTTGAATGGGGTATTTAATATGTACGAGATCGCTTTTGTTTCTTCCCGAAAATCTAAACTGGAAGAAACCGCAAACAAAGGCAATAAAGCTGCGCGGCAGGCATTGAATAAAATGAAAAAACCTGTGCGTTTTCTTTCTGAAATTCAAATTGGCATCACTACTATCAGCATCATTTCAGGTGCATTCGGAGGGATCGCCATTGCAAAACACTTCAACGAATTCCTTCATCATGTTGGATATGTTTCAGAATATGTGGAGACATTTTCAATGGTTATTGTTATTGGTGCGATTACATATTTTTCACTCATCATCGGTGAGCTTGTCCCTAAATCAATAGCATTAAATAATGCTGAAAAGATTACTATTGCACTTACTCCTTTCATGAGAGTGGTTGCAGCAATTGTTACTCCTATTGCATGGTTTCTGAGTATTTCAGTGAAATTTATTTTGAAACTTTTCAGAATAAAAAAGAACACAGATCCACCAGTAACTGAAGAAGAATTGAAAATACTGATCAAGCTGGGCTCTGAACATGGTGTGCTTGAAGAACAGGAATCGGAGATCATTCACGATGTTTTTTCTTTTGCCGACAAAACTGCTTACGCAATGATGACACCCAATAAAGATGTTGTATGGCTCGACATCAACCTGAGCAGTGAAGAATTGATGAATACTATTGTCACTTCTCCGTTTTCAAGATTCCCTGTTTGCAATGGAACAATTGACGCTGTTGTAGGAGTAGTTTATGCAAAGGATATACTCAAACAAAGCAGCAGATGCGAGAAACTGAACCTTGTCGAGATCATGACACCTCCGTTTTTCATTCCTGAAACAGTGAAAGCAATCAAGCTCCTTGACGACTTTAAAAAAAGACAAATAAAACTCGGGGTTGTTGTCAACGAATACGGAGAAACACATGGTATCATCACTGTCCAGGATATTTCGGATAATGTTCTGGGAGACTTTCCTGACGTAACACAAGATATTCAACCGCAGATCACAACCCGCGAGGATGGCAGCCTTCTTGTTGATGGCGACTTTCAGTTTGATGAAGTAATGGAACATCTCGAGATTGCCGTTCCTGATGACTTTAAAGAGATCAAACAAAACATCACAACTGTTGGCGGATTCATTATGTATATGCTGAATAAAGTACCTGCAACCGGCGATCATATTCATTTTGAAAACTTCCGTTTTGAAGTGGTGGATATGGATGGAAACCGCGTGGATAAAGTACTTATTGCGAAAGTGCCGGTTGTGGAATAACGAATTGAAACTTTCGTAAGAATTTCCCTAATTCTTTCATCAAAAGACGAAAGTGCGTCAAGCTTCGTAGTACGTATATTCGTATTTTTGTTCGTACTTCGGTACAATAATATTCTCCTTATTTCTTCAACAATCCTCCAACATATTTCTGTGGAATCTTTGTCCTTGGGACATTAAATTCAAACCATTCCTGCAAATCAAAATCAAGTCCGTTATCATGCATAAAATTGTACAAAGCCTTCACCAGCCCCTTTCCAAATTTGCTGTGATCACAACCTGTTTTATCAACATGTTCACAATTGTTTTGTGCAAAAGCATTCTCATCAATAGCAAGCCGCTCCACACCATATTTTTTAGGGTCAAGTCCAACAGGACTGTGAATAGTCATGGTGAAGCGATGCCAGAAAGCGCTCTGCAATAACTTATGATTAAACAATTGCCTCACTATTTCCAGCGAATCTATTGTCTCCTGTGCTGTCTGTGTCGGAAAACCATACATCAGGTAAGCATGTACCATGATGCCCGAAGCCTGAAAAGCCGCAGTAGCCTTCACAACATCTGCTATACTAACTCCCTTTTCCATCTTTGTAAGCAAATGGTCGGAGGCAACTTCAAGTCCACCCGAAACCGCAATACAACCTGATGCTGCAAGCAATTCGCATAACTCACTGGTGAATGCTTTTTCAAAACGGATGTTGGTCCACCAACTCAGACTTAACTTCCTGCGGATAATTTCGTCTGCCAGTTTTCTCAACACCACCGGTGATGCAGCTTCATCAACAAAGTGAAACCCGCGTTGACCTGTCTGTTTAATTATTGTCTCTATCCTGTTGCATAAAACTTCTGCATCAGCCACACTGTATCGCTTGATGTAATCAAGTGTAACATCGCAAAAAGCACACTGATGCCAATAACAGCCATGAGCCAATGCCATTTTATTCCAGCGTCCGTCGCTCCACAAATTATGCATTGCATTGGTGGTTTCGCTTGCTGAAATATAATTCTTCATGTCCAGCCCTTCATAGTCAGAGGTGCCAATTTCTTTATGAGCAAAATCTTTTTCAATGGCATCATTCACGTAAACCACTTTGCCCTGCTCGAGTTTAAAAGTTTGTGCTAGTGTTCCCTTCCTGTTTTTGATAAAGTTCACCAACTTCAACAGGCAAAGTTCCCCATCGTCAAGGCAGACAAAATCCACTAATTTTAACAACTCAGTTTCCTTCAGATTTCGCAGTTCCGTATTCACAAACCCACCACCAATCACGATTTTAATTTCCGGATAATGCTGCTTAATATATGCTGCCGATTTCAGCGCCATCAAAAGATTACCGGGAAAAGGAATGGTGAAACCTATTATTTCAGGCTGATATTTTTTAATTGACTTATCCAGCAAATCACACATTATTCCGGTGACAGGCGTATCCACTTTGAGTTCTTTTAAAATGCTTTGAAAACTGCCTGCATTCAATCCCGTTTGTTCAGCATAGCGACTGAATCCAAAACGGGCATCCACACATTCTGTAATAAAATCGCCAATATCTTCAATGAACAAAGTCGCCAGGAATTTTGCTTTATCGTGAATGCCATCCGTTCCAAAATGCCATTCTAAGTCTTGTTGAATGTTGAATCTTTTGGCTTCGGGCAATATTCCATTGTTGATTGAATATGCAAAGGTGCTGTCCCTGCCCTGCAAAAATGCAATAACCGCATCAATGTGCCTTATGTATTCATTTTTGTTTTGAATTATTTTGTGTGCATTGGCTGAACATTTTTTTCCTTTTGCAAAATCAAATAATTTCCTCAAACCGGCTGATGAAAACATTTCCAGTATGCAGTCTATACTCAAATCCAGTTGAGCCACATCAAAACCTTTTTCCTTCAGGAAGCCTTTCAAAACAGGCGTTGCTGGATAGGGCGTGTTCAGTTGAACAAAGGGTGGAGTGACGAGTAACAGCATTTATTTTTCGGAATTTATCACTGATATAATTTCTGAAAACTCTTCATTATAATACACCAGGTAATTTTTCTTCAATTCCCCAAGATATTTTTTCAAATCTACTTCAGTCATCTCAGGATGCTTATCTAACAATCCCCGGAAAAGCCCGTCAAATGTGACGATTTGACAATCCGCTTCTTTTAAAATTTCCAAATAAACAGGGTTTTCAAACTCAATATTTTTTATCGGTGTGTTATTGAAAAACTCTTTATACACAAAAGACGATTCATTTTTTATGATCTCAAAAGTGAATTTATTTTTCCTGTAAAACTTTTCAATATTCACAAAATCCGACCACAGTTTGAAATTCTTTAAAACATTCCTTGCGAAACAAAAGAAATCAAACCTTTCGTCGAAGTCAATAAACGTCTGTGGCAGGTAATCTCTCACCGGGTTTTCATCAAAATTTTTCCTTTCCTCTACAGGCATGTTCTTGTAATATCTCGCACCTTTGCACAGGTTCAGCGTGCTGTAATTATGAGCTAATTTATTATTATCTGCGCTGAAAAAGAACCTTAAAAAATGCAGGTTATCTATGCTGTCAACGATATCCTCTTCGGTTTCCGAAGGCGTACCCTGTATAATATTTACCCCTGGTTTGATATTGTATTTCAGTGCAGTTTTTACCGTATAAATATTTACCGAAAAAGAATTTTCCTTATTCATTTTCACCAGCAGCTTCTCAGATATTGCTTCATAGCCAATAAAAATTGTTGAAAAACCTGCCTGCGGCATTTTGCGAAACATATCATCGGTGATCATCCTCGACGGGATCATTTCTCCAAAGATTTTGCATTGAGGGTTTTCATTTTTCCTATAATCAATCAGCAGGTCGAGCAGCTTTTCAAATCTCGCCACATCTTTTCCCACAATGTCGTTGTCGGCCAGATAAAAATTACTGACGCCATTCTTTTCAAAGCAGTTGCGTATCTCGGCAAAAATATTCTCGGCAGTGCGTTCACGAAACACTTTGTTTTCTCCATAACAGCAAAATGAACACTTGTTCCAGCGGCATCCGTTCACCGTGTTGAGCATGATCTTCACAAGGTCTTTCGGAATGTTGTGCTCAGCGATACTTTCAAAAAAATCATCAAGGTCAGGAAAAATATAATTTTTAAAATCCAGGTAATCCGATTTGTTTTTTTTCGAAACTTTTATTTCATGGCCCTCGCGCATCACAAGCCTTGGAATTGCTGCGGGGTCAACAGATTTTTTCTCAATAAAATTACACAGGTCAAGCAGAGGATATTCACCTTCGCCCCAGATGGCGTAGTCAAAATCATGAAATTTCTTCATCATAGCAGTAGCATTGTCTCTGCCGCTAAGTCCACCGATAACAATTTTGCTGTTGGGATAAATTTTCTTTATTTCTTTCGCAAGAACTATTCCCGGTATCCACTGATAGAACTTGGCAGAGATGCCAAAAAGCAGCGCTTCATTTTTATCTTTGCTCAATTCACTCTGAAAAATTTCATGCACCATGCAGGTTATTTCTTCCAATGAATTTGAATAAAAATTCTCCGTGCTTTTATAGTAAGGTTGTAATGTTTGAAGGTATGATTTCAACTTGTTTTTCACCTTTGCATCATCATATTCATTTGCAATTGCAGCAAAAAATGGAAACAGACTTGTAAGCACCCCGCCGTCGCTGCCTGAATAATAAGCCATGATGCGTCTCATGAGAATATTCCAGTGAATGGTTTTGGTTGTGTGTCCGTGTTGATTTAAAAAACTCTGCAGAATAGACAACGAAGGCGAAGGGTAATTGAGGTTGCCGGGAGGAAGATAATTGAGTATTACTTTCATGTGCGCAGTAAGTTTACATTATTATACTTTGAACCGAAATAAAGGTTTCATTGCTAGTGCAAAGTAAATAAATTTATTCTTAGTTGTATGGATTATCACAGATTTTTTTATACTATACCTTATATTAAAAAAACCACTTGATAGATTAAAAATCCTTATAATAGAACGTCAGGGATTGCAAATCACTGACGGCGGAATGGTTTGTTTTCATGAACACCTTACAATTGTTGATGACTACGGGAGGTTTGTTCATGAAAACTTAGTCTGTGGTGGCAACTAACAGAGGATTGGGCATGAATAGTTAGCGATTGTGCATTAAAACTGAGTGATTGTGCGGCTAACGGAGCGATTGTGAAACGAACCGAAGCAATTGTGCGCGACTAACAGACGATTGTGTGGCTAACGGAGCGATTGTCTAGCGATACCCAGCCTATGTGCAGCTAACGGAACGATTGTGCGGCTAACGGAGCGATTGTGCGGTTAACGGAGCGATTGTGCATGAATTTGAGCAAATGTTAAATTTTATAAACGCATCAATATAAATACAGTATGTGAGATTTTGGGACATTATCAGTTTAAACCATTTCACATTATTATTTTGCATATTTTTGCTTCCCAAACAATCCCTGTTTCATGAAACTCTTTAAGAATTCCTATCACAAAATTCTCATTTCTCTTTTTGTATCATTTTTCTGTTTGAGCCGGTTGGCAACTGCATCTGCAGGTCCCGGCGATACGATACATGTTCAAACTTTCACTTATGGTTCGTCACAAAACGGATGGTTTGTTTTTCCTGCCGACACTGTTCAGTTTCGCAAAATTATGATCAATTACAAGCTGAAATGCCCAACCGGCAGCGCTTGTGGCGAGTGGGATTATCTTACCTACATCTACCTTTATCAACACACGCACACCTTCGACTCAACGCTGTATTATGCTCCCAGCTATAGTATGGATGGCACCTCGACCGACACATTGCCTGTTATGTTCACTCCTTCGTATTCCTATTTTCCCGATTACATCGCGACAGTAAATTATACGGATACTATTTCTTATGATTCCACCCTTTCGGGGAATGGAAGCCTGCAATGTCCGCAGCCTTTCTATACTTCCCGACCTGTGAGCAGGACCCAATATTTATGGAAAGCTACAGAGCTAACAGCAGCAGGACTTACGGCAGGAAACATTACTGACATGCAGTTTAACATTGCTGCCACAGGTTCAACAATGAAAGATCTGAAAATAAAAATGAAACTTTCAACACTTGATTCGCTGAAGACAGATAATTATGAAACCACCGGTTTTACGACAGTTTTTAACAGCAATACAACCTTTGCACACACAGGCTGGAACAAACTTCAACTATCAAATCCGTTCAACTGGGACGGAACTTCGAATTTAATTATTGAGATCACATACAATAACGACACTACAGGCGCTGACAATACTGTGATGGCTGAAAACACAGGATGGCATTCAGGTGTATATTCTGCAGGTGATGATAAATGTCTTTTCTTTAAAGATATCAAGTACGTTTCGTTGCCGGCTGCAGCTTTTGCACCCATTGATACATTTATCACTGTTTCGCTGTGGCAATATGGTAATCCTGCATTTCAGCCGCAGAACAACACGGCTTTTGAAGCGTTGGATTCGGCAGGCAACAGGGTCATCAATGTGCATCTTCCCTGGTCGGACAGCAATGTTTACTGGGATGCAGGTAACACCGGCAGCAGCTACGACCGCATCAATGCCCTTGCAAATGCACAGGATTTTGAAGGAAGATGGAATTACTGGACTTTTACTAAAAATGCTGCAACAGGAGTGATGAAGATCTATAAAAATGGTGTTCCCTTTTGCAGTGGCACTGGAAAGACGAAGCTCATGAAAGGCATAAAGACCATCAATCTTGCTGCAAACGCAACAGGTGGCTACAACTATGATGGCTACATTGACGAATTTGCAGTGTGGAACACTGTGCTTGATTCGGCCACCATCAATGCATGGATGCATAAAGACCTTGATGGAACACACCCTTATCATTCAAAGCTGCGGATGTATTACCATTTTAATGACAATTCATTTTTCACAACTCCTGATGCAAGCGGAAATAATTATAACGGAATGCTGGCAGGTCCTCCGGCACGATATACCATTCCTGCTGATTCTCTGTTCCGCAATTTTGCTGAAACTTCTTTAAGACCGAATATTGTTTTGGGACAAGGCGTTTACAATGTTCATACGGACACCACTGTTGTTACGGATTCCATAGAGAATGATCCATTTCAGATACTGTTATTTGGAGATACCATGCATCCGACAACGCCTACCGATACACTGATTGGCTGGACTCCTTATTACAATCATTATTCCTTCAACAATGCAGGAATTGCAGTGGATTCAATGGCTGTAGCACCTGACAGCACTTTTTATCTGGTAAACACACCTTATTTTGGGGCCCCGTGGGAAGTAGTGAACAGGTTTGAACTGGGAAGGTATATTACACCTTATGGCAACAATCTCAGTCTGGGCAACGGTTTTACATGGGAGTTTGATGCTACCGATTATGCGACACTTCTTCATGATTCGGTACAGCTGTCGGCAGGCAACAACGAGGAAATGCTTGACATGTCGTTCGACATGATCAAAGGGACGCCACCACGCAAAGTAATAAGCATACAGAACCTGTGGAATGGCGGGTTTAACTATGGTGTTGCAAGCAACCCGATAGATACATTGCTGATGTCGCGGAAAGCATTTATACCAGCCAATGCAACTACAGCCCGCTGGAAATCGAGGGTAACAGGTCATGGTATGGATTCACCAGAGGATTGTGCAGAGTTTTGTCCGAAGTACCATTATTATAAAGTGAACGGAACACAACAGTTTTCGAAGCTTGTCTGGAGAGACAATTGCAACCTTAATCCTGTTTATCCGCAGGGAGGAACATGGATTTACTCACGTTCCAACTGGTGTCCTGGTGCAGAGGTCTGGACTTATGATCTTGAACTGACTCCATACATCACCCCCGGCGATACACTGATACTTGATCATGATGCGCAATCGTATGTCAACAACGGAGATTGGGATTATTACCAGATAGAAGACCAGCTTGTGACATACGGACCTCCCAACTTCAGCCTGGATGCAGGTATTGAAACAGTGCTTTCACCCACCACCGATCAGATGTGGGGCAGAAAGAATCCTATTTGCACAAGACCTGCAATAGTGATAAAGAATAACGGATCAACACCTCTGACTTCTGCAACAATTTCATACGGAATAACAGGAGCAACACCCTCTGTTTATCACTGGACAGGAAATTTGAAATTCATGGAGACTGACACTGTGCAACTCGATACTTTCGCATGGTTGCAGGGAGCTTCGACATTTACTCTTTCTCTTACCAGCCCCAATGGTGGCGTGGATCAATATCCTTATGACAATACGCGGATAACGCACTTCAACTATGTGCCTGTGATGCCCACGAAGTTTGTGATTGAATTTAAAACAAACAATGATGCCAATGAAGACTCTTATACTTTGAAAGATGATCAGGGGAATATTATTCTCACACGGCTGGGAGTGGCAGCAAACACATACTATCGCGACACTTTAAATCTGCCAGCAGGATGTTATGAATTCAGATTAACTGATCTTGGTGAAGATGGATTGTCATGGTGGGCGAATACCGGGCAGGGCACGGGTTCTATAAAGTTTAAGAGTGCAACGAACAACTACATTTATAAAATTTTCAATGCCGATTTTGGAGGAGAGATCTACATGCAGTTTACAGTAGGATTGACCAACAATATCAACAACTATTCTGATGAATCAAACGCGGCACTGCATGTGTATCCAAACCCTGCCGGCGATGAAGTTAATGTTGATTTCAATCTTCCGGAAATAGAAAGTGGTGTAATTGAAATTACCGATGTCTATGGCAAATTGATAAAGAAATACGACTTTTCGCAACAGACTTCAGCAAGCATGAAGCTTGATGTTTCGGGGTTGCAAAACGGAGTATATTTTGTAACTCTGCAGGCCGGAAAATATTTGGTGAGTAAGAAAATGATTAAACAATAAAATCCCAAATTCCAAATTCCAAGGCTTCTCCGCTTTGGGGCTTGAGATTTGAGTCTTGGAGCTTGGGCCTTTTGTCTTTATTTTGGTTGCTCTGTGATCGTGCTATCAACCACAGTAACGTTCACAGGCATCCAATGTGATTTGAGAATATTTGCAAAGTCTTTTGCTTCTTCAAGTGAGAAATTGCCCGTTATCTGCGAACGTCCGTTGGGAATCTCACTTTGTACTGTCGGAAAACTATAAACATAATTATCAAGAATAATAGCAATACACTCCCCGATATGTTGCCCTGTTAAGGATTTCCATATTCTTGCTCCTTCTCCGTTCATTGTCATTGATATTTCAATATTTCCCTGAGAACTTTTTTCTTGCCTTGCATCAACGATACATGATCCATCAAGTGCAGCATTTCCATTGTCTTCGGTTTTTAATGCGATTAATCGCAAATTAGTTTTCTTATCATCGAATGGTGTTCTCTCCCATGAAAACTTATAGTATGATGGGAAAATAAAACTGATCTCTTTTCTTCTTAGCACGCTATTCACTTTTGCGGTATCAGTGATTAAACTATAGCCAACCGTTGGGCCTTTGCCAAAATAATTTTTACCTTCCTTTTCTTCAAAATTTGGTTTCAGATAAGCGAACAAAGGATTTGCTTTCTTGTATTCCTCAAAATTTCTGTCTTTGGCATTAGAACCTGATTTCACTTTAGAAATTAAAGATACAGTATCCGCATCGGTAGTTTTCTTTTTCTGATCCTTTAAGCTATTAACTGAAATGTTGTCATTTTTGGTGGTTGATGAATCTTCACTTTTTAAAATTTTAGCCATTTTTTTGTTTGCATCCTCAAGAAATGGCCATGCCTTTTGGAACTCGATTGTTTCGAAAAATTCAAGTTTGCCGGGTCTTGTAACAAGTGTAATTATCCTTGAAGGATTATCGGCATTTTTAACATCCATCATGATGAATTTTTCTTCAACAGTAATTGAAATGTCACCTTCTGAAACTCCATAAGAGATCAACCTGTTCCTGATAATGCCTGCTGCAACTGACATGTTTTCATTGGTTGCTGACGAATTGCATTTCAACTTTAAAGAAATATGCTTATTGCCTAACTGATGATGACATCCTGTTATGATAGTCGAACAGAAAATTGACATCATGAGAATGCTAAAGAATAAAGGACTGACAAATATTTTTACAAATTTTTTCATAAGGATATTAATTATTGAAAAAGAAAATAATTTGCGAGAGTTAAGAATACTGAAAATGAATTACGAAACGAAAGTACAATTTTTATCTTTTCAGCAGTGATTTAGCAAAAGAAATTATGCAAACATGCAATAAGGGTGGTAATCAAAACAAACGGATCAGGTGCAAAAAAAAGTGGCACCCTGCTTAAAGGTGCCACCTTACTAACCCAATTAAAACAAACGAGTACGTATATAAGTCCCCGCTTTGCATCTAACCTCTAATCTGAATTTTCACATTTTCACCTAATCATCTAAACAATCCAGACCGCTTTTAAAAAAATTTAAATGCGTCACAAATTTACGGCAATTATTTTTCATGGTTCAAAAAATAAGTGTTAATTTGTGTTAAGAATATCAGGTCGTTAAGTGGCTTTAAGAGAAAATATATTTGCTTTTTAAAATTGTCTGCCAAACTCTTATTATCAATAGTCAAAAATTCATTCTTCATTGATTTGTTTTTCTTTGATGATAAAGGTAAGGTTGTTTTTAGAATTTAAATCGTTTAAAATTTTGAAGGGTTTGGAGATTTTGCCGAGTTTAAGGTGTTGAGGTTTTCAAGATTTCGGGTGGTTTTAGGTTCAAAAGATTGTTGTTATTTCTTCTTTTTCTTTAAATCCCCATACCCTGTATCAATTCATAAAAAAAGGGAACTTTTTAAGCCCCCTTTTTTACACATATTGAACAAAGTTCGTGAACCAAATTATTTTGCTTTGGCTTTGGTCTTAGTTCCGGTTGCCTTTGGTTTTACTGTTTCTTTCTTGGTGAATTTAAAATCCTTGTCATAAAAGACCTTAATTTTTGTACTGCCCTTTTCTAACAAAAACTCATAAGATTCCACACCTTTGTTGTCGAGTTTGTATCCATCAAGAATTTTATAGCCCGGATATGATGTTTCAATTGCATCAGTGATCTCCTTGGGATAGTCAGCAACATCAAGCTTGGTCTTTGTAGTTGTTGAAGCTTTAGTGGTAGTTTTTGAAGGGGTTGTTTTGGTGGTTGACTTTGTTGTAGTTTTGTCTTGTGCATTGGCAAATGTTATGGCCATTGCCAGCACTGCGAGTAATGCGATTTTTTTCATTTCTTTGATTTTAATGTAATTTGTTTGAGTTTATTTGTTTTGCAAAATTAAACATTATAGTAAAAGCAAATAAAATAGTTATTATTAAATTTCGTTAATACAAAAATCAAGATTTTTTACGAAGCAATAATTTTTTTTCGTAAATATAGGCCACCTTTTGATTTTGCTAGTTTTGTCAGCCGTCAGTCATTGGAAATGTTTTTAAAAGTCAGGGCAAACGCATCTAAATTAACAAGAGGGTGGTGATAAAAACAGTACACGACGTGTTCTATAAGCTGATAAAATTGTTTTTTTTACCAGAAAAAAAGCATGAAATCACCTTTAGACTATTTTTCC
>CAISZK010000233.1 GCA_903889915.1 uncultured Bacteroidota bacterium
AGAGAGGGCAATGAAGCAGCGTAGCTGCGATATAAAATCCAAAAAGAGAATAAAATATGAAAGATGTCACAGCTACGCTGTTTTTGCTCCTTCTGCAACCGTTTATTACAAAGATTTTGCAACTACGTTGCAGGAAATAACTGAATATCCTTCCGAAGTTTTGGAATGCGGAATTTTAAAATGTTTATAATAAAAAATGAACTTTACTAAAGGAGATAGGCAATTCAAAAAAATGTAAAATGTAAAATTCTGCGGAACCTTGTCAATAGTCAATAGTCATTGGTCAAAAGTCAATGGATAGCGGAACATTGAACTTTAAACTCAACAACAAACAACAAACCACTAACATTTCTTCTAAATCCACCTTACCAAATGAAAATCCTGCCTGTGCGGGATCATAGCGTTTTTGGGGTACATGCGGAATGCATAATCAAACACTCCCGAGCGGGTCATAAATATCTCTGAACGGTAGGTGACTGAATTTTTATCCTTGCTCACCAACTCCATTTCATTTTTGAAAACTATCTTGTTCACTTCGTCCATTTCTTTCTGTCCGAATATTACATCAATTCCAATATCCTCGGGCGAGATCTCGTTCAGATCAAGCACCACTTCGGCAATAAATTTCTCACCTACTTTAAAACGGCGTTTGGCTGAATCGGGAACATTTACCGAAATAACTTCGATGCTTTCCCAACTGCGCAACATTCTTTTTTTCCATGAAGAAAGCTTGCGCGTCATTTCATAATCGTTTTCGCGCAAACTTTTTGTTCTGTCAAACAGTTTCTGATAAAACTCGTTCATGTAGTCGTCAATCATCCTCTTTGTGGTGAAACGTGGGGCGATCTCGGCAATGGTGTTTTTGATGTAGGATATCCATTTTGAAGGAATGCCCTGTTTGTCTCTTTTGTAAAAAGTGGGGATGATCTCGTTTTCGAGGATGTCGTAAATTGTTTCGGCATCCAGTTCGTCCTGCAGGTGCGGATTTTCGAAAGTGTTTTCTTCTTTCAGCGCCCATCCTGCTTTTGGCAGGTAACCTTCGGCCCACCATCCATCGAGAACGCTGAAATTGATGACACCGTTCATTACTGCTTTTTGCCCGGAAGTGCCCGATGCTTCCAGTGGTCTTGTGGGTGTGTTGAGCCAGATGTCAACACCCTGAACAAGCTTTGAAGCTATCATCATGTCGTAGTTTTCAATAAAAGTGATCTTGCCAAAAAACTCTTTCCTTTTCGACATTTCAATGATCTGGCTGATGATCTCCTGTCCCTGTGTATCGGCGGGATGCGCTTTGCCGGCGAAAATGAACTGCACGGGCATATTGGGAATGTTGACAAGTTTGGCAAGCCTTTCAGGGTTTTTAAACAGCAGGTGCGCCCTTTTGTAAGTTGCAAAACGCCGCGCAAAGCCAATGGTCAGCGCATTTTCATTAAACGAATCAATGATCTCAATGATGTTCTTTGGCGCTTCCTGTCGCCCGGTAAGGTTTTCCATCAATCTTTTCTTGAGGAAATCTATCAGTTCTTTCCTTTGACTTTGTCGTATTTTCCAAATCTTATCATCGGCGACGTTAAAGATCTTTTTCCAGTATTTGGGGTTCGAAAGATCATCTTTAAATCCTTCGCCAAACTGCGATTCATATAGCTGCTGCCACCTTTTGGCAGTCCATGATGCATAATGCACGCCATTGGTCACATAGCCGATGTGCAATTCTTCGGAGAAAAATCCGGGCCACAGATCTTTGAACATTTCGCGTGACACACGGCCATGAATGCGGCTCACACCGTTTATTTCCTGCGAAAATTTTGCAGCCAGCACACTCATCGAAAATTTTTCATTCGTATCGTTATCATTGAAACGCCCGAGGTTCATGAAATCATCCCAGCTAATGTTGAGACGGTCTGCATAATTGGGAATGTAAGCCCTGAGCAGGTCCTCGCTGAAAGCATCATGACCGGCAGGGACGGGAGTATGCGTTGTGAACAATGTGGATGACCTGATAATTTCTTTGGCTTCGCGGAAAGAAAAGAATTCTTCCTGCACAAGTTTGCGCATTCTTTCGGCACTGATGAATGCAGCGTGTCCTTCATTACAATGAAAGATGTCGGGTTTGATGCCCATTGCATCCAGCAACCTGATACCACCAACACCAAGTAAAAGCTCCTGTTTGAAACGGTTTTCATTGTTGCCGCCATAAAGCTGATGAGTGATAAACCGGTCTTCTGCTGAATTGTCTTCAATGTCGGTATCCAGAAGATACAATGGAGTGCGGCCAACATCCACGCGCCAGACTTTTGCAAGCAGCACACGTCCGGGCAATGCGATCCGTATTTTCAGCCAGTTGTCATTGTCATCTTCGTCAACAGTATCCTTTATCCTTACGGGATGTAAAGGGAGTTGTGAAAATTTCTGAGGGATATAAGATTCCAGTTGTTCGCCGGTGCTCGAAAGGTTTTGGGTAAAGTAACCGTACCTGTATAACAATCCCACGCCAACAAGATTCACATTTGAGTCGCTGGCCTGCTTCAGGTAGTCGCCGGCAAGAATTCCAAGCCCTCCTGAATATATTTTTATTGAATCATGAAGCCCGAATTCCATACTGAAATAGGCAATCTGGTCTTTTGGTTTGTCACATGCCAATAACATGTAATCGGCATATTTCTTATAAACTTCGGCCATCTTGCTTATGAAGTCTTTGTTTGAAATAAGTTGAAGAAGTTCTTCGTAAGTCAATGCTTCAAGCATGGCGATAGGGTTGTGGTTCCATTTTTCCCACAGCGCAGGGTTCACCATTTCGAAAAGTTCCTGTGCTTCGAAATTCCATGTCCACCACACATTCCTCGTAAGTCTTACAAGGTTTGAAAGCTCTTCAGGATAATCCGATTTGACAAGGATCTTTTTCCAGACGGGCTTGTTGTGCTGAACAGCCTTTTGAATATGCATCTGGTCTGGAATGATCTTGTTCTTGAAAAGATCAGATCTTTTGGCGACCTCTTTTAATGTGAGATCATAAGCGTCATTATAGCTTTTGATAAAATTCTTCCAAAGGAAAGAACGCGAAATTTCGAATGCTTTTTCGCGCGACTTCAGCGCTTCAGCTTCATTTCTGTGAAGGTTCAGGTTGACAATCTCGCTGATCTTTGTTGCAACTTCGGCATCATTATCGTCATTTCGTTCAATCACAGAAACGCCTTCTTTAAGTTCTCCGTAATTTGTATTCACCCATTTTCCAAACCCTGCAAGCGAAGTCGTAATTGTCGGGATGTGGAAGGCAATACTTTCCATTGGTGTATATCCCCAGGGTTCATAATAGGAGGGAAACACTGTCAGGTCAAAGCCAATCAGTATATCATAATACTGCATGTTGAAGATGCCGTCAGTACCGTTCAGGTAAGTAGGCGCGAAGATGATCTTCACCTTTTCCGTCCAGGAATTATTCAATTCTTTTTCTTTTATCCGTTTGAGCGTTGGATCATACTCAGGATCGTGGAGATGATGCGTGAGATATTCACAGGAAGCAGGCGAATTAAAATCGGGTTTATTCAATCGTTCGTAAACATGCTTTTTGATACCATCATTGCCGGCAGGAACCAGAATGAATGCAATAATATCTTTGTTCAAATCATTGCGTTTGTTGAGCGCTCCAAGAGAATCAATGAAAAGGTCAATACCTTTATTCTTGAATTCATAACGCCCGCTGATCCCCACAAGCATGCTGTCGCGTGACAATTGCTGGTTAAGCAATGCTTCAGCAACCTCAAACAATTTTGCCCGAGCGGTTGTTCTTTTCTCTTCAAAAACACCGGCATCCGGAACAAATGAATCTTCAAAACCGTTTGGCGTTACCAGATTTACTTTTTTCTCAAGGAAAAATTCACATTCTTTGGCAGTGATCTCGCTGACGGTGGTGAATGAATCTGCAAGCTGTGCAGAGGTTTTTTCCAGTGACTGCTTTGCAACGATATTGAAATCCTTTGCAAGCGCATCGGCATTGTATTTTTCGATATTCCTGTATAAAGGAAGCCCGTTGCCGGCAATGCTGCGTGCAATGGCTGTGGCATGTGTTGTGAACACTGTTCCAACCTGGGGCACCCTGTCCTTCAAATATAAAATTCCTGCCCCTGTCATCCATTCATGAAACTGGGCGATCACTTTATCTCTTCCTGAAATATTGAACTTGTAAAAACTTTCGATCACTTTGCCTGCGGCATAACCAAACATGGCGGGCTCAACATAATCCCACTGTCCGGATAGAGAATCGAGTTTGTAATTCTCCCACAACTCGGCAAATACTTTATCTTTTATAGCAAAATAAGGAGTGAAATCAACCAGTATGGCTATGGGATTACCGGCAATCTGCCAGTTTCCAACTTTTAAACGCAGTCCTTCACTTTCGGCTTCCTCGCGCCATGCACGATAAGCAAATTTATCCTCAATGAATTCAGGATTTGCACTTGTTTCTTTCCACACGTCAGGACCGATCAGGATAAAATTATCTTTCATCTCCTGTTGAATAGTAAGGGCTTTGGTGGATATCACAGTGTAGATACCACCGACTTTATTGCATACTTCCCAACTTACCTCAAACAGGTAATCGGGTTTAAGTAATTTATTATCAGACATAAATTATGTGTTATTCTTTTTGGAAAAAGGGCAAATTTAATAATAATACAAGTATGAGGGGTTAAAATATGATTAACTATGGGTGGAAAAATCTTTAAATATTTGGTGTTAGGGGTATAGAGGGTTCAGAAAAATAATAGCAATTGTCCCGGATAATAATTCAAGGAGTTCATCGTTTCGATTACTTTATGTAAATTTGTCCTTGCTATTTCATGCAATATC
The DNA here is from genome assembly GCA_903889915.1 of uncultured Bacteroidota bacterium. Lineage (GTDB taxonomy): Bacteria > Bacteroidota > Bacteroidia > Bacteroidales > CG2-30-32-10 > CAISZK01. The sequence continues at coordinate 4,846 of CAISZK010000233.1, forward strand.
ATTATGAAAAGAATCCTGTTTTTGTTTGCTTTGTTATTCACCATTTCCCTTGCATCAGAAGGACAGGTGATGATATTGAAGAATAAAAGGCATTACAAAACTTATGTCATCAAAGAGGGGGATGTGTTGAGGTATAAACTTAATGAAAATGATGCACAGTGGGAGAGGGGCACGATAGATTCATTTGATTCTACTTTTCTCAGGATTAACAATGCCCGGGTTTATTTAAAAGATATTGCAGCAATAGAAATTCAAAGAAAGAATCTGCATTATGTACAGGATGGAGGCATGATCATGCTTGCAGGGGTTGCTTATCCAACACTTGTTTTATTGAACTCTCTTTTTGCGTGGCAAAAACCACATTTTACCAAAACACAACGAATATTGTTTCCTGCAATGATATTGTCAGGATTTGGTATTACCCGTTTACAAACCAAGAAATGTAAGATTGGAAAGAAATACTCGCTGGAGGTACTGATTTTTAATAACCCGTTACTAAACAAATAAAAATTTATTAAGAGTTGAATTGCTTTTAAATATCAACACTTAATTTCAAATGTCCCCCAAGACCTTTGCTAATGATCCGCATAAGAGTAGATAGTCTTATATCGCTGACATTATTTTCAATTCTTGAAATATAAGTTTTGGTTGTGCCACATTTTTCTGCCAATTGTTCCTGTGTTAAACCTTGTTCTTTTCTAAGCTCCTGTAACATTACTCCAAGTTTGAAAGCTTCAAACTCTTCTTCATATTTTTCTCTTGATTCAGTACCTTGTTTTCCGTATTGTAAATCCAGGTGATCTTCAAAAGAAGTAAGGTTTTTGTGTTTATTTTTCATTGAAGTATTGTTTCTTTAAATTTTCAGCTAATGCAATTTCTTTTGCAGGTGTTTTTTGAGATTTCTTTTGAAAGCCATTTACCAAAACAATTAATTTTCCTTCATCGAAGAAACTAAAGACACGATAAATGTTACTTCCAACTTCAACACGAATCTCATAAATCCCTGTAGTTCCAGTTAAGTGTTTAAAATATTTTTCCGGAATACGCTCTAATGAGGCAACAAGTTGTAAAGTCCAGTTGAACTTTTTCTTAACTTCAGGTTTTAAAGTTTCGAAAAATTCAAGGTAGTAATTTTTGTAATAAAATATATTCCGGTAAAAAATTTTATCCTCGGTGCAAAGTTAGCTAATTAGTGAACATGTGCCAAATTAATTTTAAGAATCCAGTCAAACCTGCTTTTCCTTTTTCTCCTTCACCAGAATTCCACTCAACGCTTTGTTGAAATTTATAAGTAAGAACCCAATAATTATTTTCGCAATAGAGGCGTATAAAAATCTGTCCTGAAACCTTGCATCATAACTACCCTGTTGGTTCGATTCAATATAGAAAAGCAGTTGGGTAAGAAATTCGGGGAGGGCAAAGATGAAAAGGATTCCTCCAATAATGATAATAGCCATTTCGAAAATGTTTCTTTTTTCAGCAAAAAGCTTTGCGTTTTCATCGTAGTCGGCCTTTGAGCAGATCTTGTGGGTGATGATCTTTGAGCCAAATACCATGAAGATAGCAAATGACAAGGTTATGGTAAATTGTAAAAAGCCTGCAACTATCATAATTGTCTTATCATTATCAGGCATGGAATTAGAATTGTCCGCGGTAAAAAGAAAGAATATTGTTTCCACTGAGTTTATAAAACTGTAGATAACATTAGTAAAAAGATAAAGTCCCAGTATCTTAATAGCGATGTCAACAATGTCGGTTTTTTTCATAATGGAAGATTTCTTGAGTTGTTTTAAGTTGAAATTTTGATTTTACATGTAAGTAACCTTGTCCAGTTGTCCATTTATTACAGTGAATGACAACACCTGGTAACAATCTACCTTTTTCCCTTTATATGTGGCAGGCTGCCAGTTTTGAGGCATTTTGTTAACGATGGCTAAAACCTGGTTGGCATACGTCTCCAGGTTTCCTGTTCCTTTTGAGATTATTTGAAAGTTGCCTGCCTTTCCATCACAGGTTACGATGAAGGCAATGGAAACTTTGAAAACTCTTTGTGCGGCATTATTATCTGTCAGCGGGTTTGCTTTAAAATATTTCTTTAAGTTGTCAAGTCCTTTGGTAAATGCAGGGCCTTTGGTCGGAAATGGTTTCTCACCAATATATTCTGTTATCAAAAAATCGTCAACGGAATAAACAGTGTCCGAACAGGTTTTGACCTTCACAATGCTGTCGTCAGGATAAACTACCACCTTGGGAAGGTCGTCAATTGTTTTAAAAGTAAAGCCGTCAATAGCTTTGGGTTGAACAAAAGTGTTTGTGTTGAAATAAATGAAGGTGGTATCCTTTCTCTTTTCATGTATCAGCGCACAGTAGGTCAATCCGAATTTATTGTTGATGTTGAATTTCATATCCCCGATATGTATCTTGTCGCCATCAGGAGCCTTCAAACTATTCAGATAAGCGCCAATAGCTTTTTCCTCGCTGCCAACTTTAACGGGATTGTTAATGTTATATCCGTATGTTTTATCTGTTGAGACTTCGGTCAATTTCATGTAGCGATTGTCTTTGTCAAGATAATCCTGGCTGAAAACATTGGTGGTGAATGTTGCAATCAATATTGCGATTGAGAGAAAATGTTTTGGTGTTTTCATGTTATTTGTCAATAGTCATTTGTCATTGGTCATTAGCTGCGCGTCATTTACTTCGTGTGAATTTTACGTTTCATTCATTTGCAGAGATTTCTAAATAGTTTATCATTGTTTAAATCGTGAAAGAGCAGGATTGTCAGCTAAGTTTTTTCTTCTTTTTTTTCTTCAAATATAAAACATTTTGATGATTTGGATTGTAGTCAATGTTGAAATCATTTTTCAATGCTGTTATGGCATCTGGTTCATCCAAATCTGCTGCAATTTTAAAATTTGCAATGCTGAGTTCTCTTTCCCCCAACTTATTATAAGAATTCCCCAAACTGTTATAAGCCGCTTTCATTCGCGGGTTGATTTCAATTGCCGACTGAAAATCCTTGATGGCCAATTCAAAATTGCCTTGTTTGTAATAAATAACGCCCCTGTTATTTATGGGATTTTCATCCTCTGAATCGAGACTGATAGCCATTTTATAATCTGCCATGGCTAAACCAAATTCATTATTGTCATCATACACACTACCACGATTGTAATAAGCAGTAGGATTCAATGGGTTTATCTTTATAGAAGCGTTGTAATCAGCAATAGCTAAATCCCTCTCTCCAATCTTGTTGTAGGTATATCCTCTTTCGCAATAGGCCTTTGAAAATTCTGAATTGATCTTTATTGCAAATGTGAAATCCGAAATGGCCAATTGATTATTATTCATTTTCAGGTAGGCATCACCACGGTTATAATAGGCGGTTTCATAGTTGTTCTTAATTCTTATAGCGAATGTGTATTCTTCAACGGCCAGTTTGTATTTCCCAAGTTCATAATAATCAAATCCACGATTGTTGTAAGCCTCTGCATAGTTTGGATTTATTTCAATGGCTGAAGCATAATCTATCAATGCCAATTGATATTTCTCCATCTGATCATAAACATAACCACGATATTCAAATGCGTAATCATCAAGCGGGTCAATTTTAATCGCAATGTTGAAGTCAGCCAATGCTGAATCATACATTTCTTTCAAAGAATAAACGCTCCCACGATTGTAATAGGCATTTTCATACAATTGATTTATTTTAATGGCGCTGGTGAAATCCGCAAGGGCAGAGTCGAGTTTGTTTTGTTTTTTATAGGCACTTCCGCGATAATTATATGCTGCTGCATATTTTGGATAAATATTAATTGCAGCAGTGAAATTGGCAATGGCTGAGTCATATTGGCCTTGATTGTAGTATGCCACCCCTGAATTATAGTATGATTTGGCCTTGTCCGGAATGCATGCGTAAAGAGCCAGCAAAAACAAAATCAGAATAGGAATAAATGTCTTCATTTTATCGTATTTAATTTTCAAGAGTGATTCTTGTCTGTAAATAAACACTCTATAGTTTCGTTATCTTAAACCCATCCAGAAACTCTTCAAATTTGTCAATGTTCTTATCAAAGGTTTCTTGTGTAGATGTGAAATCTATCCAAATATAAGAAGTACTGGACTCTAACAGTACATACTTGCAGTGATACATTAAGTTGCCTTGCTTCAAATATACCTTGTAGGCAACGCCATTGCTTTTATATTTGCCAATATCTTTCTTCCCCATAAATATAAATGAATTACTCCACTGTGGTGCTTGTCCAAATACAAGTCCTTCAACAACATATTTTTTAAACTCCTTCATTGACTTGTAATCTTTTTTGTCAAAGCTTTTAACAACGATAGCATTTTCAATTCCATCAACTGCCGGCAAGGTTCCACCCCAGGCATATATGGTGCCTGTCTGTTTAATATTTAACCATTTGGGGGCTTTTACCTGAAAATTAAAAGTTGTGTCGGTGTAAGTCAGTGAGTCGGCTTTACTTTGTTTTTCTTTAATCGTTTTTTTACCTAATGAGCTATCTCTTTTAATTTTTGTACTGTCAGATGTTTGGCAATAGCAATAGCTTAAAGTAAATGAGATAAGAAATGCCAATACAATCTTTGTCATAAATTCAGGTCTTAGTATAAACATTATTGTTTTTTTCTGATCTTGAAAATAATTATCAAAAACATGAGTACGTTGATAATTAATGATGCCATCAAAAGGATGAATTTGTAATCTCTAATAGGTTTGTTATTAACTATATTGATTGATCTTTTGTAATCTCTAAGTTTTTGCAGGTCATTAAACCAATTAGATATTCCAGTGAAATGTCTCTCTAAAGAATAAACCCTTGATTCTAAAAGGCTATCTGAA
>CAISZK010000234.1 GCA_903889915.1 uncultured Bacteroidota bacterium
GTTGAAATAACCCTTTACCGTGTGATTCTCGAAATGATCAATAACACCATCAAACACGCACAGGCGAAAAGTATTTCAATTGACATCATTGACAACGATAAAATGATCGCTGTGAAATATCATGATGACGGACAAGGCTTCGATTTTGAGAGAATAATCAATGATCCCAATAAGGGTTTGGGATTAGGCAATATTCAAAACCGGGTGAAATCAATCGGTGGTAACTGCCAGCTTGAAAGCCAGCAGGGGAGAGGGATGCAGTGTTTGATAAATGTGAATTATAAAAAATACACCATATAAATTCAAAGATCCAAACTCCAAATTCCAAGATCCAGGACGGGCATGGCGACCCTTGGGATTTGGAACTTGGGATTTGAAACTTGGATATTAACAAATTTGGATTATGACCACAAAGACTCAAATAATCATTGTTGATGATCATGAGATTTTCAGAAAAGGATTTGCAATGATCATTGGTACATTTCCCGAAATGGAGCTTGTTGCTGAAGCTTCAAACGGGCAGGAATTTTTAGAACTGATAGAAAATACGAAAGCCGACCTGGTGTTCATGGATATTAAAATGCCTGTGATGAACGGCATTGATGCTGCACGAATAGCTATAGAACGTTTCCCCGATTTGAAAATCATCGCTATTTCAATGTTTGGAGAAGAGAAATATTTGCAAAGCATGATTGAAGCCGGTGCAATAGGTTTTCTCCTGAAAAATGTGAAACGTGAAGAACTTGATTTTGCTATTAAACTTTACCTGCAAGGGAAAAATTATTACTCAGAGGAATTGCTCACATTCTTCACAAAAAAATATATCAGCAATAAACCCGATGCTGACATCAGCAAGCGCGAGCTTGAAGTGCTGGATCTTGTCGCCAAAGGATTCACAAACCAGGAAATTTCAGATAAACTTTTTATAAGCCTCCGCACTGTGGAAGGACACAAAACAAACCTTATCCAGAAAACCGGATCGAAAAACATTGTGAACCTTTTGATTTATGCCATTAAAAATGGACTGATAGAAATTGAATAAATTTCTCATTTCTTAAAAAAACAGGTGATTCACCTGCTCACTTTTGGTGATTCCCGCTTGAAGCCGATTGGCGCTGCATAGTAATATTGCAGTGTAAATTATCGGTATGAAAACCATCAATGAAATACTATTAATTTTTTGCTTTCTTTCACCGCTAAATTCAATTGCTCAGAATAACTCACTGCAATTGGGGGACGGGGTTATCACCGTTTGCAAAGGCGCATGCATAACCATTAATCAAAAAAGCAGCGATGGTATCACCCGCAATAATGGATTGATATGTTCCGATGGCGAAACCAATCGCATTGCCTGGTCAACCAATAATTCAACAGGAACATACATTATCCCTTTTGGCACTGCAGATGGAGATTATTTGCCGCTGGCATTTGAAAAAACTTCGGGAGGAACACCTGCTTCCGTGGATGCCGGGATTATTGTTTCAACCTATCACACTCTGAACAACAACCAGCCATTTCCCTCCAACAGCAATGGTTATTTTTCAAGTGTGACAAACATCAACAACAGTTCTGGTAGTGATAATTCTGCTTATATGGTTGACAGGTTTTGGGTTGTTTGCTTTAATAATTATTCCACCAATCCTGCAATAACCCTCACTTTAGCGTATGATGCAAATGGGGTCATCAATGATTTAAACTCATTGACCGGGACATCGCTTGCTGCCCAATATTGGAATGGTTCCGCCTGGGACACTCAACTCAGAGGAGCAGCGGATGCAGCAGATAACAATGTAAACAACATTACCGGCATTAATTTCAGTGCGCCATGGGTATTGGTAAATAAAATTTCTCCTCTGCCTGTTGACTTGATAAATTTTAATGCTGATTGTAGCGGGGATAAAGTGATTTTGAAATGGGCCACGGCTTCAGAAACCAACAGTGATTATTTTACAGTTGAAAGGTCGCCTGATATGAATGAATGGAACACTGTTGATCAGATTCCTTCAGCAGGCAACAGCAATGAAATTCGCTATTATTCTGTGATTGATTCCCAAACTGAAAACAACAATTATTACAGATTGAAACAAACAGATTACGATGGTTCCTCTGTTACTTACAATCCAATTAGTTTAAATTGTAAAGAAGAGGAAAGCCTTGCTTTTGGAAACATTCAACAATTGTCAGCAGACCTGATGTCTGTTGAATTTGGCGGAGTTGCGGGTGAAAAATATTCTGTTGAAATGTATGATGTCGCAGGAAGATTAATAAGTGACACAGAAGGTGAAATAATTCAGGGAACAAACCATGTAAGTCTTTCAACAGAAAGTATGGGAAAAGCAATTTATCTGGTTGTTCTGACAAGTTTAAATAACAGGATCACGAAAAAAGTTGTAATGGGAAATTGAAAAAATGGGATGCGGATTCACCCCGTTGGATAATCCACCTGGCAAACAGGTTTGCTTTAAAAGAAGATATCCCACGGGGAGAATCAACATCTAACTCATGTTAAATTCTTAAAAAATCAAAGATATGAACGCAATCAGATCACTTTATCAGGAAAAATCAAAAGATGCAACCACAGCAGCAACATCGGTCATAGAAGAGATCAGTGTTTCTCAGAGTGGCAGCTCTAAACGTATAAATGTTACTGATGATTCAAAAGCAGGCAGAATCAGGGTAGATCATTTTTCAGAATGGTATGGTAATCTTCAGTTGAGAATATATGGGATTTCCGGCAATGAAGTGTATTCAAAAAGCAGTGTTATTATTCCGGGTAATAACCGGTTTAAAATTGAATTAAATGAACTGAATGATGGAACTTTCATTGTGGAAACAATGATACGCAATCCGCGAGAAGGCATTTTGACAACATACAATACAATAGATTTGAAAACTAAAAACTTTTAAACGCTCAATCATGAAAACAATAAGTAAACAAAAATGGATATTGTTCTTTTTTGCGCTGTGTATGATTATAAATACAAGGGCGCAAAATGTGGGCATTGGTGCAACAACATTTACCCCTCATGAAAACGCTATGCTTGAGATTCGTTCAACCACAAGTGGAATATTGATACCGCGTATGACTTTAATTCAAAGAGGAGGAATGTCCTTTTCAACTCCTGCTGAAGGGTTACTGATTTATCAAACAGATAATACTCCCGGCTTTTATTTCAATTCGAGTACAACTACGACACCAAACTGGAAAATGTTGATGACAGGCGCAGGAGGCTGGGACCTATCGGGGAATTCAGGAACTTCTTGCGGTACTCATTTTATCGGAACCACCGACAATCAATCGTTGGATTTTCGCACCAACAATGTTATTCATACCCGCATCACAACCAAAGGGCAATTGGAGATTTTGAACACAGGAGGATCAGTATTTATTGGCGAAGGGGCTGGTGCCAACGACGATCTGAGTAACCGCAGCAACACACTTATCGGATACAACTCAGGAAACTTAATCACATCTGGAGGAAATAATACCTATATAGGGTTCAATACCGGGTATAAAAACCAAACCAGTTGCTGTAATATTATCATTGGGTACAATGCAGGCTATGAAAACCTTGCGAGCAGCAATATTTTTATAGGTAACTACGCGGGAACAAAAAACACTACTGGCACAAGAAATATTTTTATTGGAGAGGATGCCGGTTATCAAAATACTACCGGCGCATATAACCAATTTGTAGGTTGGGAGTCGGGCGTAAAAAACACTACAGGCCAGGATAATTTTTTTATTGGATATCTATCCGGCTATAATAATACTACTGCCAATAATTCGTTTGCCATTGGATACAATGCCCTTGGCAACCAAATAAACGGGCAGGGAGATGAAGATGTCAACAACATGGCAATGGGTTATATGTCCCTTTTTAATACGAATCCAACAAACTCCATTAATGGAAGACGAAATCTGGCAATTGGGTTTACAGCAGGAAAGGCAAACACAACAGGATTTCATAATCATTTCATTGGATGCGAAGCCGGTTTGAAAAACACTACTGGTTCTGAAAATTTCTTTGAGGGTTATATGGCAGGTTATAATAATACGACAGGGGCGTGTAATTACTTTAGCGGTACCCTGGCTGGTTGCAATAATACCGAAAAAAGTTACAACCATTTTGTTGGTTATAATGCCGGGTTTTGCAACACAACGGGAGAAAATAATCAGTTTGAAGGATACTACGCCGGGCTTCATAATATTTCAGGCAGTAATAACTTTTTTGCCGGGTATTGTGCAGGTCAGGCAAACAATTATGGTACTGAAAATAATTTCATAGGTTATTGTGCAGGTCAGTATAGCACGAGTGCCAATTACAGTATAGCAATTGGCCCTTATGCACTGCAAGGTCAAACTAATGGTCAGGGAGATGAAGATGTCTGCAATCTGGCAATTGGTTATAAAGCGCTCAATCAAACAAACCCTACAAACAGCACGAATGGAAGATATAATTCAGCTATTGGTTACCAGGCAGGTTATTCAAGTTCTACCGGTTATTCAAATATATTTTTGGGCTTTAATGCCGGCAAGGGAAATACAACAGGATTTTTGAATACTATTATTGGCAATAATGCAGGTTATAGCAATGCCGGTGGATATGGTAATTGTTTTATTGGCAGCAACTCGGGGTATTTACAAGTTGGAACCAATTACTCAACCTGCGTTGGTGTAGAGACAGGCTATTCAAACAGCGGACATAATAATACGATGATAGGATATCAGAGTGGAAAAAACACAACAGGCGGAGCAAATGTTTTTCTGGGTTACCAGGCAGGAATGGACGAAACAGGAAACAACTTACTTTATATTTCTAACTCAAGCACGTCAACTCCATTAATTAAAGGCAATTTTAATACAGGAGAAGTAACGATTAATTCGATACTGACTCTTACGCCTCAGTCTTCGGCCCCCTCATCACCTGTGACAGGAACTGTTTATGTGAACAGCAATACGAATCATATCTACTGTTACCTGGGGGGCGTTTGGAAACAACTGGATTGATGTTCATTTATTCAACTTGAAAAATCAACAAAACAAAAGACAACAAATTCCTATTTTATAATCCCGAAAATTTGGGACAAAACTGTTTGAAATTTTACTCTTTTGAGTTTGGAGTTTATTTGGTCTTTGAGATTTGAATTTTGTGATTTGTGGAAAAAAGATTTTTAAAACTATGTGCTAAATAAAATATACGATGGGTTTTTCTTTAAAATTTAATGTAAGCACTGCTCATGTGAAAGAAGCTTACCTCGCCAAAAACATAGCTAACGAGGATGCCTCAGAGCCTTTGTTTGAAAAAGTGGGAGCTGTCTATCATCAAAGCGATGGACCTTTTTATCTCCAGGTGGAAACCGCAGGTGTCGTTGATACCATTGTGTTGAAAGCATCATGGATTGCGGTAAATGCAGCAGGAGCAATAAACCAGGTAATTGGCGCAGCAGATTATACCACTGATAAGTCTCAACGATTCTATTTTGATTATTCTCTGCCGCGTATATGGCCCTTGGGAGAATACAAAGTTGAATTATACCTGAATGAAAAACTTGATAGGAGTATTGAATTTACTGTAGTTGGTGATGAGTGATGATTGAATTTTATCAACATAGACAAACTAATTAGAATGGAGTGAAGCCTATTCAAAAATGGAATATTTTAAGAGAGATTCCTCACCTGAAGGGCGGTTCGGAATGACAGCACCTTCATGTTGTCGGGAGGGAAGATAGAGGAGGTGGCGGAAGAGCCACCTCCTCTATCTTCCCCAAAAAGCCTTGAAGTGGTTGTCATTCCGAACGAAGTGAGGAATCTCTTTTAATGTACAACTGTGAAAGAAACAGGTGATTCACGCATTGAATTCACGTGATTCCCTATTGTTGAGACTGTCGAGGCTATATAATTTTGCTTTATTAATTATTGTAAACTTTATCCAAACAAAATAACATGAAAACAACAAAAAGATTTATCGCAATTCTCGTAATGCTTTTAACAAGCGTTTTATTTGCAAATGCACAGTATGGCTGGCATCAAATGAATAGTGGGACCACTGACCAGTTTAATGGAGTTTATACCATTGACAGTCTTCATGCTGTTGCAGTGGGACTGAATGGCAATGTATATAGAACCGATGATGGCGGTGCAACCTGGACACAGCGGGTTTCAAATACAACGAATACATTAATCGCAGTTACTTTTCCAGATGCTACAACAGGTTATGCAGTCGGCTTTAATGGAACAATCATCAAATCCACAAATGGCGGTGTTAGCTGGACAGCGCAAACGTCAGGAACAACATTGGATATAAGTGCAGTCTCTTTCATAGATGTGAATACAGGTTATGCTGTGGGAGGTAACCCGGGTAATGGTAAAGTTTTAAAAACAACCAATGGTGGTAGCACATGGAGTAATGTTACCATTTCATCAGGCGAGTTATGGTCATGTCATTTTCTTAATGCCAATACAGGCTGGGTAGCAGGGAGGGGCAAAGGAATTTATAAAACAACCGATGGCGGTTCCACATGGTCAACGACCATGGCTGTTACTCTTAACAATGTTGATGTAAACTGTATTCAGTTCCTGGATGCCAACACCGGATACATTGCAATGGGCGATGGAGTTGAAAAGTCTACTGACGGTGGTGCTACATGGATTGAAGTTTACAGTGTTTCCACGTTTAATCTATTTGGTTTATGTTTCGTGAATACCCAAAAAGGCTGGTCTGTCGGAACAATGAGTGCAATCATGAATACCACTGATGGTGGTACAAACTGGAACAGTGTGAGTGCGCCATTAGCGGGAACTCTTAGGACTGTTAACATGAAATCAGGCACATTGGGTTATACCGTAGGGGCCGATGGATATATTGCAAAATATACAAAGGTTTACTCGGTTACGTTCCATGTTAAGGATATTAACTCTGCTCCAATAAATGGCGCCTCTGTTCTTTTTAATGGATTCACACAAACCACGAATGCTTCAGGAAATACGACTTTTAATAATTTTATTGCAGGCACGTATCCCTACACTGTTTCAAAAACAGGATATAATACTTTTACCGGTAGCGTTGTAGAACCAGGCAACGATCCTGTTCAGGTACAACTTACTTCTCCGGGAAATTCGGTCAGCTTTTATGTGAAAGATAATTCCAGTACAGCTATTCAAGGCGCTTCAGTTACATTCAACAGTCAGACACTGACAACAGGTGCTAACGGCCTGGCAACTTTTACTTCCGTTCCCAATGGTAACAATATGGCTTACTCAGTTACCAAATCAGGATATACTCCTTCAAATGGAATGATCAATGTAAACGGAGGACAGGTGGTAAACATTACATTGGCGCCCATTATTGCCAATGCTTATGACATCACATTTCATGTAACCGACAATTCAAGCAACAATTTGCAGGGTGCTTTGGTAACTTTTGACGGTTTCTCTAAATTAACTGATGTTTCAGGACAGGCTGTTTTTTATGCTATTACCATAGGTAACAGATCGTATGCAGTAAATATGTCCGGTTATGACCCTGCTTCGGGAAGCACCAATGTTACTGCCAATGCAACAGTAGATGTTACGCTTGTTCCTACAGTTGTGAGTTACACTGTAAATTTCTACGTGTATGATAATCTTTCAAGCCCAATCAATGGAGCAAGCGTCTCCTTTGATGGAGTGACACAAAGCACCAATGCTTCAGGGCTTACTGTTTTCAATAATGTTTCAGCAGGAAACATTCATTATACTGTGACAAACAGCGGGTATATTTCAATAGATGATTATGTGAATGAACCAGGTAATGACCCGGTGAATGTTTATATGACAGCCGCTAGCAGTGGAAGCAATATCACTTTTAATGTTTATGATGCTTCATCAAGTCCTATTGATGGCGCTTCGGTTACTTTCAATGGTGTTACCCAAACAACAGATATTTCAGGGACAACTTTATTCAGCAATGTTCCCGATGGCAACATTAGTTATGATGTTGTTAAAGCTGGTTACATTTCAGCAAGCGGCAATGCAACAGAACCAGGCACTGATCCGGTAAGTGTTTACTTGACTGCAGCAGGCAGCGGACTAACCATTAATTTTTATGTGTATGATCTCTCAACAAACGCAATTGATGGAGCCACTGTGACCTTCAATGGTGTGACACAGTACACCGATGCGTCTGGAAATACAGCATTTAACGACGTACCAACAGGTAATCTTTATTATGAGGTTAGCAAAGCCGGCTATACTTCTTTTACTGGAAATATCAATGAACCCGGCAACGACCCGATAATTGTTGACCTCGCTCCAGCTGCCACTGGACTTGATATTACTTTCTGGGTTTATGATAATCAAACCAACCCGATTAATGGAGCAAGCGTTGTGTTTGATGGTGTGACTCAAACAACCGATGCTTCAGGAACTACTGTTTTCCATGACGTGGCATCAGGGAACCTGTATTACGAAGTGAGCATGTCTGGATATAACACTTTTGGTAATTATATTGATGAACCGGGCAATGACCCAATTGTTGTTACCCTTCAATCATCCAGTGCAAATTACAATGTTACTTTCAATGTTAAAGATGAATTCGGAACACCGGTGCAAAATGCAACAGTCACTTTTAACCTGACAGACCAGTTGACAGATATTTCTGGCAACACAACATACAATGCCATTCCGGAAAGCGATAATTACTGGTATAATGTGAACAAAACAGGTTACTATCTTTCCTCAGGTTATGTGAATGTACATTCCAATTGCTCGGAATCAGTGATACTGATGCATGATTATACGGGTATTCATGAAACCAATTCTTCTGTTCAGATCAGTACTTATCCAAACCCTGTAAAAGATAATTTGGAAATTGTTTCTACAGAAGAAATAACAGCTATTAGAATATTCAATTCTACTGGTGAAGAAATAATAAATGTCAAAGCAAGCGGGATGAAAGAAAAAGTTGATTTAGGGCTTTATCCAACGGGGTTCTACATCATACAAATACAAACAGAGAATGGTGTTATCTGCAAAAAAATAGTGAAGTAATAATAAAACCACATACAATAAACACGTGATTCACCTGCTTAAATGGGGTGAATCACGATTGTTTCAAGCTTCTCACCTGAATAATTTTGTCATGATTAAAAATAAAAAACTATGAAAACAAAAACCAAGCTTCTGTTCTTTTTATTGATGTTGTTTGCATTTCATGCAATTTCGCAAGTACCCCAGGCATTCAATTACCAGGCGGTAGCCCGCAATACTTCGGGCAATTTAATTGCCGGACAATTGATTTCATTGCAGGTTTCAATCCTTGATGGCAGTTCCACGGGAACTCCTGTTTACGTTGAAAGACAAACTACAACCACGAATCAGTTTGGGTTATTTACGCTTTCACTGGGAACAGGCACTGTTCAGACAGGAACTTTCAGCGCCATCAATTGGGCAACAGGTTCCAAGTATTTAAAAATTGAAATGGATGCCACAGGTGGAACAAGCTATGTTGCCATGGGTACTGCAGAATTATTGAGTGTTCCTTATGCACTGTATGCAAATGCTTCCGGCACATCAGGAACCACAGGCGCCACAGGTCCTACCGGACCTACAGGCACAGCAGGAAATAATGGAACCACAGGTGCTACAGGCCCAATAGGACTTACCGGTTCTACCGGAAGCAACGGAGTAACAGGGCCAACTGGACCTACCGGTGCCAATGGTGTAACGGGTCCTACAGGAACATCTGGAAGCAATGGTGTAACAGGCCCTACAGGTGCCGGAACCACAGGTGCAACAGGCCCTACCGGGCCCATTGGTCCAACAGGAACAGGTATGGGACCAACAGGCCCAACCGGAGCTAACGGTGTTACAGGTTCAGCAGGAAGCAATGGCGCTGCTGGTGCAACAGGACCTACAGGCTCAGCAGGTAGTAATGGAACTACAGGTGCCACCGGCCCCACCGGTCTTACCGGCACAGCTGGAAGCAACGGTGCAACCGGAGCCACCGGGCCGACAGGTCTTACCGGTTCAGCAGGTAGTAATGGAGCTACTGGTGCAACGGGTCCTATAGGCCTCCAGGGCTTTGCAGGGTTCACCGGTGCAACAGGTCCAACAGGTTCGACAGGAAGCAACGGAGCCACTGGTCTTACAGGACCAACAGGACTTACCGGTTCAGCAGGAAGCGTTGGCGCTACCGGAGCAACTGGAGTAACCGGCCCTACAGGTACATTCTCCACAAATGCCTGGCTTATTACCGGAAACTCTGGAACAACACCTGCCACCAATTTCGTTGGCACAACAGATAATGTTGCTTTATGTTTTAGAGTAAATAACCAGAAAGCGGGAAGTATTGACCCATTAGGGTCGGTGTTTCTCGGCTATCAGGCAGGAATGAATTATGCTAATCAAAGCAGCACAGGTGTGGGTTTCCAGGCGCTTAATGCCAATACCATCGGGTATAACAATGATGCATTCGGTTACCAGGCGCTTATTCACAATACCACGGCGAGCAAAAATACTGCTGTAGGAAGTTATGCTTTATATACGCAATCCTTTGATAATGGTGGTTCGCTTTGGAGCAGTCAAAATGTAGCTTTGGGTTATAGTGCATTATACACAAACCAGCCAACGGCTATAAATAATGGTAACACCAATACTGCTATTGGAGCTTTTTCACTTTATTATAATTCAACAGGAAGCCACAATACAGCAGTCGGTTCGGCTTCACTCAATAAAAATACTATTGGTGACTATAATACTGCCAACGGATATAATGCACTTCATGAAAATACAATTGGAATTGAAAATACTGCTGTTGGCGAAAATGCGCTCCTATCCAACACTACAGCTTGCAATAATATAGCTATTGGTGGTATGGCTTTATTTACTCAATCTTTTAATAATGGAGGTGCTGTATGGAACAGCGATAATGTTGCTATTGGTAAAGAAGCATTATTTACTAACCAGCCGGTTGTAACAAATAATAGTGGTACACAGAATACGGCTATTGGAAATCGTGCGCTTTATTTGAATACTACCGGATACAATAACACAGCCACCGGATTTCAGGCGCTTAATTCAAACACTACCGGAGCAAACAATACAGCCAATGGAAACACCGCGCTTTATGCAAGTACAACAGGAGATGAAAATACTGCCATTGGTTATGGAGCAGCCTCTGCAAACACACTGGGAAGCAACAATGATGCATTTGGTTATAATGCTCTTCTACACAATACAACTGCCGGGCAAAATACTGCTATTGGGGGAAATGCTTTATATACACAATCCTTCAGTAATGGCAATGCAACATGGAACAGTTTTAATGTGGCAATAGGATATCAGGCACTGTATTTAAATCAGCCAACATCATTAATCACCGGTAGTCAAAATACCGCGGTAGGAGTCGGTGCGCTTTATGATAATACCACCGGATACGACAATACCGCTGTCGGATATGATGCATATCCGACCACCGGAACCCTTAGTAATTATATGGCATTAGGGTATTTTACCGGCAGTGGTGCAAGCGCCACAAACAGAATAGAAATCGGAAATTCAAGCGTGAGCTGGATAGGTGGGCAGGTTGCCTGGAGCACTTATAGCGATGAACGCATAAAGAAGAATATTGCAGCCAATGTTCCTGGTCTGGATTTCATCTGCAAACTGCGCCCTGTTACTTATAACCTGGATATTCACAAGGAGAATGAAATGATTTATAAAGATAAAAAGGGTGAAGGAAAATGGCCTGAGAAATATGACCTGGAAAAGA
>CAISZK010000235.1 GCA_903889915.1 uncultured Bacteroidota bacterium
CCGCTGCCATGGTGGATTGTAACCAATTGAGCTTCGGTGTTCAGGAGATTAAAGATTTCCCTTTCTGTTTTAAGTACATTGGCTTTTACTTTTGATTTCAGTTTTACCAATAACTGTATGATATACGCCACATTGATTTCATCCCGGTGAATTAGTTCCAGTTCAAAATCCACATCGTCAAGAATGGAAACCTTTTCTTTCTGGTGGTCATTCTTTACTTTCTCATACAGGTCAAGGTATTTGCTCTTAAAATCCTCAAACTGCTGTTCGTTGATTATTTCGGTCAAACCCGGCCACCAATTCCGGTGCAAAGTAGGCCACCAATTCCGGTGTAAAGTAGGCCACTCATTTCGGTCGAAGAAGGCCACCTGTTTCAAAGGACAATTGAGGGGTTAAAATTACATTTTTTTTTACATTTTTCGTCTTAGCGATTCACCTTTTAATTCAAAACGATGAGCAGAACCTGACAATCTGTCCATAATTGCATCAGCCAGGGTCGGTTCATTGATATATTGATACCATTTGTTTACCGGAAGCTGTGATGTAATGATAGTGGATCGTTTGCCATAGCGGTCTTCAAGAACTTGTAGCAGAGCTATTTTGACTTGGTTTTCTAAAGGTGAAAGCCCGAAGTCATCCAAAATGATCAGGGGTATTTTTTCAAGTTGATTAAGCAGTTTGATGTAAGAGCCATCAAGTTTTGCAAGCGAAAGTTTCTCGGTAAATCGGTTTAATCCCAGGTATAAAGTCTTGTATCCCAAAGCACAGGCCTGTCGCCCGAGAGCACAGGCGAGGTAACTTTTTCCACAACCGGTAGCCCCAGTAATGATAATGTTTTCAGCCCTTTGTATAAAAGCACAGTCCGTCAATGTAAGTATCTGATTGCGGGTAAGGTTGCGCGCGGGAGAACATTGGATTTGTTCTAACACTGCATCATAACGAAGGTTGCTGATTTTCAGGTACATTTGAGTGCGTTGGCTGATACGGGTGAGTTGTTCTGCATCCACAGCCATAGCCATAAGTTCATGGATCGTTGGTAGTTCGTGCGAGGGCAGTGTCAGGGTGGACTGGTAGGCTTGTGCCATCCCATGGAGCTTTAACTGCTCAAGTTTTTCCAGTGTTTGATCTGTGTTAATCATGTTTTTAATTTTAAGTATTTATATGATATTTATTTAAGTCAGTATAGAGTATCCACAACCCGTTAACCAGGAACCGATGATGTTTTCCCTCCTTGTTTCCAAGGTTAGTGCGCTTGTATAGTGTTTGATAGCGCACGGGGTTGCGGGAAGGTGAACACTATAGGTGTTCGTGCGAGGGCAGTATCCGGGGCGGGAGGACCGGTAGCCTTGGGCCATGCCATTGGTTTTTTCTGTTTCAGTTTCTCTGGTGTTTGATATTGGCTCATCATGCTTTAGATTTTAAGTGAATGTAATATGTTATTTATAGGAGTCTTCACCCCTGATATTGTCATGATCCGGGATATTTAAAAAAATATCTGTTTGGAAAGGAACTTTATCAAGGTTTTTTTCGAGTATGTTTTTGAGTATGGTGTAGGTCACCTTAGAAGCTGTATTTGCACGCAGGCAGGCTGCTTCAAGGCGATCATTTCCGTACTTTTCACCAAGTCTTAAAACTCCCAGACAGGTGTTATAGGTTTGTTCAACAAATATCTGCTGATCAAGAATTTTCCTTATGGATTGAAGTGTGCTTTCCCCTATTTGTGATGCCTTGTCTATAAAATATTCGCCGTCCCAACCTTTGGTATGTAAATAATGCCGGTGAGAGGAAGGCATATGATCAGCGATAGTCGAGTACCCATTTTTAGTATAGTTTCGCTTATGACAAGCTATGCGGACATTACCGGCATATATCTCAACATTGTCTGTGTCGTAAATTACCTGTACCTGGCTGCTAATGTACCTGAAAGGAACACTGTAATGGTGGCGATCCTCCCCCAGGGTTATATGATAATTGCGCTGTACTTTAGCTGTTATTTTATTCTTTGGCACAAAGGGATCCAATGGCAGAGGGCGTAGCAAAGCCTTTTCATGCAAAACAAAACGGTCTCTCCGGCTATAATCCTGTCGCTGAAAGTTGCGGGCATTAAATTGTTCTAATCCTTCCCACAGTAAATGATTCATCTGCTCTATGCTGTAATACTCCTGGTTGCGCAACGGAGCATAAACACGATTATATATCGCATTTACGTGGCTTTCGACAGTAGCCTTATCTCGTGGCTTTCTTACACGTGCCGCCATCAATGTGGTATTGTAATGCAATGACCATTGCTCTGCCAAATCATCAATAGTGGGCTCATAGCGATTGCTTTTCTTTACAATCTGCTTCATATTATCTGTCAGGGCTGACAGGGGTACCCCACCAAAATAATACAGGGCATCATTTAATGCCTGAAGCAATTGTTGCCGGTTGGCCGATAAAAGAGCCTTGATGTAGGTATATCCGGAAAATGGAAGTGTACATACCAATACCGGACATTGTCTAACCTCCCCACTGTGATTGTCTATCAGGGATAATTTATCACCTGCAAAATCGAACATCATCACTGCCGCGGGTTCATGCTCAAATTTCATCACTGCCTTCCGGGTTTGAAGAAAACGGCTCAGATACTCGCAAAACTGAGTATAACTGTAGCCATCGGGAACCTGTTGCCTGTATTCTTCCCATAAAATCATTCGGGTAGCATGGGGCTTTTGAAGTTCATCGCACAGGTTCGACAAGCGTTCCTGCATATCTGCAAAGCGCTGGTCTTGCTGAACTATTGCCGGTTCATTGATTACAAGCGATGTAAGGTCCTCATCGCTCAGCTTTAATAGCTCTTCGCAACTTTTTTCAAGTTGATTGATACGTCTCACGTACTCACTTACAGTATCCCGGGAGACGTGAAGTTCAAGGGCTATACTCCGATTGGACTTCCCTTTGGCTTTTAATTGCAGAATGCGTCTGATTTGCAACATGGTTATTGGTTTATTTGACATCATATAAAGATTATTTAAACCTTTATACGAACCCATATTGCCTTTTGAAACTGGTGGCCTACTTTGCGCCGGAATGTCAGGTTTTTTTATTGAAAAAAATCTTCAAACCTAAACTTTTTTCATGCCCGGAATACTGGTCTACTTTGCTCCGGAATCACTGGCCTGGTTTACTCCGGAATCACTGGCCTGGTTTGCTCCGGAATTGGTGGCCTACTTTAGTCCGGAATGAGTGGCAGGGTTTAGTCCGAAATAGTCAGTTCGTTCATGGCAAGGTCTTCCCATTTGAAATCGGAGAATGCAGTGAGTATGTTTTTCACCCGCATTAAATCCCGGAAAGCTTTTATGAATTCCAGTTCAACATTTTCGCTTTGCAGTTCATTTACGCTGTTAACAGTTGGTGTAATATTCAGCATGGTTATAAAGGCATCATTGAATTTTCTCACGTAATCCTCATAAGGTTTCATGATGATCACTTCAATCGCTTCTTTATTGCTGAACAGGGTTATCGCTTCGTCTGTTGCATTTTTCAGATTCCGGAAC
>CAISZK010000236.1 GCA_903889915.1 uncultured Bacteroidota bacterium
CGAATTGATACCTTATTGAAAGATTGGGGAAAGATTTATTCAATAAATCTATTTTGTTTTTTATAAAATCATTACTTGTCATACGTGAAATTTATCAATTATCTTTTCATTAATTTCCTTCGCAATTTTCAATGCAGTTTCACTATCTTTCAAATTAATCGCAATGTTTTTGTAATCTGAATTTAATCTAAAATTTTGGAGATCTTTAATATTCCTATTAAAGAACAAGTATTCTGTTGTTGAATATTTTTTTGTTTCATTACAAAACTTACTTATAGTATAGCTGTGCACACCAATATTTTTTGTTGCTTTTTGTAATTTGGCTTGAATTAATTCTTTTTCCTGATCTTCAAAGTTGCATCCAAAAAAATCATTAATTACACATTTTATCAATTGAAATACGCTATAATATGCGCAATGCACACTAGGAGCATATTGAAAATTTTCAAACAATAGTTCTGCCGCTTTTAAATTTGAATCAGAGTTTTGCCTTATATGGTTGTCGACCATTATTGTTTGATTTTTTTTACAAAACTTATTGAGCAAAATTAGGCAAAATTTATTAATACAAACTTTTTTTACAAAAAAAATAACATCATTAATGGAAATACCTTATATTGTGGCTAATCGCATAGCATCATTCAAACTCTGATCGCGCTCGTCAATAAGTTCGCGCTCTGTCTCCCGACGAGTGCGTGTGAAAAACATTAAATCACAGACAATCAAAATACTATCATTCAAATAGATTTTATTTGTGTTTTAACCGGATGTGAACTTCTTTATGAATATGCCAACCATTCAGAGCATTGCACGCGGGAAGACTATTTCTTCACTTTATTCAAGCATTTTTTGAAAGAACTCACAAGTTCCTTCACTTTATTCAAGGATTTTTTGAAAGAACTCACAAGTTCCTTCACTTTATTCAAGGATTTTTTGAAAGAACTCACAAGTTCCTTCACTTTATTCAAGCATTTTTTGAAAGAACTCACAAGTTCCTTCACTTTAATCAAGCATTTTTTGAAGGAACTCAAGAGTTCCTTCACTTTATCCACTGATTTTTTGAAGGAACTCACTAATTCCGTCACTTTATTCACTCACCATGAATGGTCAATAGTCAACAGTCAACAGTCAATAGTCAAATGACCAATGACTATTGACCAATGACCAATGACTGCCTCACTGCGGTTGATTATTATTATTCAAAAGTATGTTCTTCAGATTGGATTCGTAAGGCATAAGGATCACCATATCCGGTTTTTCTTTGGTGATGATCTCTTTGTTGGCCATGTAGCCCCAGCCATCGTAAAGGAATTTGTATTTTCCGAAACTCTCGTCAAAAAAGGTTTGAAGAGCATCGGCAAAGGAATCCCTGATAAAAAATGCATAAGGGAGTTTACTTTCTTCAGTTTGGCGCACTATTTCATAGTAGTCGGGATATGGGAATCCTGGCGGTACAGTATAACCTGCTTTTACACCATCATGCGCTTTGGTTGGAATTTTTTTAATGAAATTGTAACGATATTCTTTGTACCATTTACTAATGTTTAAAAGCTCGGATTCGCTTCCGGCAATGAATCTCTCTGTTGTGTCAATATTGTAGTCGTCATACTTTATCGGAACGATCTGTGGGAAATCCTTGCTGATTCTGTCAACAATTGCAAGGTAACCATAATAAGCTCCGATATCATTCCAGTGGTGATCAATTTTGAAGTAAAGCAAAGGATGAGTTTTCTTTGCTTCGAGTATTCGCGGTCGCATGTCAATGACGGGTACCAGTGTGTCGTATTTAAATAGATTTACCACCTGGTCGTACATTGTCAGTGGTGTTACCTTCTGCATCCATGAAGGGAGAAATTCCGAATAAATGGTGTTTTTGTCGGGAGGGATGGCAAGATAAAATCTCATCCCGTTTTGCCTGTACCACACACTTCTCTTGTCGAGAATTTGTTTCAGTTGAATAAGTTCTCCATCGGTAAATGTGCCAATTCCCCTGTAGTTATCATTGTACCGTGCCCAGAAAAGCCACCTGTTTTTCCCAACAACAGCCTTCGACTGATCAGGTGAAACGCCAAGTAATTTTATTTTAAAATAGCTGTTTACTTCAACCAGGAAATCCTGCAGGATAAACCTGTCTGAATAATAATCCTCGAGCATTTTCGGAAGTGTGTCAACTTTGTTGGTATCGAGAACGGGAAAGGTCAGAGGTTTTTTTGTTACGTTGAGTTTTTTGCGCATCGTAATTTTGAAAGTCTGGTCAATGACCGGATAAATCAGAATAAGGGCAAAAACAATTGCAATCAGTTTTGCTTTCAGGATGGTTTTGGATGTGATATTTTCAGCCATGTTGTCCATATTAAAACCTGAAATAGATAAATGGGTTGTAGGCAGACGTGATCAGGTACATGGTTGAAGATACCATGATAAATATGATGCCGAGCAATTCTAAAACCAGAACTCCGGTGTCAATTGCTCCGCCAAATTTTGGCGTAAGCCGTGACATGATTTTGCTGTATTGTTCCCTGACAATGGGAAAAAATCTTGTGGAGCCAATGATAGCAATCAATAAACATAGGTGAAATTCTCTGGTTACGTAAAAAGAAATCACAGCATATTTGTTGATGCCGGTTCCAAAGCCAAACATGGCATGAAAATATCCTTTGGCATATTCAAGAGTGTCGGAACGAAACAGCACCCAACCAAAGATCACAATGATCAGCACATATAAATGCCGCAATGGTGACCATAGCTTTTTAAGAACCTTAGAAAAACCAACATTTTCGAGAGCAAGGAAAAATCCCATACCCAGTCCCCACAGAACATACGTCCAGCTTGGACCATGCCACAGACCACAAATTCCGAATGTGATAAGCAGCGATATTGCAATACCTGCTTTACCCATGTTGCGTGATTTGATTGACAGCGGAGCAAAAATATAATCGCGCAACCATGAAGAGAGTGAGATGTGCCAGCGCTGCCAGAATTCCTGTATAGACTTTGCAATATAGGGAAAGTTGAAGTTTTCGGGAAAGTCGAATCCGAAGATTTTCCCAAGACCGATCGCCATGTCGGAATAGGCTGAAAAATCAAAATAGATCTGAAGTGTATAGGAAATAATTCCCGCCCATGCAGTAACCAATGAATGTTCGGCAATTGGCATGGCAAACATTTTGTCAGCAAGCAGTGCAAATGTGTTGGCAAGCAAAACCTTTTTACCAAGACCGATCACAAAACGTTCGGCACCTGCGGCAAACTTAAAAAGGCTGAGTTTCTTGCTGCTGAGTTGTTCTGCCATGTTGTTATACCTGACAATTGGACCTGCAATTAATTTTGGGAAAAAAGAAACATAAAGCGAAAACCTGATGATGTTCTTTTGTACAGTGATATTCTCACGGTAAATGTCAATCAGGTATGAAATGCAGTGAAAGGTATAATAGGAGATCGCCAATGGTATCATCATCCTTTTGAGATGAATTCCATCTTTCGCAGATGAATAAAAAATGGTGTTGATGCTGTCGGCAAAGAAATTCAGGTATTTGAAACCAATCAGTAAACCAATGTTGAAAAGAATGCCTGCAAAAAGAAAGATGCGTGCTTTCCTGCTGCCAATGCTGCGACTGATCAGCATGCCTGCAAAATAATTTACTATAATGGAAGCAGGAAGAATCAGCGCATTGCTCACACCTCCCCAAGCCAGGAAGATCAGGCTAAAGAATAAGAGCAAAATATTTCTCAGCCTTTTGCCACCCAATACTACAAGCAGTATTGATGCGGGTAAAAAGATGTAGAGAAAAAATATCGAACTGAAAAGCAATGTGAATAGTTTTAGAAGGCAATATTATTAAATAATTTTGAATCCGGAGGGAAAATGTTTAGAAGGCCTTCAGCCTTCCACTTTATACCCTTCTTATCCCAAATACCCCTCCAATTTACTTTTAACAATACTCAAAGGCGAAGCAATCGCGTTTACATACTGAAAATTTCCTTCCCTGTTGTTGTTGATTGAAAGCTGCAGCGGGCTTGCTTCACTTTGAACAGCATTCACCTTAAATTGTTTTTCATTGTCATCGTAAACCACATAAGGAGCTCCGGACGAACCAAACCTGAAATATCCTTTTATCAGATACCTGTAGCCATCAAAAATATAGTTCCCACCGATCCTGTCATTGAATACCCCCCAGTGATCAAGTATCCCTTCAATATGGGCATTGTTCAAAAGCCGGCCAAGTGAAGCAGTAGGATCGCTCTGCAGACAATAAAGATTAGATTCGTCATCATCGAGAATACTAAAGTCTGGCTCAATAAAGGGAAGTTTGCTGATGATTTTAGGCTCAGTATTGACAATGCGGTACAATGCCACATCTTCACTGTAAAAAGCATCTGTAAGCTCAAGTTCTATCAGGTAAGTATTCCTGTATAATGAAGCTTCGTTGAAATAAGTTCTTGCATCAAAAAGATCGTCCAAGCCGGCATCATTGAAAAAATGATCTTTTTTAAACTGAACGATCAGGTAAGGTTTGCAAATTTTCTTTTGATTAAAGCTTATCCAGCGTGTGTCAAAATTAATTTGCTTCAGCGTATTTATGATGTTCATCTTGTCCTGCGGATTCGGGATGTTTGCATAACGCCTGTTGGTGGCCGTATCCAGAGGATAAAGATGATCAAAAGCCGCAGACTGTGCTTGGCTGAAGCAGGGTAATATCTCGCGCTGATAAATCTCATCATCTATGGTGTGGAAAATGCCTGCCTCAACCCTGAGGTTGTGAGCAACGGACAGTATCAATCCATTTCCGATATGAAAAGCACAGATGTTATTGTCAAATTGCCTGCGTGCAGGGTTGTCAAAATTATAGACCCACATTATCCTGAAAAGGGGAGAGGTTTGTTCGTCAATTA
>CAISZK010000237.1 GCA_903889915.1 uncultured Bacteroidota bacterium
CAGTGCGATAGCATTTTTAGGTTCATTTTCACAGATCGGTGTCTCAGCATTCGAGCGGATCACAAGTATCATGTATGTTGAATACCCCATCAGCATAAATGCAAACGTAAGTATCAGTGTGTTTAAAACTGCCTTTTTATTTCTGATCCTGTAGAATAAGAAAATAAGCAGTCCAACAACTATAAGGCGTTCAATAAAACTTCCTACACCCGTGCTTCCAAACAATATCAGCAGTAAAAATATCAAAGATCCTAATAAAATCAGATTGGTATAAATAGGTTTGAGGTTTTGTTTTATAGTGTATAAAATCCCACCGGCAATAAGTCCTGCGAACAACAAAGCAAGAAACAAAGTTCCTGAATTAAATGGCAACCTGAAAGTGTTGACAAAAAGCAATTCAGTTTTAGCAAATAGGTCAACAACCTGTGGAATGATAATACTAAAGATAGCTCCGGTTATTCCCAATGAGATGAGTGCTGCAATGATCAATCCTTTGATGGAAGGCTTGTAGTATTTGAAATAAAACAAAAACCCGATAGCAGGAATAGCAAGTAAATTCAACAAGTGTACACCAATTGATAAACCTATAAGGAAACCCATCAGGATTATCCAACGGTATCCATCAGAGGCTTTTTCTTCCCTGTCCCATTTTGTTCCACACCAGAAAATGGCTGAAGTAAAAAACGAAGCCATTGCCCAAACAATTCCTTCAACAGCCGAAAACCAGAATGAATCGCTGAAAGTAAATGCCACTGCACCTACAAGTCCGCTACCCAGTATGGCGATCATGTTGCCCTGTGTCAGTTCTTCATTGTTGTGTGTATAGAATTTCTTTGCAAAATAGGTAATGATCCAGAAAAGGAACATCACCGCAAGTCCGCTCGCTGTACTCGACAAATGGTTTATCATAAGCGCAACCAAATGGACATTGCCGAAAGCCAACAATGAAACAATCCTACCTAATAATAAGAATGTCGGTGCACCGGGAGGGTGTCCGACTTCGAGTTTATACGAGCAGGAAATAAATTCTCCGCAATCCCAGAAACTAGCTGTTGGCTCCGAGGTTAGAAAGAATACTGTGATGGCTGTCAAGCCAACAAGCCAGCCTAAAATTGTGTTAATAGTTTTGAAATTCTTCATGGTAATCTTTATGTTTCAGCCAACAAAAATAGAAAAGATATTCTATATCAAATCTAAAATAATGTTAAACGTTGATTGTGACGATAATGAAAATTGGATTTAAAGAGAATTAGCCTTTCTATTGTGGTTATTGAGTAATTTGTCTGGTAGGCATTAGTGAAAAGAGGGCTGAAATCTCTGTCTTTTTGTTTTTCAGAAAGATCTTTTTATTCACCCCACCTTGTAATTATTGCAAAACTTATCGTGGATCTTATTTAGCGTTACCGTTCAATTTGAACTTTTGTTTTAGCGATTGTTGTTCAAACATCCCTGTTCTTTCTTGTGAGTTCCCCTCATAAGTCATACCGCTTCCATTTCGCCCCATTCCGCCACCATGATCCATTCCACTTCCTTTCATCATTCCGCCTCCCTGTCCTGAATCGGACTCACTGCGCGACATCGCTGGATTCTCCACTGCATTTTCTGTTATCTTTAATGCGATCTCCTTTTCTGTTACTTGTTTCAGATTATAGTTGTCACCAAAAAATTCTCTTAACGGTATTTGAATCTCAATATACATAGAATTCAGCGTATCCCAGCCAACAGCATAAGTGATCACACTATCATTTCGTTTAGTTGTAGAAAGCTGAATATTTGAGTAAGTGAAACCTGATGCTGTCACCACTGCGGGTGTGAGAAAATATTTCTGTTTCAGACTGAAAGGTTCTTTTTTCCCGACGACTTCTTTATCCTTATTTTCACTCATCTTTTGTGTCATAAATGGTGCAAATGTGATCTTCGCTTTTTTCACCGGTTTGAGCTTCGTAGTGAAATTAATGGTCATTCCTGCCCTCGCAATTTTAAACTGTGTTTGTTGTTCAGAAACTTTCAGGTACATGTATAAACTGCCTGCATCATTTCGCATGTCAAAAGCAAGTTTGGTTTTATCTTCGTAAAAAGGAGGAAGAGTTTTCCAGTCAGTGGTCTTTCCATCAATTTTTATTGAATCTGTCTGCCATTTCAAAGTGTTATCAATCTGGCTGAATAATGTTGTTGTCAACATTACTGACAGAATAAAGCATATTGTCGTTCTCATTTATTTTCTATCTCCTCTTAACTATTGACTAATGACTAATGACTATTGACTTTTTTTCCCCGAATAATTGTTATTCAAATCCCCCGTACTCTTATAAAATTTGAAATTGTAAGTGAAAGTAAGCATCAGGTAGCGTTGCAGCACATTCGTTTGCACATCTTCATAATAAGTCTGTGAGGTGTTTCTTGTAAGACTATTGTTTTGCTTAAGAATATCATAAACACTCAAACGGATGTCGGCTTGTCTGTTTTTCAAAAATTTATAGCCGATCGCAGCATTCCACAACAAATAATCCTGGTTTAAATTTCGTGAAAGTCCATTATAATACTGATGATTCAGATCGGTTGCCAGCACCAGTCCTTTCCAGGGCATGAGCTGAATTTTAAATTTTGAATTCTGGTTGAAATAAGAACTGTTCAGCTTTTCCTGGAGTGAGTTGCTGATATGATTTAAATTTGAATTGGATGACAACGTAAAATCAACCTTTTCGCTGATGTTGCTGCTGAGTACCACACCCAATCCAACCATGGAATTGTTGGCAGTATTCAGGACATTGTTGATCAAACCGGGAGTGCTGGAGTAGGTTCCGCCCGTGTTCAAATTCATATTGCATTTGATTTTCGGAATTGTGAAACTGTAATTGACAAATGAGCTGATGCTATAATAGCCGTTGAGGTTTACAGGTTTTGTAAATTGTGAACCTGATGCTAAAATGATGGAAGGTGAGAGTATGGAATCATGTTGTGAAATGAGGGTATTGCTGGAAATGTAATTTTGAGTGTAAGTCCCGTTGAACAACACAAAGAATGCTGTTGATTTGGCAGTGTTGACAGCCGAATAGCGCATGATAAGACTGTTTTGCCAGTTCTGCTTTAAATAAGGATTTCCGCTTGATAACTGCAAAGGGTTGGTATTGTCAACCACGTTTTGCAACTGACTAACCGTGGGGGCTGTATTTGAACTCCGGTAAAATATCCTCAGGTTCTTTTTTAAAGAAAACCTATACATAAAAATGGCATTTGGCAAAAAGCTGTTAAATGTTTTGTTCAGGCTGTAATCATAAGGGAAAATTTGCTTGTTGTCCAGTTGTGCATGCTGATAAGAAACACCGGCATTAATGCTCCACTTATCTTTCTGGTAACGGTAGGTTGTTCCTACAGATTGTGAAAAATAGGTGGTGTTGAATTTGTTGGATAATGCAGTATCAAAAAGAGTGTAATCCTGGTTATAGGCGGTAAAGTCGTAGGTTTCTTTATCCGACTGGCTCTTGTTATAGTTGTTCCCATAAGTGAACAGCATTTGTGCTTTGTCAGTGATTGGTTCGGTATAGGTAATGTTCGACGACATAACAATGCCGTGTTTGTTGAGGTTTGCCAGCTGGTCAATTGTGTCGGCTTTGAGCGTGTCGGCAAAATAATTGGTAAACGTATTCAGATAGCTGTTGCCTTTGCTTTGATTGTATCCGGGAGTAACACTCAAAGACAATGTCCTTCTTTTCTTATGGAACGAATGGCGATAGAGCAGGGGAGCAGATAAATTAATTCCCGTAAGTTTAGAGCTGTAATCATTCATGGTATTACTGACAAGATCTCCTGCCTGCCGGTTTTCGCCGTTCAAAGCGCTGCTTCCGTTATTTTGCTGAACCGAAAGTTTGGGACGGAACAGTAGAGAATTCAATGTGTCAATTTTCCAATCGAATTTAAAATTAAAACGATGGTTGTAATTTGTGCTGTTGGCATTGCTGGCCTCGTTATATTTTAACCCCGAATCTTTTGAGGTGATGTACTGTCGGAATAAATTACTCACATTATTATTGTCTGTGTAATTCAGAAAATAACTTCCTGTAAAGTCAACCTTTTTCCATTTGTCAACATAGTTGATGCCAAAAGAATTTGTTGTTGTTATTCCGCTTTGGTTGTTGACAAGAAAGTTGCCTGAACCATTGTCCTGACCGTATTGCGAAGGGCCTCCTCCACGACCACCGAAACTTCCGCGTGAGCCTCTGTTCCCGCCACTGCTTCCAACCACTCCAAGCAGGTCTTCGGTAGTGAAATTCTGATCATTCACATTGTTCGATTGGGCAAGGATGGTGATCCTTCTGTTGTCCTTGAAAAAATTAAGGTTAAAACCGCCTTTCCATTTATCATCATAACCATAGCCACCATAAGCTTTGCCGAAAACACCATTTTTAAATTGTGTCTTGGTAATAATGTTTATGGTTTTGGAGGTATTCCCGTCATCAAAACCCGTAAATTGTGACTGGTCGCTTTTCTCATCATACACCTGTATCTTTTCAATAATTTCGGAAGGAAGATTTTTCAATACTGCGTTGGGGTCATCACCAAAAAAAGGTTTGCCATTCACCAGCACCTGTTTCACATCTTCATTTTGAGCCTGCACTTTATTATTCTGCGAAGAAATTCCTGGCATTTTCGTTACAAGGTCTTCGGCAGTGGCATCAGTGTTGGTTTTAAAAGCTTTTGCATTGTACTGTGTAGTGTCTCCTTTCAATTCTGCAGGCGGTGTTTTGTCAGTAACATTCAAACTTTTCAGCACTGCCGTTTTTTCATTCATAGTCAGGGCGCCAAGGGCAAGTGATAGTGAAGTGATGGTTTTATCCAGAAAAAGATTGTCATAACCCAGGTACGAGATCTTCACAATGTATTTACCGGCATAGAGGTTCTGAACAATGAAATCACCGTTCAGATCGGTTACCGATCCTTTGATAAATGCTGAATCGGCAGCATTGAGCAATGTAATATTTGCACCACTTAATGCGGCATTTTGCCTGTCAGTGATTTTGCCTGAAATAAAAAAGTTTTGTGCCTGCGAAGTGATGATGGTTGCTAAGGTGATCAGCAGAGTAATGCAGAGATTTTTCATTCTATTCTTTATTTTGCCCTTTGGTGTTTGTTCGACATTTCAGAGTCAAAAAGGTTTAATAACCTTTGTGATAAATCAAGTCAGGTAATTCCATTTCATTTTTAAAATTAATCATTGCTTTCCGGTTATTTTTTTATATCGTCACTATATGACTTAAATACCATCGTATTTTCTTTATTACAAAGATAACATCCCTCTGGGATTGCTGTTCCACTGCGGCATCTGCACTACGTAGTAGTGATATCTTTGTAATAAAAAAATTAACAGCGGAAATGAAGCCCCATCGGGGCGATATCTTCTGAAATTCCATGTCTTTAAAAGCTTTTAAGATCATTC
The DNA here is from genome assembly GCA_903889915.1 of uncultured Bacteroidota bacterium. Classification (GTDB taxonomy): domain Bacteria; phylum Bacteroidota; class Bacteroidia; order Bacteroidales; family CG2-30-32-10; genus CAISZK01. The sequence goes on from CAISZK010000237.1 coordinate 5,435, forward strand.
TGATTATTTTTCCCGGACACTAATGAAAATTAAAAAAGACTTTTTCAACCCGGAAGACAAGGACATTTTTATTTTATCTTTGTCAACAAAGATAAAGCAAAACTCTGAGAAGGATTCAATCATTGCCGGAATTAACTTTTAGCATAAGCTAACATCTATGAAAATAAAACAACACGACAGTATTCTTTTATGCATGATCCTTGTTGTCGCCGCAGTATTGCGCCTGTGGAATTTTTCTTCCATTCCACTCATGCCCGACGAACTGAGCGCCCTGATGCGTACCCATTTCAATTCTTACAGTGATCTTATTAACTATGGCGTCAAAGTTGACACACATCCGGCAGGTGTGCAGGTGTTTTTATTTTACTGGGTAAAACTGTTCGGTGATGCCGGATTTATTGTAAAACTTCCTTTCATCGTTTTCGGGTTATTGTCAATTCTCTTTGCTTACAAAATTGCGAAGTTCTGGTTCAACAGCACCGTGGGTTTGATCACCGCTTCGTTCATGACGGGCCTGCAGTATATGGTTATGTACAGCCAGATTGAAAGACCTTACATTAGCGGCCTATTTTTTTCAATGCTGATGGTCTGGTGCTGGACAAACTTTTTGTTTAATCCCGGAAGTAAAAAAATTAAATGGTGGATTGGCTACGTTCTTTCAGGCGCCCTGTGTGCCTACGATCATCATTTTGCCCTGCTGTTTGCAGCCACAGTTGGTTTGACAGGTCTGCTGTTTTTGAATAGAAATAATTGGAAAGCCTATCTGCTGGCAGGCGTTGCAATTTTTGCTCTTTACATTCCTCATCTGAACCTGTTTTTTGTTCAGTTAAAAATGGGTGGCATTGGCGGATGGCTTGGCAAGCCTGAGCCGGGCTGGATCATACTTTTCATCCGCTATGTTTTTCATTTTTCTTATTGGATCTATACCCTTGTCATCATTTTAATTTTAATAAGCCTGGTAAAGCAATCCGGCAACCTGTCCCAGACACAGAAGTTCCGCATCATAGCCGTCTGTTGGTTTTTCAGCCAGTTTATCATCGCGTATGTTTATTCAATAAAAGTCAATCCCCTGTTGCAGTTCTCCACACTCATTTTTGTTTTCCCCTTCTTCCTCATGTTTTTGTTTTCGTTGTTCCGTGATATGAATATCCGATTCAAAATATTGATCATGCTTGTCATTTTAACAGCCACCTCATGTTCGCTGATCTTTGAAAGAAAACACTACACTGTTTTTTACAAACAACAATTCGAGCAGGTAGTGACGGACTCCTACACATCCATTGACATGGCAGGGGATGCAAAGAAGTGCACCATCGAACTTTTTCTGCCACCCAAAATCGCCGCATATTATTTTAAAAAGTACAACAGGAAATTCGATTACATCAATTTCGATGGTTTCGACAGTTTGCCAAATCCGAAACAGTTCAATAATTTTGTGAACAGGCAGTCCACCGATTATTTCATTTGCGGAAACCTTCCTTTGGATTACGTTCAGATCATCAAAAAATCCTACCCTTTCATGATGGAAAAAGATGAGGGTTTTACCTATTCCTTCTATTGTTTTTCAAAGAAGAAAAGCGACGATCTGCTTCATGATAAGATAGTTTTTTCAAACGCGCGCAAAGGAGATCAGGAAACAAAAATAGCCGCCATCAGCGACAGCCTGCTCAAAAGATTCTTTTATGGCAAAGGCGCTTATGTTGTTGACAGCAATAATGAGTATAGTCCTTCATTAAATGTCAGGCTGAAGGATATTGTCAGTGGCACACACAATATTGTCAATATTAGGGTGACGATAAGCGCACAGGATAGCGCTGCAGATCCCTTGCTGGTGTTTGACCTGGGCAGCGACAACAAATCCATCATCTGGGCAGCCTCCGAATATAAAAATTTCATGATTGACAGGGATAGTAACACCGTGGTTTTATCACAAATGATCAGTGAAACCACCCTGAAACAATTTCCTGATGCCACACTAAAAATTTATGTCTGGAACCGTAGTAAAAACAAATTGATGTTAAGCAGTTTTTCAGATGAAGTGATTGAAGGCAATCCTTATATCTATGGGTTGTTTGAGGGGATTTGAAAGGAGATTGGAGTTTCGGGTAAGCGCGTGTTTCAATGATAGCGCATGTTTCAATGATAGCGCGCGTTTCAAACGCGTGCTACAATAAAAAAACAATGAAAAATGCTTCATAAAAATGATTGAATTTTGTTTTAATATTTTATACACGCACTCGTCAGACAGAGCGCGAACTTGCGGACGAGAGCAAACAGGAACGCGAACTTTTTGACGAGCGCGATCAGAGATCGGATTGCAAATCCTTATAGTAAATCGGTACGGATCGCAAATGCCGTTCTGATACGCTGCAAATCAAAACCGATGGAAATTTAATTTATGCATAATTTCTCATAATTTATTTATATTTGCACTTGCAAAGAATGAAATGAATGTTGTTAATAATTAAATTTTAAATAATTTTTACAAAGTTTATATTTCTTATTAGTAAAATTTAAAAATCTAAACCATGTCAACACCTCAGCAAAATATGAATGCATTACTCAAACATTTTGAAGATCGTTTAGCCGATCATACTAAAACACTTGGACCTTTTCATCCCGATACCATTCTTACATGGGCATCTATTGGTGAAATAAACAGGATGAGTGGCAACCATACCAAAGCCATTGAAGTGCTTGAACAATTATCGGCAGGATTCCCCGAAATTACAGAAGAATTAAAATTTCCGTATTCCTTAGCTCATAACAATTTAGGTATGGCATATTGGTCATACAGGAAATATGATAAAGCGGCTGAAATACTTGAAAAACTTTTGAAGTGGCAGCTCGATACCTGGGGACCGGAGCATGAAGAAGTTAACGGCAGTAGAATGAATCTTGGACAGGTATATAAAGATAGGGGCGATTTGGAAAAAGCCCTTCCGTTATATGAGACAGCTTTACAATATGAATTGAATAACCCCAACAAAAAAATAGACAGAACAGGTGATGTGTATAAACACATTGGAGATATTCATAAAGAAAAGAGGAATTATAAAGAAGCTAAAGCATGTTACGAAAAGGCATATCCTTACATTGTAGAAAGATTTGGGAAGAACGATCCGGAGACAATAAGTATAAAAAAAGATATTGACAGGTATTAAATTTTTTTTTACCATATTTATGATTTGTTGCCTGCTCTATATACGCTTATGACTAGTATGAAGGAATTTGAAAGAGTTTCGGGTTAGCGTGCGTTTTATATGTTTATAACAATAGGCAATGGGTATTGTGTAATGTTTTTCACATGCGCTATTCAGGAGACAGAGCGCGAACTTTTTGACGCGCGCGATCAGGGAAGGGTGACGTTGGTTCCTTGATTTGTCATTAGTCAATAATCAATAGTCATTTTTGATTTGTGATTTTTGATTTTTGATTTGAAACACGAAACACGAAACTTTAAAAAATTATAAACTGAAAAGGCCGGATTTATATTCGGCCTTTTTTGTTGGATTGAAATTTAGTTTCTCATGCAATCGTCAGGAGACAGAGCGCGAACATTAAAAAAACAATGTAATGCGTGTTTCAATGATAGCGCGCGTTTCAAACGCGTGCTACAATAAAAAAACAATGCAAAATGCTTCATGAAAATATTCGAATTTTGTATTGAAAATTATACACACGCACTCGTAAGGAATGAATGGCATAATGTGTTTGTAAATTGCGTTGGCTCAAAGTGTCGTTATTGAATTCGCTAATCGTCTTTCGTTTCCTAACCGTGTTGTGTAGTATCGTTGTTCAATTCCGTAAACAAGTTGTTTCAGTTCTTCTTCACTGCTGATTGAAAAGTTTTCATCATTCTCGTTAAAGGTCAAGTCCTCACAATACTCTCTGATGTATGCAAAAATTCCTTGCTTTTCTTCTGTAGTAAATCTTGCCAAAGTTTCCCTTGCTGCTGCAATTCGCTTTCTATTTGCTCTGCCCACATTGTCAGCTGAAAAGGCGTTTGTTAGTTCAATAAAATCATTATCTAAAAACTCTTCTGTTTCCTCATGTGTTGCTTCACGATATAAAATGTCAATGCCTTTGAAAATGCTCATGATTGCAGTGAGATTTTTGAAATAGAGTGTGTCCTCGTTCTTCACATAGATTGCATCTGCAAACTCATCAATAACAATTATGGGAGCATCTTCATACAAAGTTGGTTCGTCTGAAAGTGTGAAATACTTTTTACGAATTAACTGCTTGCTTGAAACTTTCTGAAAATAATAAACACCCGTTTGATATGCACAAAGGAAATCAATCTTTGTGTAGCTGGCTTGAACCAATTGGTTGTAGTCAGTAGAAACAAAACGCCTTCTCAAAAACTCAAGGCAATAATCTTTCGCTGAAAATTCAGCAATAGCGAACCAACTGTCCTCGTCAAGGTTGTGGTCTGCATCATATTCAACTATGCTGTTCAAATTGTCGGGCAGTTCAAATATTTCTTCATCGGAAATTACTTTGAAAAAATCTCCGTGCCTGCCTTTGGTTTTTGCTAATAAATGGTTCATGGCTATTTTTCTTTGTCTATAAATGTAAAATCGTTTATGCGTTTCAGTTTTGGAAAATTCAGTTTACCCGGATCTTTAAGTTTTTTTCTGGTTATCAAAAATATTTTGATGTTGTTGGCTGTTGTTAAATAATAAAAGTGATAACGAAAAAGTAGAAATAACGGGTTGAAATAAAGTGTTTGAGAAAGAAATGTAAATAGAAACAGAATTGCAAAAACAAAAATCAATGTGTCGCAATACGGAACGCTTAATGCAACAAAGAAGTAGCCCAAATAGCTTGGCAGATAAGCATTGTTTGCCTGTTCAATTTCCTTGATTGCTGAAACGCCGTTTTCTTTTTCAATGCTATCGTTTGCCAAGTATTTTGAAATATGCAAACTCAAAAATGTGAGCAATACAGGAATTAGAAAATAAATTAAGTAAGAAATAAAATGAGGGAGGTTTGTAAACGGACACCACAAGGCATTTAAAACCTTTTGTGTTTTGACCAAGTACACAACCAATATCAACGATGTTGCATTGAATGTGAGAAACAATCTGAAAAGTAAGTTTATCATTTTATTTTCCTGTAATCACTTTTATATATTTCACTTCCTTCTCCGCCGCAATCTTCAAAGGTTTTTCTTTTATTGAATATTCCTTTATTTTCTTCACCTTCTTTTCCCCTGCCAATTTTTCTTTCTCCTTCTTTATTCTTTCCAGCAACACACTTGCAGGTTCATCATTTGGGTTTTGAGGAACCAACTCGCCACGAAATGCTTTTGCCAATATGCTTTGTGGCAGTTTATCCAAAATGGTTTTTGCCTTGGTGTAGCGGGCTTCTATTTTATCGGCAAAGGCAAAAAGTTGTTCTACTTTGCGTACGATTTCTTTTTGTTCTTCTTTTGGTGGAAGTGGAAAAGGATAATCGTTTAGCAATTCAAGTTTAATGTTTGGCTGACCACCACCGGCATATGAAAGCTGTCTGAAATTTTCTTTTTCAATTCTTAAATAGTAATCAAGAAACAAATTTAAGTCTAAATCGCCCTTATTCATGCCAACCATGCTATCGGTGAAACACATATCATATGCAAGAATACCTGTATTGGCAATGGTTGCACCAACAATTGCCATCGTAAGTGTATTTTTAGGAAACATTTTACTGACCTTCAAACCAGATTCATTTAAGGTTTGCTTATGTGTATTTATAAAGCCACCTTCTCGTGGCAAATCTCCAATTTGAATAAAAGGAATACTGCCTCCAAAATATCTCGGGTCGTTTCGTGGTCTAATTGAAAACCTCCCTCTATTACATTTTACATAATTACCTAATGCTACCCATTTCCAATTTTCTGAAAGCTCATTTAACTCTCTATAAGTATCATTAATTTCAAATTGTTTGGAAATTTCAAATAGGTTTTCATAATTATTTTTCTTTCTCCATTCCTCCGTCAACCTGCCACTCACAGCAGCGGCCAAAACCGACTGCCGAAAGCGTTTGAGAAGTTTGGGGATTTTATCAAGACGTAGTTTGTTGCTTTCTACTTTTTGCATTACTGCATCAAGCTTGTCTACAATGCGGTGTTGCTCGGGAAGAGGAGGAAGCGGGATTACAATATCATTTGCACCATTGTCTGTTAATGCTTCTTGCGTTGAACCTGTTGCTAATTCATTCTTTTGAGTAAGGAAAAATTCAGATTTAATATAATAATAAAGGAGTTTATTATTATAGGTTTCTCCATAAGGTTTTACCTGAAGAAAACCTGTCGAGAATAATTGCCCATCTAATTTTTCATCAATCAAAAGTCCTTTATCTGTTGCTTTCATTCTTGCCTGAAGAACATCTCCTAATTCAGCAATTCTATTTGCTCTTGACGGGCGATTGATAAAAGTAAATTCACCTTCTGGTGTAAATTCATTTTCTTGAATACTACCAGTTGAGAAATATTTTTTAATTCCCTCAAATTCCTTTACTCCCGTTGGCAAAAAGTTTAGTTGTTCAACGAGTTTAACAAGTTCCCAACTATCAGGAAAATTATTTTCCATCATTTTCCCTTTCATTTGCGTTGACCAATCCCGAAGGGATTGAAGGTTTATAGAAAAACATGAACACGGGAATCTTCGACCCCAACGGGGTCGAAGATTCCTTCACCCAATTATTCCTATAAACCTGTGACCCTTTCAGGGTCTTAGAAATATTGGATAATGAAATGCTATAAACCTTTGACCCTTTCGGGGTCGGTAAATTATTCTCCATCATTTTCCAAAAGGCTTAATATTTCACGTAAATCATCAACTACAACTTCTAATTCTGTAATAGCTTCTGTTGCCAAATCATTAGGTTCAGGCAGGCTGTCGGCATCTTCAATACTGTCGTCTTTCAGCCATGTAATATCTAATTTGTAATTGCGTTTTTTAATGTCTTCCAATGTGAAACAACGAAAACGACCTGTTTCCCCTTGGTCGGTTCGTTTACTATTTCCATTAGGATCGGCGCCATAACATTTTTCAAATTCTTCGAAATATTTTGCAGTAAGTGGGCGGTCTTTTTTGGTAATGCCTTCAATGTTGCTGCGGTTATCGTAAATCCAAACATTTTTGGTGGCAGGTTCCGCGCTTCCTGAAAATTTCTGAAAGAAAATAACATTCGCTTTTACGCCCTGTGCATAGGGGGTAAATGTTCCTCTTGGCAATCGTAAAATAGTATGCAGGTTGCAATCCTGCATCAGTATTTCAAACACTTCACCTGCTTTATCTTCAAACAATACATTGTCGGGCAACACTATGGCGGCTCGTCCTCCCGGTTTGAGTGTGCTCATGATGTGCTGCACAAAATTCAATTGCTTGTTGCTTGTTTCCACTGTAAAGTCATCACGCTCCGGAACCTGGTTCGCACCTTTTGTTCCAAATGGTGGATTGGCTAAAACCACATCAAAACGTTGGCTTCCGGGTGTATTGTAAATGGTATCGCCTAATTTTATTTTTGGTGTTACGCCATGCAAATACATATTCATCAATGCCAGGCGGCGTGGACGGGCAACCAACTCCTGTCCGTAATAGGTGTTTTCGCGGATTCGCTTTACATCTTCCCGTGGAAAAGCTCCTTTACATTCGTGCAAAAGCCATTCATAAGCCGAAACCAAAAAACCACCTGTGCCACAAGCGGGGTCGGTAATAGTAAAAGATGATTTTCCTCTTGGGTCGGGCTTCATAAGGCGCACCATGCTTTGAATTAAAGGACGAGGTGTGAAATATTGCCCGGCTCCTTTCTTGCCTTCACTGGCAGCTTTTTCCAGCAGTCCTTCAAAGGCGGCGCCTTTTACATCCACATCCATGGAAGTCCATTCGTCTTCTTCAATCAGGTTGAGCAGTTTTTTTAAACTTACAGGATTGTTGAAACGGTTTTGTGCCTGTGTAAAAATTTCGCCAAGCAAACCGGGTTCTTTTGCAAGTTCTTTTAAGGTATCTGTATAATGGTCCATTAAACCACCGCCGCTTAATTCTTTCAGGGCTTTCCAATTATATTTCACTGTAAGATGCACTTCTTTTTCATCGGCCATTTTGAGGAAGAGCAAAAAAGAAAGTTGCTCTATATAATCATTATAATCAATTCCCTCATGGCGCAAGGTGTGGCAAAAGCCCCACAGTTTATTTACTACGTCGCTCATTATTATTTTATTTATTCATTTAAAATCCCGAAGGGATTGCAGGTTTATAGAAAAAGAAACGTGTGAAATGTTCGACCCCTTCGGGGTCGTAAATTCGCCATTTACATCATTTCTATAAACCTGTGACCCTTTCAGGGTCGGTGATCCTATCTCATTACATTTCTCGTGGCATAAGGTATGGCAGAAACCCCACAGTTTATTTAGAACGTCAGACATGTAATTTATTAATTAAAAATTCTCTGTAAATTTCATTGCCTTTTGATAAGGAATATCTGTAATGACGGTATAATGGATAAACATACCTGTCGAGTTCTTCCGATTTTAGTGGTAAATATTTTTTCGGTTCTTCATACAGCGCTTTAGCAGGAGGAACTTCATTTACCAGAGCTTTCATAATAATTTCAGATGAGGCAAGTAAAGGTAATTTTTTATTATGTAATTTGCCAAGTTCTTCTTTGAGATATTTCAACCATATTTGTGCAAACGTTAACCAATAAGGATTTGCATAGGTTTGTTCGTAAAAATAATTCCTACACAGATTTTGAATATAAAGCTCTTCTTTGGCAAATCCAATTGCATTAAGATTTACCAATTGAGGTTTAAAAAAGTATTTTTCATACTCTGAACCAATGCCAAATACAGTGCTTAATTGAATTAATTCCGGTTTTCCTTTAATTCCATTGTTAGTAGGATCAGCACCAAGTAATATTGCTTTAATTTTTTCTTTTCCTTTATATGCCTTTGGAAGAGCGGTAATGCGCATTCTGCAATAATTGCGGAGGTGGTAATCACCTTCCATTTCATAAAAAAAGGGATGAACCATCTGTCTAAATGTCTGTAATAATCCTAATTGTTGTAGCATAAAATAATATTTTGTTCGGGTTGCAGAGAACACGAAACCCAGCTAACCTACGACCCCTTCGGGGTCGCATCCCTCTTTCTTTCTTTCTTACTATAAACCTTTGATGCCTTCGGCATCTTTCCCCCACTTCGGGGTTGTATCTCTCTTCCTTTCTTACTATAAACCTTTGA
>CAISZK010000238.1 GCA_903889915.1 uncultured Bacteroidota bacterium
ATTGTAGTAAAGTTAATTTGAGAGTAAAAAGACGTTTGTAGAACGTCAAATTATTTGAACAACTTATATAGATGTGTGCATAGGCAAGCCTAAATGAGAAGGGGTGACTGTTGTCGTGAATGGACTGCTATGATAAAAAGCAGCTTTTCCCTTTTCTCAACTCTAACTATGAAATGCGGAAAAGCCCTCGCCTTTAGGAGAGGGTTTGGGTGAGGTAAAAACAACACAACATTCGACTCCTCCGGAGTCGCAATTCAAAATACAATCATCGTTTCTATAAACATTCAATCCCTTCAGGATTGTCATTCCATTACACCATTCTCACCTACTTCCACCTCTGCATCCCTTCTATTTTCTATTTTCTATCAACTATCATCTATTTTCTATCCCCTTCAAATTTCCCCCTTCAATCCCTAACACACCTTATCGAAAGCCCGCTATTCTTAGCCACAAAGCTTCGGTTGATCTGTGAGTTTTTATAGGTCAGGAAACGGTATGATGCATTCAGTTTATCTTCTTCCGACGAGGTCCACCAGACGCCAATGAGACCGATGCTGAGATAGGCGCCGCCAATGTTTCGATAGCCTGCAGGCAAAGCGGTGAAATGGCTGCTGTTTGTAGCGCCTGTGTTGGGAGCGCTCCAGTGGGCAGTACCTGTGTCTTTCATGATTCCGCCAATGTCGGAGCCGAGGTTGCCGGTAATAGTGGTGTCCACGGTGTTGTCGAGATATTCTTCGAGTATGTTCCATTCTTTGTTTGAAGGTACATGCCAGCCTGCGGGACAAATTTTGGCAGGACTTGTGGCGGCGTAGAAATTATACAGACGACCGGTTTGTTTGCTCATTTTTGGTTTGTCGTAATAATCGCTGTAGGCATCAGTGGTGAGTTTTTTCCATTTGGCATTATTGGGTTCTTTGGGTATGGGAGAACCATCACTGTATTTGGTGGTTTTGAGATTTTCCTGCATCCATATTTGTTTCCCGATCTTCACGGTGTGGTACATGTTGCCATCAACATCCACAACGGTGTCTTTGAGTTGCTGTCCGAAAGAAGCCGCAGTGATAAATAAAAATGACGTGAAAATGAGGATACAGGTTTTCATGTTATTTTACTTTGATATCACTGAACTTTTGCACTTAGCTTTGGAAAAAATCCATGACAAATATAACGCGTCAGGAGACGCGCTACAACCGGGAAATACACCAGAAATTGCACCTACACTGAGCCTGCAAAGGCATGAATAATATTTGTTATGGCTGAAAGATATCACTTTCTGACAGGTTTCTTGGTTTACTTCCCTTCTACTTTTGTTTCTGTTGTCATCACCATGGGGATGGTCAGTCCGCCGGGAGTCTTTGGGTTGTCCTTTACTTCGCCGTTGCCTGTGAGTTCCATCGTCGTGTTTGATTCATCAATCCATCCGGTAGAAGCATGAACTTTGATGGTGGATTTGACAGTGCCCGAGAGGTCAAATTTAATAGGCAAACCTTTGCTCATGGTGTAGGTATCGTTGTCAACAGTTTTAACCGTGGCATTGCCTGAGATAATAGCATAGTCGCCGGTTAATTTGGCAAGCGAATAAGTGGTTTCGACATTGAACTTGAACCCGCCTGATTCGAGGTAAGTGGTGATCTTCCATTTGTCGGCAACGGCAACCTGTTTCAAAGGAAAAATATTCGTGATCTGCTCGATGCTGTTGATGAAAGCTTTTTCTCCGTAAGCCTGTTTGATCCTTTCCAGTGCATCGGCTTTCTGCTGTTCGGAAAGTTGCGGGAAACCGTCAAAAACCTTGGAATATAAAGCATCAATATTCTTTATTGATTTTACTTTACCCGTTTTTAGCATGATAACATTGAAGGGGCGGTTGATCATTTTCTTCATGATGCGCGTCATCGCATCGCTTGTGTCCTTATCGTCGGTATTTACAGAGGTTAATTTATCCTGTATTCTTTGCACCATTGAAATGCTCAGATAGCGTGCTTCAAGATCGAAAGTGGAATCAGTAATAGCAAGCACTTTGAAACTCATTTTGCCTTTTGCGGTAACGTATGAGTTTAATTCCAGGTCTTTCATCTTTTGATTGAGAGTTACCTTTGCCGTTGAAGAATGATAATAGGTTTTTCCCAATTTGAGGTTTAAAGCCAACTCGGATTTGGTTTTTTGACTGTGGGAAGCCAATGCCAAAAAGCAAAGGAGAAGGGTGAGGGTTTTTTTCATGGTAATTAAATTAGTCAATAGTCAAAAGTCAAAAGTCAAAAGTCAATAGTCAATAGTCAATAGTCATTAGGACATTAAATCTTAAATCAAAAATAGTCATCAGGGGTTATAGATTTTTTGCGGCTGATATCAGTTGTTGCAATTCGTTTTCATGGTTTGTTTTCTGTTCATTGTTCCAGTTCATCATTTGGTTCATGAATGACAAAGCTGCTTTTCCCCACCTTATCACATTGTCAATATCAAAATAAAGCATGGATGTGCGCCTGACAAAAAAATCGGCAGGGGAGGTGCACATTTCTTCTTCTACAGCATACTTCAACTGTGCCTGCAATGCCAATGGCAAAGTATCATCTTTGCTGAGTCCGGCTTTTTGGATCAGGTCGAAAAGCCTGTCAATGCCGGAGCCATACCTGTGAATTAGTAATCCGGTTTCAGCAGCAGTCAGACCCAATGAAACACCTGTTGCAGTTTTTTCTTCTACAAACTTATTGAAATATTTAATGCCATCAGCAATTCCGCCGGAAAGAATTAAATTTTCAGTGGAACATCTTGCAAATTTTCTTTGATTGTTTTTTAGATAACGATTCGAAATAAGGTCCACCACACGCTCAGCCATTTTTCTGTAACCTGTGAGTTTTCCTCCTGCAATGCTTATCAAACCCGAAGGAGACTGAAACATTTCATCTTTGCGCGAGATCTCCGCTGGATCTTTTCCGGGCTTGTTGACCAGCGGCCTTAATCCTGCCCAGCACGATTCAACATCGGATGGAATAAGATGGCAATCGGGAAAAAAATTATTGGCGCATCGCAAAAGATAATCGCGTTCTTCAGCAGTGACTGTGGGATTGGCAAGATCACCGGAATAAAAAGTGTCGGTGGTACCGATAAATGTTTTGCCTTCGCGGGGAATGACAAATATCATCCTCTTGTCAGGCGTATCGAAATACACTGACTGACTTACAGGAAATCTTTTTCCGTCAATAACAATATGCACTCCCTTTGTGATGTGCAGCCGGCTTTGGGCCTGCGGTGCATCAAGGCTATTGAGCTGATCAACCCAGGGACCTGCTGCATTCACCACATTGACGGCATAGATCTCATATTCATCACCGGCAATCTGATCCTGAATTTTCACACCGCATATCTTTTTATTTTGATAAAGAATTGAAGTGGCTTTGGTATAATTTACTGCAAGAGCGCCCCTGCTAACGGCTTCTTTCAACACCTCCAGGGTGAGCCGTGCATCATCGGTGTGATATTCGTTATAGACAATGCCGCCTTTCAGAATATCCTTTCGCAGCAATGGTTCGAAAGCTATTGTTTCTTTTTTATTCAGAACATTGTGTCGTTCTTTTGCGTTTACTCCTGCCAGCAATTCGTAAATACCAATACCAATTCTTGCAGAGAACATATTGAACGAACCGCCCCTGACAATGGGCAAAAGCATGGGTTGTGGTTGTGTGAGATGAGGGGCATTGTGATGAACAATTTTTCTTTCCCTTCCCACTTCCATGACAAGTTTAAATTCCAATTGCTTCAGGTATCTCAATCCGCCATGAATAAGTTTTGTTGAACGACCGGAGGTGCCTGCTGCAAAGTCCTGCATCTCGATAAGAGCCACTTTCATTCCTCTTGCAGTTGCATCCAAAGCAATTCCTGCACCGGTGATTCCGCCACCTATCACGATAAGATCGAAAGATGTTTTGCTCATCTGATGAATGATGGATGTCCTGTTTATGGAAGAGAAAGAAGTCAATGTTTTTTATTCAGGTTGATGTAAAAATTGATTTTCTAATATTTCTTAGTTGCAAAACCTATATTCTTTTTAATTGATGTCCGAATAAAAACATATCGTCCCATACGGGACTCTAATTCATCTCTATTTATTTTTCTACCGATATTGAATCCCTACGGGACCAAGGCTTTTGCGAGTTCAATTATCCTGTAAGGATATGATATCGGTAGAAAAATTGACCACCGCGAGCTATAAGCCCCGTAGGGGCGATATATTTAGGAAATGCTCTGCAATTAAGGCATTCTACAGTGTTATAATTTTTTTTCCGGACACTAGTGATTCTTTTTAATTATTATTTATTCGGTTTAAAAGCCATTGCTGCATTGACAGCGGTTTTCCAACCTGCATAAAGTTCATTTACTTTTTCAGTTGAAAGCTTTGGTGAAAATGTTTTATCTGTCAACCATTGCAAAGCTATTTCATCACGATCTTTCCAGAAACCTGCTGCCAGTCCTGCAAGATAAGCAGCGCCCAAAGCGGTGGTCTCGGTAACTTTTGGCCGAACAACAGGAACACCTATCATATCACTTTGAAACTGCATGAGAAAATCGTTCACCACAGCGCCTCCGTCAACACGCATGCTCTTCAGCTTTATTCCTGAATCTTCCTCCATGGCATTCAGAATATCTTTCACCTGGTAAGCGATGGCTTCGAGTGTTGCCCTTACAAGATGTTCACGGGTACTTCCACGGGTAAGTCCAAAAACAGCGCCTCTTACATCGCTGTCCCAGTAAGGAGCGCCTAAACCCACAAAAGCCGGAACAACATAAACACCCCCCGATGAAGTAACAGTGGTTGCAAACTTTTCACTTTCGGCAGCAATCCTGAAAAGTTGAAGTCCGTCCCTCAGCCACTGCACCGCAGAGCCTGCAATAAAAATACTGCCCTCGAGAGCATATTCCACTTTGCCATCAAAGCCCCATGCTATGGTAGTGAGCAAACCATGATCGGAACGAACAGCTTTCGTGCCGGTGTTCATCAGCAGAAAACATCCGGTGCCATAAGTGTTCTTCACCATTCCTTCTGCAAAGCATGTCTGCCCGAACAGGGCTGCCTGCTGATCGCCTGCAATGCCTGCAATCGGAATTTTTATTTTATCAAAAAGATCAGTATTGGTGTATCCGTATATTTCGGATGAAGATCGCACCTGTGGGAGCATGTTTTTTGGAACATTCAGCATTGCCAGTAAATCATCATCCCAGCACAGATCATGAATGTTGAACATCAGCGTGCGTGAGGCATTGCTAAAGTCTGTCACATGAATGTTGCCTCCCGATAATTTCCATGTTAGCCAGGTATCAATGGTGCCGAATAAAAGATCGCCACGAGCTGCTTTTTCCCTTGCTCCTTCAACATGATCGAGTATCCATGATAGTTTGGTTCCGGAGAAATAAGCATCAATCAACAAGCCTGTTTTTTGTTTTACAGTCTCATCAAAACCTGCGTTTTTCAATTGTTCACATTGTTCAAGAGTCTGCCGTGATTGCCAAACGATGGCATTGTAAATTGGAATGCCTGTATGCTTATCCCAGACTACAGTAGTCTC
>CAISZK010000239.1 GCA_903889915.1 uncultured Bacteroidota bacterium
AAACGAATTGTATGTTGTACCTGAAACAGGAGTATAAGCTGAATTGAGAGTTACAAGAAAACTTTGCCAGAATACACTAACAGTCCATCCTATGATTGCTATATCGCCTGTGCTGGTCTGCTGAATTGACCCCACCTGATCTGCGAACAAGCCTACACTGTAAGCAGTGGAAGTTACCATATTGCCATTTGAGGGATCCAATTCAAGAACAGCAATACTGCTTGCACCTATGCCCACCTGATCAGTATATCCTCCTACAATCACATCGCCATTTGATAAATTATTTATAGAAAAGGCAGCTTCATTAGACCCTATATCCCCATAAGTTTTCATCCATTGAAGCGTGCCGTTGACATCTGTTTTAAAAACCAAAATGTTTGTGGTAGTATCACCTCCGTTATACTGGCTCTGGTATCCAGCAAAGACATAACCATTCGATGTTTCCACCATGTCATTCACTTCATCCTGACTGTCGAAAACAGGGCCTGTAAGCGTGTATGATCTCCCCCATAAATAATTTCCGTTGGCATCGGTTTTGAAGACATAAATACTGGTGGAATCCTTGTCAGGATTTAAACTTTTCATTCGTGTAGTACCTGCTACAAGGTATCCTCCGGATGACAATTCTTTCACCCGATTGCCGAATTCATTGGAGTTTCCATAGGTTTTTGAAAACACATTATTTCCTGAGCCATCCACCTTGAGCAGCATGGCATGTGTGTCATCAAAGCTACCGGTCATTACAGAACCACCATCAGCAGTAGCCTGAAGATCGCGTACAAAAAGATTTTTAAAAGAAAGGAATCCGCCATCCTTTATTTGCTTTGCCCAGGTAACCGTTCCTGTTGAATCGGTCGCTATCAGAATGGACTGAATTAATGGAGCCGCTATACCCTGCACCATTCCCGCTATAGCGTAGCCTGATGTGGTTTTCTGAACTCCTGCAAAAATGTCCAGATCATTTATGCTGTTATTACTGTAATAGTCTATCTGGAATTCATTTTGAGAATGGGCTTTGTTTTCGAAACTTAAAACAAGGAAAATAACAATTAAAAGCGTAGAGATTCTTTTTTTCATAGAGAATTGTTTTAATTTTTACAAGGCAAATTTATACAAACTTTTTTAACAATTACACATTTTTTAAGATAAATTTTTGAAAAAAATTAACAAATCGTTTCTGATAGGACTGCATTGAATAGTTTGAGAAAATAAAAATTAAAATGCGGCGTAAATTATCAGGTAAAACAGAAAAACAAAGAAAAAAATCCGGGTTTTTGTTAAAAACACAGTCAATTAAAACACACAAATTTTACAAACCTTAACGTTTTGGGTGAATGGTTAACAAAATGGATAAACAACAAAGGTCAATTATTTTGATTTTCATTGATCGGATTAGTTTAATTCTCCATTTAAAAGGCAAGACGAATTGAAAAGTCGAAACTGTACGTGGTTTTCACTTACGACGTTGTTTAATGTCATTATCAACAATGAGAATTCAGACTTTTTGCAATGAGGATAACGATGTAAGTATTTCCACAGACACGTTCACTACCGCCTATATGCTTAGTTACTTTTCTGAACTATGGTAACTGATCCCTTTAACTCTGTTGTTCCGCTCTGCAAGTCATCAATCGTGATGATATAATAATAGGTCCCCGGAGAAACAAGATTTCCATTGTACTTCCCATCCCATCCATCAGTACCTTCATAGAGTTTCTGCCCCCAACGATTGATGATCGTTAGTTTCAATCCGGGAACAAATCTTTTATTAATGAGGTTATCACCATCAGGAATAAAAGCATTCGGGATCTGCTTTATTTCATAGCCAACAACTGATGCTGAATTTGAACAACCGTTTTCAGAAATAGTGACTGAAACAAGCTGGTTGTTCGTAAGGGTATTTGTTTGATATACATTTCCCGAACCGGACTGAACAAGAATGTTGTTGACATAGAAATTATAGGTCACATTATTATCAGGAGGGGTGACAGTAGCTGTGAAGGTTATTGGCTGACCAACATACGCTAACCCGGCAGGATCACTTGACACAGTCACAACAGGGTCCGGATTTACTGTAATTGTTACTTCGTCTGTTGATGAACACCCATCAGTGAAGGACACAGTAACAATGTATGTAGTAGTTATAGCAGGAGAATATGATTCTATTGCTAAAGTATCGCCTGTATTCCATAAATAACTGCCACCTCCGGTTGCCGATAAAGTTGCTGATGCACCAAGACAAATAGCCTGATCAATACCGGCATTTGCAACAGGTGTAGCCTTAACATCAACGGTTATGTTGTCAGAAGCCGAACAACTGTTGGCATCAGTAGCAGTTACAGTATATATTGAGGTTATTGCAGGAAAAACACTTATCGTTGCCGCAGTATTTCCGTTACTCCAAACATAGATATTCCCACCTGTAGCAGATAGCATAGCGGTATCACCATGACATATTGATTGGTCATTGCCCGCGTTGGCGACAGGTAAAGGATGTACGGTTATAGTAACATTATCTGTTGCACTGCAAGAATTGGAATTTGTAACAGTAACTGTATAAATAGTAGTTGAAGAAGGAGTAGCAACAGGATTCTGAACGGATGCATTGCTTAGTCCGGTGGCAGGACTCCATGCATATATTGTACCTCCCGAAGCAAAGAGATTTACAGACCTCCCTGAGCATACTGCAGTATCACTTCCCGCATAGGCAACAGGCAAGGAGTTTACCGTTACATTAACATAGGCAGTCGCAGAACATCCATTGTTGTCTGCGACAGTAACTGTATATAATCCGCCTGCAGCTGTTGTCACATTTGTGATGGAAGTATCTTGCGTTGAACTACTGAAACTATTTGGTCCGCTCCAACTGTAATTTGTTCCCCCGCCTGATATCAGATTTAAAGTTGCTCCGGCACATAATGAACTGTCGGCAGAAGCAGTCGCTATAGGATTTGCATTGACAGTAACAGTTGTTTGGGCTGTTGCAGAGCATCCATTATTGTCAGTAACTGTGACTGTATATAACCCGCCGGCTGCTAAAGCAGCATTTACGATCGAAGGATTTTGATTAGAATTGCTGAAACTATCAGGACCACTCCAAATGTAGTTGACACCTCCGCCTGCTGTCAAATTTAAAGTAGCCCCTGCACAGACAGCACTATTGCTTGAAGCTGTCGCAACAGGACTTGCATTTACAGTAACGGTAGTTTGGGCAGTTGATGAACATCCGTTATTATCCGAAACAGTAACTGTATATAATCCGCCTGCGGCAGTTGTTGCATTTGTTATTGAAGGGTTTTGATTTGAATTGCTAAAACTGTTTGGACCACTCCATACATAGTTGATTCCTCCGCCAGCTGTCAGATTTAATGTTGAGCCGGTACAGATGGCACTGTTACTTGAAGCTGTCGGTGTCAGAGCATTTACTGTAACAGTATGCGTTTGCGAAATACAACATGGACAATCATTGGTGTAGGTAATGTTGTAAGTCCCACTTAATCCTGCAGGGTTAAAAGTACTTCCGGTAACTCCAGTTCCGGACCATGTTCCACCTGTTGTTCCTAATCCGCTTATCAATGTATTTAAGTTCACAGGCGAAGCGGATTGACACATCGGCGCAGGGCTTGCCCAATCAGCATCGGTGCCGGGAATGATAGGTAATACGGTTGAACATAATTGCGGACTTCCTGACAAATATAAGGCTGATGAAGTAAACCTTGACCAGTTTGACACAGTACCTATTCTCGTCACCCAATCTTTTTGTGTAGCGATAGTCATAGGTCCGGTATATTTTACAAAATCGGAAGCCACTGTTGGAGCCATATTAAAACAACTCATATCAGGATACAATCCTGATTTTTGTGTGGAATTACCTATAGAAACCCATCCTCCTGATGTAGAAAATGCAAACAACATTCGTCCGGCTCCGGGGTAATGATTACTGCAAAGAGTGTCGGAAGTCCATGTGCCACCTTGTGCAAAATAAACCTGGTCACCGCCGGTATTCATATTAAAAGAGTTTGCCGGTGCACCTGAACCTAAGTTTGCAATTGACCACAATGAATCAGGACAGGTAAAATGAATATAAGGAGCGTAGGACTGTGATGTACGAAATGTAATAACAGTACCGGCTGTAATTGTTCCTCCTGTTCTTGTCATTTTGGCGCCGCCTTCACCACTACCCCATAATCCGGGGTAGCAACGTTCGTAACCCTGATCAGTTATCTGGATTTCTGTGCCTGTTGTAATATCTTTAAAACATGCAAAACTTATTTCATCAGGATTACCACCAAGGTTTGCATCAATACCCAAAATCACCAGATCACCCGGATTTAATACGGTTTGCCCCCAACCAATAATGCTGAAGGAAAAAAACAAAAATAAAAAACTGATAGCTTTCATGGTATATGATTTGTATTTTTTTCTACGCTAAAATTTTTATAAAAACAGGATATGCGAAACCTATAATTCTTCATAAAAAGGTAAAGAATTCAACTTAGATTTCATTGCAAATTTAATTTAATTTTCAACATGATAAGATGCAAATAACATGATGGAATAATCAGGATCATTTTACAATCATTTCGGATAGGTCTGTATTGAATCTTTAAGACAAACAGAAAGCTTCTGCTGATTCACAGATTTACAATTTTACGAACTTTAAAGTATGTTGCGATTGATTTAAAAAATGAATAAAATACAAACCACAGGGAATATCAGCAATATTGACCTTCGTTGACCCCGTTATTTCAAATTCTTTTACAACCGCACCCAGTGAATTGAAAATTTGAAGTTGTTGCTTGTTGTTATTGTCTGCGATGTCTATAATCACAAATGATGTTGCAGGATTGGGATATACAGAAAAATTTTGCTCTGAATCATTCTTTTGAAAAATTGACAAAACATCATCCGGCGACGTTGCAAGACCAAACCCGTAACCGGTTTCATACCACATGTAATACTTACTATCCGTTGTCCTATAAACTACGCTTGGTGCCCATGGACCTCTGTATTCAGTAATATTATAGCCACTACTGTATGTCCCGAAAACAGGATTTTGGTTTAATTTTGACCAATGTGCACCGTCTGTGGAAGTGGCATAACCTATCCTGATGGTATCCACAAGTCCGTTATCAGCAACATCAAAATAAGAAACACCATCATACCACATTTCAAATTGTCCGTTACGTTTCAACACAGTCGGAATACCAACTCCAAAGCCTTCCCACGAAAGAAATGTACCACCATTCAGCACAGGGTTGCCGGGATACTTTGTCCAGGTTAATCCATCAGGCGAAATGGCGAAACCAATTTTAACCTGCCATGTGGTATCCACTCCTGTGTACCACATGAAATATGAATTTCCATCAAAAATGACTGTTGGGTCTGCAACAAAAAGTCCGTCCCAATCACCAGGATTGCCTGGCGACAAAACAGGTTGTGTGCCATAACGTGTCCAGTTTATTCCATTCGGGGAGGTGGCAAGACCAATGCAACCACCTGTTGAAACATTGTCGGTATCTCCGAAATAATACATTTTATAACCGGCGCTATCTTTCAACCATGAAGGGGTGTCCAGGAAGTAGCTGTCCCAGTTACCGGCAGCACTCACGTCCAAAACCGGTGTTGCATTATTGTGTTTGACCCATGAGATACCATCAGGAGAATAGGCAAAGAAAATACGCCCTTCTGATGAAGCATTGCCCGCATACAACATTTTCAGAGTATCATTATCCTCAATAACAGCGGGGCTTCCAATGAAAGTTCCTTCATAGAGATTGTTGGTTTTTATCATCACCAGGTTGGAAGGACTACGTGTCCAGATCGTTTGGGCAGAGAGAACCTGAGTGGTCAGGGTTATCAGTAAACTGATTACTTTTTTCATTGACGAAAGTTTAAAATCAAAATTCCAAGTTACAAAATCCAATCTCCAATTTCCATTGCTAAAAGGCAATGACTAAAGTCCCGCTGAATTCCCATCCTTTTTTGACAATAATACCGTTGTTATTGTCATGACTTAAATTCTGTATCACACTTAAGCGGAAACCTGTGCCATTATCCTCAAACGGGCTGTGTGACCTTCCAAAATGCTTTTGAACAAAAAAGTAAACAGGAGGAATTTTGTATCGCAATTTGGGAATACCGAACTCATCAAAATCATAATAATTATAAGAAACCCCTCCTCCAATCATCATTTTGTCAGTTTTCGAATAAGTAGCCACACACAATGGCAACTGAAAAATACCATAAGTTGGTCCTGTGCTTTCATAATGACCATGACTGCCGGCCAATCCCTGGGCAATAATTTCAAGCCAATCAAGCGCTGAAAGACGAACTGCGTATCCAGGCTTCACATAAAGGCCAACTGACCATTGTGATTTTGAATTTACAAAAACCAATGGCTGATAAAACCCAAAGCTTAAAAAACCGGTTGTCCAATACAAGCGACCTCTGTCATAGAGGGAATTTGCAACATTTATCTTCTGAATATTGATAAAATAAAGTCCTAAAATATCCATATCCAGGCTGGGTTTCCAGATATTGTCATTTTTATGATGATGGTGATGATGATAGTTTATCATTGTATTAAAACTATTATCAGCGCTCAATTCAGGGAACTTCAAAGTGTCAGTATTGGCAAGGGTTTTGGTGACAGGGAAAGCAAAAAACAAAAATATCGTAAAGTATTTTTTCACTGACGGCAGAATAGAAATTTTTCTTGTTTAATCATAGTAATCGGTCCTAAAGGATATGCTATTAATTACCGGTTCAAATGTACCATTTTTTTATTGACTGAACAATTTCATGCGGACGCAGAAAATAATGAAAGATAAAATAAATTTATACTTTAGCATTTCCTTTAGAAATAATTTTTTGTTGCATGAAAGCAGGTCTGATTTTCCCGAATAAAAGCAGAAAAGATAAAACCGTTCATATGGGACTTGGTTACCTTGCCTCATACTCAAGAAGTATCCATGATGATCTTGAAATCACAATTCTTGACACCAGAGTTGCTACAAAAAAAGAGACTAAACTTTTTTTTAAAACACCATTTGATTTAATTGGGATAACGGTTCTTTCTCCCGTTTACGATGAAGTGATCAATATTTTCAATTTAATTAAGGAAACAAAAAGAGACTGTAAAATTTGCCTGGGTGGTCCTTATGTAACGACTATAATGGAAGAAATATTTAATCTGACCTCTGCTGATTTTGCAGTATATGGTGAAGGCGAAATAACTTTTTCCGAATTGATTTCTCATTTGAAAGGGTGCAAAAACATTGAAGATATCCCGGGCCTGATGTATAAATTAAAATCGGGAAAGATCATTACAAATAAGCCGCGGGCACAGATTTCTGATCTAAATGAGCTGCCATTCCCGGCTTATGATTTGTTTCACATGAACAGGTATCCTATCCACAGAATTGCAACAAGCAGGGGTTGTCCCTACAGATGTTCCTTTTGCAATTCCACGTCTATCTGGCAAAACAACTGGAGGAAAAGAAATCCGGTGAATGTCGTTAAGGAAATAGAATTTTTGCAGAAGAACTACAGGAAAAAGACATTTTGTTTCAGTGATAATTCCTTCAATATAGATATGGAAAGAGTTGATCAATTTTGCGAGCTTATCATTAAAAAAAAGATAAAAATCTTGTGGAGCACTCCTGTCCGTATTGAGAAAATAAATCAGGAATTGGCAAATAAAATGAAACAAGCAGG
This sequence comes from uncultured Bacteroidota bacterium, assembly GCA_903889915.1. Classification (GTDB taxonomy): domain Bacteria; phylum Bacteroidota; class Bacteroidia; order Bacteroidales; family CG2-30-32-10; genus CAISZK01. The sequence goes on from CAISZK010000239.1 coordinate 7,720, forward strand.
ATGCTATAACGTGGGTATCGGGATAGAATCAGCCAACAATAAAATCTTAAACAAAATAGGTAAACAAATAACCATCGAAGAAATTACGGAAGGAATACAGATTTATAAAAAAGCAGGCATTGAAGTACTGGGACAATTCGTAATCGGAAGTCCGGGTGACACATTGAAAACTGTAAAAGAATCCCTGACCTACGCCAAAAATTCCGAACTGGATTTTATCATATTCTATTCTATTCTGCCATTTAAGGGAACTCCGCAATGGGAGTTTGTAAAACTTAACGGGCATTTTTACTCTGAAACAATTCACGATTATCATTCAATTAAACCAAATATTGTTTTTGACACCCCTGAATTTTTATACAATGAAAGGCTCGAAGCAATAGCGTTGGCAAGACATGCAGGCTATTATTCTGACTCTAATGACAGAAATTATTTGTTCGATACAGGAAGAAATTTAGTAAAAATGGCACAAAATTATTTGCCGGAGTTTGTCAGCAATAAACTATATTTGGCCAGTAAAAATTTTTACAGAAAACATATTTGGAAAAATCATTGTAGTCGTAACTAACAATGCATACCCTGAGTTTGCAATGATCTTCTTTTAAAAATTGAAATAATATTTGAACAAAAGCAGAGATATCAATTGTTAAACTTAGCTATTTAATTTGATCTCAAAAATGCAAAGGAAAATAAATTTCAGAGTCACCATCATTGTTTTTATTTTATCCATTTACTACCTGCAATCTTTTGCCACAAAATATTATGTTGACAACACCAATGGCAACGATACTTATAATGGACTGAGTGCAGCAACCGCATGGCAAAGTCTGACAAAAGTCAATGCATCAACATACTCACCGGGCGACAGTATATTGTTTATCCGTGGTGGTATCTTGCGCGGGCAACTTCTGCCCAAAAGCGGAACAGCTGCAGGCTATATCACTTATGCCGATTATGGTTCAGGTGCAAAACCACTTTTATTAGGTTCCGTCAATGTTTCAAACACCGGCGACTGGATCAGTGAAGGCAGCAATATATGGCATAGCGCTCAATCATCCACAGTGGATATTGGCAATTTGATATTTAATGGCGCTGCAAGTTTTGGAGTTAAAAAATGGACAGCTTCACAATTACTGACACAAGGCGATTATTGGTGGGATAAGACAGGAACCAAAACTGTGAAAATTTATTCCGCTACCAACCCTGCAACGTATTATTCAGATATTAAAGCGGCCATTGGCACTTTTATTATTTACATTCAACAGGGATCCTACATTGTTTTAAAAAACCTTGCTTTGAAATATGGCTCTGCTGATGGCATTGAAGTCCGCAATACGCATCATACCATCATTAGCGATTGTGAACTTTCGTATATCGGAGGCTGCGAATTGACAACACAGGTAAGATATGGCGGTGGCATACAGTTTTGGGCAAACAGCAATAACAATACTGTTGAACGATGCAAATTTTGGGAAATTTATGATGACGCTGTAACCAATCAGGGCAATGCTTCGGCAGGAAACACTGTGCAGCAATACAACCTTTATTACAGGAACAATATTATCCTGAATTGTTCAGAATCCTCCTTTTGTTTTTATATTCAACCGGCTGTTGTCAGCGGTTCTTTCATGAAGAACATTTATTTCGAAAACAATACCTGCGTAAATGCCGGTGGTGGTTGGGCTGCCTCCCCGCGTCCCGATTTAAAAGGATTCCAGGTTTATTGTAGTGAGAATACAGCAACCACTGATTCGATTTTTATCAGGAACAATATTTTCTACAAATCGCGCTGTGTTCTTTTTTTCGACAACACTTCCGTCCCAACATTGTCACATACAACTACCGATTATAATTGCTGGTTTACTCAAAACAGCAGCGACACGATAGTTGCATTCTGGACAAGTTCTACACTCACAGTATGGAAGGCTACTCAATTTGCAAACTATCAAACTTCAAACAGCCAGGATATCCATTCATTCATGGCGGACCCTTTGTTTGTAGATGCAGGCAACAACGACTATCATCTTGCAGCCGGCTCTCCATGCATAAATACAGGAACAAACACAGGAATAACCGATGATTTTGATTTAAATCCACGGCCACAAAACGGGCTTTACGATATGGGTGCTTATGAAGCGATCATTGTCACACCCGGAATTGTTGAACTTACTCATGATTTTGACAGATTAAACATTTATCCAAACCCATGTTATGGCCTGTTAACAATAGCAGGAGCAAAAAAAAATACAGAAATAAGAATTTACAGTACTTTTGGAGAAATTATTTTCAGGACAATAATTGAAAACAAACAACAGACAATTGACCTTTCAAATTTGGCTAACGGGGTCTATTTTGTTTGTTCAACAAATGCAAACGGTGAAATAAATTCCAGGAAAACTGTTGTCCTGAAGTAAGAAGAATAAAATAAAGATCAAAACAGTAACTCAATACGTAATAATAAAAAAACAAATAGAAAAAGTATGAAAATAAAATTTACACTAATCAGTTTGATTGTACTATTGTTTGCAATCAGCTCGCAGAAGTCAGTCGCACAAACAGCAGAATCTTATTACAACCAGGGGCTGAATTACTATCATCTTGGTAACTATGAATCGGCAATTACAGCCTACACTTCCGCTATTCAGTTGAACCCGAAATATGAAGATGCTTATTTCAACCGAAGCCTTGCATATTATTACCAGGGAAAATACGAATCTGCCATCGAGGATGACAATACCGCAATAAGACTGGACCCAAAAGATGCAGGAGCATACTATAACCGCGGACTTGCTTTTCGCCAACAGGGGAATTATGCTTCCGCAATTTCCGACTACACTTCTGCAATAAAAATCAAACCAAGTTATGCCAACGCTTATTACTGCAGAGGGCTGGCATATTACTACCAGGAAAAATATTACCTTGCTATCACCGATTATGATTCATCATTGGTTTATAACTCAAACGATGCTGATGCTTATTATAACCGTGGAATAATTTACCGCAAACTTGCCAAGTATGATCTGGCTGTTGCAGACTACAACAAGGTTTTAGCCATTGATCCAAATTATGCTGATGCCTATTACAGTCGTGGTCTTGCTTACTATTATCAAAACAAATATTCTTCGGCTATCAAAGATTATACTTCCTCATTAGAGATCAAACCACAAAGCGCTGCCACCTACTATAACAGAGGCCTTGCATATTATGGGCAGTCTAACTACGACGCAGCAATTGATGATTACAGCAAAGCAATCAGCATTGACCCGGAATATGCCAATGCCTACTACAACCGCGGACTTTCTTATTACTACAAAGGAAATTATGATCAATCAATTGATGATTTTACTTCCGAGCTGAAAATTAGTCCGCAGGATGCAGATGCTTACCTGAGTCGTGGGCTGGCATACCGCAAGCAGGGAAATTACGCATCGGCTATTACAGATTATACTTTAGCATTAGCGATAAATCCCAAATACGCATTAGCCTATAGCGACAGGGGAACTGCTTACTATTATCAGGGCAATAAAGATGCATGCATTGCTGACTGGAAAAAAGCAGTTGACCTTGGCGACACAACAGCCAAGCAAAACCTGAAGGATTTTTACAGTATTGATTATTAATAATGGTCATTTGCTTCGCGTCATTAATTGTCATTGGTCATTGGTCATTAGTCAATTGTCATTAGTCAATTGTCAATAGTCATTTGCTTCGCGTCATTATTGGTCATTAATAGTCATTAACAGTCATTGGTCATACGTCAATAGTCATTAGAGAGTTCCAAATCAAAAATCAGAAATCTCAAATCAAAAATAGTTATTGGCAATAGGAATATGTGATTTTAATGCAAAATTTAAAACAAAGAAAATGTAGAATGTAAATAGTTGCGGAACATTGAACTTTAAACATTAAACATTGAACCAAACCAAAGTTTTTTTATATTCAAACAAAAAAAAAGTATATTTGCCACAGATATCTAAACCAATTTTTTTTCATATGAGATCATTGATTAGAAAAATAGCATTCGTGCTAATATTGTCGTCCCTTCCTGCATTGATGCAGGCACAATGGAAAAGAGACACTGTCTCCGACCCTACAGGTTTTCTTTCCGTGGGTGCACGAAACTGTTTCAGCAGTTTCTTTTCGCAGGGAAAAGCTTATGTTGGAACCGGTGCAGGCGGAGAGTTTGCACTGCGTATCACCAAAGATTTTAATTCGCATTATTTCGCCGACTGGATCGTTAGCAATGTAAATAATCTTGCGCAGCGTTTCGATTTTCATAGTGGGTTTTCCATGATGCCTACAGTGTTCTCGCCTCATGTCGGCAAAAAGCAATTGTCAATGTTTCCTCTTGCCGGGATATGTATTGATTATACCAAGATGTCAATAACCACAGGACGTGATTCAGCCACTTTGCCAAGATATGTCGAGCGATACAGTTTTGCTGTACAAGCCGGTTTTGGAGTTACTTTGCCTGTTTCGAGAAAACTTGATGTTTCGCTCGAAGCCCATTACATGCTGCATATCGGAACTTGTGTCGGCATCAACATTAAGGATAACGATGTGCGTCTTCTGGAGATGCAACCCGCCGGCAATTTATGCCTCGAAGGCCATTATGTTCTTGCAGTAAGTATGGATTATAAACTGATCAGATTATGGGGAAGAAAATAACACTCGGACTTCTTATGATTTTTGCACTGTCGCATTTCGCCAATGCACAGAAAAAGGATACTGCAACAGGACTCAACAGGGTGCTGATGATGCAGGCTACCATTTCACCGGGATATTGGTTTGCCGAGAAAAAATGGAATTCTTATTTCAATGCCACCCTTGAATGGTGCTTTGACAAAAGGGTTTCTATCCGTGCAAATGGTTTTTATTATTTCACAACCCAAAACGTCGCTATTCCAAAATTCAAGATGAACCACAACCTTTTTCTTGGAGCATTTTATCATTACCCGAAAAACAAATTCGACTTTTATTTTGGCATTGAACCCGGTTGTGCAATGATATTGCAACGCACCTACTCTACTTCAGTTTTGGGCGCAGAGCCTGCAAGAGATACAACCATCAATGATCCGCCTATTAAATTTACACCTATCATGTCCGCATCCTGCGGCATCAATTTTTTCTTCTGGAAATACATGAATATTTTTGCTGCTTTGAAAGTGGTTCATGGCAACTACATTCCGCCTTACGGAAAAAAGATCTCTCTTGATGAACTGCGCATCTCTGCAGGAATAGGATTTCACGTTCGTTTTTCGAAACCGGGCGCTTACCACAAAATAAAAATTGTTCCATTCTGATAAAAAACAACATGATGAAAAAGTCTGATAATATTCGCTTATACACTTTGATTTTAATTGGATTTGTAATTTTTCTTGCAAGCAGTTGCAATGACAAAGATCAAACTGTACCCATATTGACCACTGCTGCCATCAGCAATAACACAGATTCCACAGCAACATGCGGAGGCAACATCACTGGTGGATGCTCCAAAGTATCTAAACGCGGTGTTTGCTGGAGTTTGAGAGGAGCACCTTCCGTTGGCGACAATAAAACTATTGACGGTTCGGGTCAGGGAAGTTTCATCAGCTCACTTACAGGACTGATCGCCGACACAACATACTATGTACGGGCCTATGCTACCAACTGTATTGGCACAGGGTATGGGAATGTGGTTACGTTTACGACGGTTCATTAAAAGATAGAAGATAGAGGGTTGCGAAACCCGAAATTTGAAACCAGAAACTCTAATCTTCACTTCCCCATTCGTCCATACAAGCTAAAATGAATGACATTATCCAGGATTACCAGCGAAGAATAAACGGGAACAATGAAGAGCGTTTAAAATTCAGGGTATTTCAGAAGTACTTCCCCATCTCGCGTTTAATCGCATTTATTGTCTGCTTGATTCTTTTCTACTATTGTGTGGCCACGCATAGTTTTGTTTTTATCATTACACTTATTCTAGTATTCATTGCCTTTCTGGTGCTGGGTCTGCTTGATGTACGTTATAAGGCAAAGATCAGCAAGCTTGAAATTCTCAATGAAATAAACAACAATGAGATCAATTGCATAAAGGGAAATTATTCTAAAAATGAAGCAGGCGATGAATTCAGCGACATGGATCATCCCTACACTTTCGACCTTGATATTTTTGGAACAAAATCTCTGTTTCAATACATCAACCGCACATCCACAGTCTTCGGAAAACATAAGCTGGCAGAATACTTCCGCGACACTTTCAGTTACAGAAATGACATTTTAGAACGAAGGGAAGCGATAAAAGAACTGGCGGGAAAGATTGATTTTAGGCAGAATTTTCTTTTAATTTTCAAAAAAGAAAGTACTGCAAAACAGGATCTGGATGAACTGAATATCTGGCTAAATCAAAGTCCTGTCAAAGCAGCTAAACTAACTCTGCTGACCGTTTTCCTTTATGTAATGAATGTAATTACAATCACCAGTATCATCCTGTTTTTTGCAGGCATCATACCGGGGAATATCTTTTGGATACCTGCCCTGTTTCAGCTATTGATCACAGTTAATTTTATCCGCAGTTTCTTAAAGATTCTTGATGTGATCACAAAGAAGATCGGGATACTCGGGAAATATTCTCAATGCCTTGAACTGATAGAAAACACCGGTTTTACCAGCAACAGATTGAGTGAACTTAAAAATAAACTGACAAATAATGGCACACAAAAACCTGGAAAAGTCGTAAACAATCTTTACCAGATCATGAACCTCATGGACTCGGGACTGAACACCCTGCTTACATTTTTTACGAACGGATTGTTTACAGTGAACCTGCACATGCTGATAGCTGTTGAGAAATGGAAAAACCATTACCGACACCTGATACCACAATGGTTTGAGATACTCGGGGAGATTGATGCACTTTCAAGTCTTGGCAATTTTGCCTACAACAATCCTGATTTCATTTATCCTGAAATTAATGAAAAGGAGTTTACTTTTTCAGCCGAAAATATGGGGCATCCACTGATTGATAAAAGTGTTTGTGTGAAAAATAATTTCACCATTACTTCGTGGAAAAACATCTCTATCATCACAGGGGCCAATATGTCAGGAAAGAGTACACTGCTGCGAACGATTGGCACCAATTACATCCTCGCCATGGTGGGCGCTCCCGTTTATGCGGAGAAATTTATTTTCACTCCTGTTGAATTGCACACAAGCATGCGCACCAACGACAACCTGTCGAAGCGTGAATCGTATTTTTATGCTGAACTGAAGCGGCTGAAAGAGATCATTGACGATCTTGAAAAAGGGACTTCCAAACTGATACTGCTTGATGAAATTCTGAAAGGCACCAACTCTGTTGACAAGCGCAATGGCTCAATGGCGCTGATCACACAGCTGACAAGATATAAAATGGCAGCGATAGTTGCTACACACGACCAGGTGCTGGGTGAACTTAAAAACGAATTCCCCGACAATATTTCAAACCAGTGTTTCGAGATCTCTATTGTTGACGATGCCATGCAGATTGACTATAAACTTCGTGATGGTATTTGCCGCAACCTCAATGCTACTTACCTCATGAAGAATATGGGGATTATTTTCCCGGATAAAAAAGGGGAAGAGTGAAATTGGATATTCGAAATTGGAAATTGGAAATTTGAAATTGAAGAGCGATAAAGTCACGGAGTGACAACAGTTTGGTAGAAACAATCAATCAAGCAGGCAATAAAGTCACGGAGTGACGACAGTTTGGTAGTAAACAAAAACAGCGAATCAAAAGTCACGGAGTGACGGCATCTTTGTAATAAAAGTTAGCACGCTCTTCCTAAAGTCACGGAGTGACGACATCTTAAACGAAACCTTTCAAACCTTTCAAACACTTCAAACATTTTAAAAATTTACCACAATAGGCACAGTAGATACATAGCCGGACTTATGAGTATCGTTAAGATTATATCGAAACAAAATTCAAAACGGATTTCGCCAAAAAATGGAATTCTGGTAGTTTTATTATTTAGTTTCTTGAAAAACTTTGACCACAATCCTTACTTTTTTTTATGTAGGTTAAAGTCACCAGTATCTCCAGGGCTTTTTGAACATCACTTTCTCTTACCTGAATTTTTGTTCTCCAGGGGGCATTTAAATCCATTGGATTTACCTGCTCTGTCGTCTCATCCTGAATAAAACTTTCAATTCCTTCCGAGTCGAAACGTTCACGAACATTTAAAATTTCATTAAGACAGGTCAAGGTTAAAACGGTTACAAGCTTTTCATTCATCATTATTAATATTAAATTAAAGTCAATTGTCTTTTCACTATTTACGATTTATTAAAACAAACTGCAATAAATGATTCTCACTGCCATCTATTGCAGTCTTGCTTTAGACTGTGAAAGAATACTTACTTCCACTTTGCTTTAGCATCATTCTTTTCTTTTTTTAAAATCCTTTCCACAATTGAAACAATGACATGTCTTGCGGATGAAAAAAACGGGAAAACCAATCAGCAAAACTGAAATTGCAAAAGCCCTTGCAGAATGCCTTGGCTTTGAAATTTCACGCGATCCGCATGAAGGGCATTTTATTTCTGATCCGTTACTCATATAAACTGGAAACTACTGCCTTCCCTGTCGCAATGAAGCGTGGTTGTTGCTGATTTTAATATCAGGCCACTATGAGTAAATTCTATTTCATAAGCGCCATTGTAAAGAAAATCAAAAGTGTCAGCACGGGAAATATAAAGTATGCCATCGCTGAGTTTCCAAACACAATCTACTGTTCGGGAATTATAACCGGGCATGTTCACACTAGAATCTTTTTTGAAAATTATACTTTCGTCACAAGAACCCGGGCCATAAAATTTAAGCAGTTCTACTGAATTTGGCTTGAAAATTTTGCCGTGACATTCTGTTTTGTCAAGGCACCAACTACTGCCAATAAGCCGTTCATAAGTTGAAGGTAACGTCGCAAAATAAATAATGGTTACTGTCGCTGCTATAATTATCGTGATGATGATCGCCAACTGAATTTCAAAACGGATTTTGCTGAAGAAAGGAATTTTTGAAGTGAAGCTGTTGAGTTTGCTAAGAAATTTTGATGGCGACACATCTTCATCCTGAATGTAGCCTAATGACTTCAGTATCTCCAATGCCTTTGCAGCATCACTTTCTCTGACCTGAAGTTTTATTCCTCCGATGGCATTTGAGTACAATAGATTTACCTGCACTGTCAGCTCGTCCTGAACAAAACATTCAATACCTTCCGACTCAAGACGACCGCGGACTATTGCAAGCTCCTGAGGGTAGGTGAAGGTTAAGATGGTTATGAGGTTGTCGGTCATTGTTATCATTATGAAAGTAAAGTTAATTGCCTTTTTTCCTTTTTTCAGTTTGTTGAAGCAAACTGCTATAAATAATTCCCGATGCTATCTATCGCAATCTTGCTTTAGCTGACTGAAAAAGAAAACATGCACCATCCGGCTTTAGCATCATTTTATTTTCCAATTTATAGTCAAACCAAAATTCATTGCAAATCTAATGAAATTTATTTTGAACGAACAAGCCAATACCAATGCGATGCTACAATTCTTCTCCTGCTGAATTTTGAATTCACCAATTGAAAACGTGGTTCAAAAACTTCCGCAATGGAAGCCGGGTTTAAAATGATGTTGCCTGGTGAGTGATCCATGGCCCATATCAAATGTGTGCCTCCGGGAGCCAATAACCTGTACACTTCTGACACATATTTTTGCTGATCTTCTTCATTTAAACAATGAAAACATCCAACATCAAATGAAACATCAAACTGACCGTTGATCATTTTCAAATTGGTCACATCACCAACCATAAACGCAGGCCAACTTTCGTCATTGGCAACCCGTTTTTTAGCTTTTTCAATTGCAACTGATGAAAAGTCAACAGCGGTGGCTTTTATTCCCCGGTCAGCAAGAAACAATGAAAACCTGCCAAGTCCGCAACCCAATTCCAAAGAGGTTTCAGGTTTTTGGGTTTTGACAATCTCTTTCAAGTCCCCGGGAATGCGGACATCTCCCCAAAATGTTATTGGCGCCCTGTACGCTTTGTTGAAATCCTCACTTGTAACGGGTGCGTTTGATTTTTTGCTCATATTTTTCTTTTAAAATTTGAGCTGCAAACTTACATGAACATTTAATGTCAGCAAACCCGAAATCTTTGTCTTTACTGTCAGCCCCGATAAAGGGCAGGAAAAAACGGTTAAAGAATATTTGTTGTTAGCAGGATGATAGTTTTATCAGGAATCTTAATTATCTGCAACGTTTTTTCAAATAATGTTTGGTGATTATAATTGACGTTTTGAGTTTTTATTGTGGGATTAATTTACCGGTGATTTTCTTTTAAACTCTGCCAGGTTTTGCAAACGCTGGCAGGTTTCAAGCTATTTCAAACCTGTCAGCGTCTTTTCAGACTTGATAGAGTTTTGATAAAAAAACCGAATGAAAATCCCACTTACTATTTCAATTATTTCAATTTTCGGATTATCCACTTGTGCATTTATTGTTGTTTTTTCAATTGCCACTAATTACCAATTTTCCAATTTCAAATACTTTGTTGTCCTGTGTCAAACGGTAGAAATAAAGCCCGCTTGGCAAATTGTCGCGATACAAAGTGATTGTCTGTCCTGAAATGTTTTTCATTTGTCTCACTGTCTGTCCGAAACAATTATCAAGCGTAAGGGTTGCGTTTTTTAAATAATTATTTGTACGCAAAGTTGTCTGTGAGGAAAAAGGGTTGGGATACATTGATATCATATCCTGGTTTGCAACTTCTGCTATTCCCAGGTGTCTATTGGTATTCATATTGGAAATTGAGGTACTAAATGTACCTGACAAAACAGAACCAACTTTCATTATTGGCGAACAACTGATCCCCCACTGGGTTTCCACCCGCCAGCTTGCAGTTGTTTTAAAATCATTGTAAGCAGGATCCGTAATTGTGTATTGAGTTCCTGCCACACTGTTAACGACATGCCAGTTGCCATTGCTGCTATCGTCCCTCATCAAAATATAGCTGGTTACAGGATTTCCTGCTCCTTCAATGGTGTATAGTTGCACCCATGAAAATGTTCCGTTGTCATTATTGCTGATATAAATTGTATTGTGATAAGGGCTTAATGCACTGAGGTTACCACAGGTATCCAATATTTGAAGTTTATAACGATACGTGCCGGCATTCGGATCACCTGTGTTTGGGAAATATCTGGTCCTCACTGTGTCTTTAAACATACTCAAAGCGCCGTTGTAAGGAACAGCACCCACGGGTTGATAATTGTCGGAAGTTATTTCACGATACACTATAAAACTATCTATCGGTGAAGGATGTGATTTATCCCAGATAATAAGATTGTTTTGTGAAAGTGTATCAACAGTAACAAGACAGATCGGATCATAATCCGCCGGCAAGCCTGAAACAGCATGGGATGCGAATGCATGACAGCCATTGGCATCCGTGACAGTGATGAAATAAGTGCCCGGATTGTGCACTACAATTGATTGTGATGTTTCGCCATCTGACCAGAGATAAGAATTATAAGTATTCGCGCTCAATGTCGCATTACCACCGCCACAGAAATAAACAGGACTTGTGGCAGTGATGGCTACAGGCATGGCCGCTGTTGTAAAATTCCAAACAAACACATTGTTGGGTGACTGGCAATTTCGGATTGAGTCAAATGTAAATTGCGGATTCGCATAAGAACCCGGATCAATCATGATGTAATATTGCACATTGCATTCTAATTGTGCCGTGATGATGTAATTATACTGATAGTAGCCGGCAGTGCTGTCCGTAACATTTATTAAATCAACAAGGCTGTCGTTGGCTGATTTGTAAACCCGGATATATCCACCTACAATATGTGAAGTAGCCGTTCCTGTACCCGTATTACAGCTTGCACCAAATGAGAAACCGATCTGATTGCCGGAATACAGCGATGATCCGGCTGTAGGGCTATACTGCATCATAAACAAAGGCATGTAACCTGCCCTTGCTTGATTGAAGCTGATCAACACTCCCGAAAAACTGAGTAAGCAATAGATGAGTAATTTTGTTTTCATGATTATACTGTCAGTGATTATAGTGCTGACGCGGCACTTTTTTTATTATTGACTTTTTAGGAATTGTCTATTTGTTGTAAAGTAAAAGTTCTTGTCAATTATCTTTTCTCGTTGTAACAAAGGTAAAGCAAATTTGACGTATTTCTTCTTTTTTTTTCTGAATTAAGAGCAATTTATTTTCTTTTAAACGCTGCCATGTTCTGCAAACGCTGGCAGGTTTAAGCTATTTCAAACCTGTCAGAGTCTTTTTTGACCTGACAGAGTTTTGATAAAAAAATGACGCATTAGTTTTTATAAATTATTGTAAATTTTTCTCTATCAAAACTTCAATTATTCTTTCAATATTTTTCTTTGCAGATGCTCATTATTAATTTCAACATCTATAAAATAAATTCCTTTTGCAAGATCTGAGATATTGATAACAGAGGTCTCTGATTTAATTTCACCTGTTAAAAGCACTCTGCCTAAAGGGTCGGTTATTGTGTAATTTGAGCCAGGCAAATCAACATGTGTTTTCAGTGTGATCAAATTTGATGAAGGAACCGGGAAAATAGTTACCAGGTCATTATCGTTATTTTTCGGATCAATATCCACAGTTATAAAACAAATTGAGTCGGACATGGTTGTGCAGGCGGGTGCATAAGTAAAGAACCATTCATCAGTATAACATCCCGGCTGAGTTACATTATAAGTCATTCCATTTGCACCGGGTATCGCGGTTCCGTTAAGGTACCATTGATTTCCTCCTCCCCAGCCTGTGGATAAAAGTGTCCCGTTTTGAGTGAGCGATTGTGTTACAGGTGGTGAATATGAATTTACGTAAAGCAGGTTACTCCAGCTAAAACATCCGTTTGTATCCCCAATTATAAGCTGGTAATAAACTCCATTGCTGAAGCCTGTAACATTCAATATAGTATCGTGCGAGCCAAGTGGCTGAGAGTTTTGATACCAGTTGAGCGTATTGCTGCTGTATGCATTCAAACCCGAATGGATGGTAACATGATCACCATTGCAGATAGTGAGCGGATCATTGCTGTAAATATTTGCTGTGGGAGGAAGCGGATGTACATTCACCGTTAAAGGGTGGCACAGTTGGTTTGTCCATGTTAAACCTGCGCTGTCAACAATGGTGAGGTTTATGGTATAAGTGGAATCCGGAATAAAAGAAATGCTTTGTGTTGTGGCACCCGTGGACCATAAATAAGAAACAGCAGGAGCAGAAGTAAGATTATTTGTATAGCCCGGACATGTGGTTAGTTCTCCGTTGTGATTTGTGAAAACACTTCCAATGGTAACTATTGGGTAATAGGTTGAAGTTGCCTTTTGAACAAAGATTGTTTGTGTGGCTGTATTTGCACCTCCCGGACCTGCAACCCGAAGTTTTACGGCATAACTACCCGTGGCAGGATAGGTATAAACAGGGTTATGGCTATACGAGTCGTAAACCCCATCATTATTAAAGTCCCAGTTAACGGTATTGACATTCGTAGATAATGAATCGCTAAAGCTGACAGTGCCATCATTGCATGGCGAAATTACATAACCTAAATGGGCCACAGGAGCAGACCCACCGGTGAAACCACAGCCTGCCGACTGCAATAACAATGTGCGGATACCTGTGAGGGCATTATACATTCTGTCGGCTTGACCCTGTGTAAACGAAAGAGGACAGGAAGTGTAATCCATGTAATTTGGCAGGTCGTTCATATCGTGAGTAAAAGGATTGAAACCGCTGGTATCATTCATGTCGGTGGAACAAGAATTGCCCATACATACTGAAGAAGATGTATCAGGAGGTGTATCACATACCTGATCACCGTCAAGCAGGCAATTAAAATTTGTGCAACCGCTTTCGAAGGTATGATAAAGTCCCAGGTAATGCCCTGTTTCATGCGTAAGCACATAACTTCTTATTGAACCATAATCTATCACTACCCCGTCAGTGGGGCTTCCCATATTTGAAGGTAATGAAGAATAACCGGAAACCGAGATATTGAAACCACTAATACTGTGCACTACCCAGATATTATAATAGTAATAAGGATCCCAACGGTTCAGGTCTTTCAATTGCACATCATTGCTAACCCACAAATCCGTAAGATTGGAATAATTGCGTGTTATTCCGGTGGTGGCATTTCCTTGCGGGTCAATGGAAGCAAGGCAAAATTGTATATAAACATCATGACCTGTAGCGTCGTAATAAGGAGCGGCATTCTGAAAGCGCATGTTCAACTGATCAATTGCGGCAACCACAGTGGTATCGGCAATGTTTTCGGGACCGTATTGATGAATAATATGAACCACCACGGGAACATAAAGAACATTTTGCTTTGTGGTTTTATAAGCTGACTGGTTTACGGCCTGTTGATATAACTGCTGATTAACTTTTTCTTCAGTTTGTTTATAATCCGGAGTTGATTTTCTTATTAAATCAAATCCGCAATAAGCTACCTGCCCGAAGGAGAAGTGGATTAAAATAAAAAACACTAAAACGAAAAATAATCTCTTCAGCATGTCGTTCTGTTTAAAAAGTTTTAAGGAAGTTTAAAGTATAAGATCTATGATTGAAAAACAAAAATGCAAAGATACACAAGAATATAAAATCACGCAAACCATGATTTAAATACTCAACGCTATTAAAAATCGGAACATAGATGATGATGCAAATGAGATTAATTATAAAATAGTCTCATCGCCTTGTTCGGCCTTGGGGGTTGAATAGGTTATTCATGAATTGCTTTGAGTGGCTTTTATTTCAATTTTGATAACGAATAGAAAATTGCAATAGTTTTCTTCAATTGTGGCAATTTTTGTGTTTCCAATAATAAAAAAAATCTGTCTGTTTTTATTTGCTTCTCGTTATTAGCCGGCACTTCAACTTTTATACAGGGTTAATTTGAATGTCATATTTTTTAAACGCTGCCAGGTTCTGCAAACGCTGGCAGGTTTAAGCTATTTCAAACCTGTCAGCGTTTCTTCAACCTGACAGC
This sequence comes from uncultured Bacteroidota bacterium, assembly GCA_903889915.1. Classification (GTDB taxonomy): domain Bacteria; phylum Bacteroidota; class Bacteroidia; order Bacteroidales; family CG2-30-32-10; genus CAISZK01. The sequence continues at coordinate 22,785 of CAISZK010000239.1, forward strand.
GTTTTGATAAAACAAACATCATCCTTTCTGTCCATCCCCTTCTCAAATAGTAGCTGCTACAATACATTTTCTGTTTCTTGTTGTTATTTTGATACTATTATCTAAAAATTAAAATTAATAAAAATCCTGTCCAAAAAACCAAATGGACCAGGAGTTGCAGGATGTAATTTTTGTCCTTTCTAATAGTCATGTAAATTATAATTACAAACCAGATTAAGGTTATCAATCCAGTAACTATGGTAAAAAAAATTACAAATAAAATCGGAAATATGCTTGAGCAAACAGCTCCCTGAATTAATTCAGAAATTCCTATGTTGATCCCAATGATAAAAACATAAAAGAAAATTGTCAGCCAAAATCCCTTATAATCAGTTTTTGTAAAATTGTAATTGGCAAATAATTTCATAAATGATCAATATCAGTGGCATGGATTTCAGTAGCTGCCAGATTACAAAAGTTTCAAAAACTTTTGTAATCTCGTTTATTCTTTCCTCCCCTGCATAATTTCATTTTTTGGAAGTTCGTACCCACAAACCATGCAATACCTTAGTGTGATTTTATTGGCCACTCCGCAATTTGTGCAGATTTTTTCCTGTTTAATTTCTTTTGAATGATCCTCTTTAATTTCGTCATCAATAACGTATCCTTTTGGAATTCTTCTTTTCGGATCGTTTCCATATTTGTTTGTCCCGATTGTTCCGTCTTTAAATAAGAGGAGAAATCCGCCTCCGATATTTAAAATTGGAACGAACATTAAAAGTGTTGCCCATCCTGAATATCCAATATCGTGAAAACGCTTTATTGTGACGATGATTATAAAAGGGAAAAAGAAAAACAGGAAAATACACAGGAAAAGCAAATCGCCAAAACTATGATTTAAATACTCAACGCTAAAATAAATCGGAACATAGATGATGGTGCAAATGAGATTGATTATGAAATAATCTCTTCGTCTTGTTCGGCCTTGGGGGTTGAATAGGTCATTCATGAATTGCTTTGAGTTGTTTTTTCTCATTATTTATAATGATAGAGAAATGCAATTGTTTTTTAATTATTGCATTTATTATATTACATACAATGCTTTTATTTCTTTTAATTCTTTATGTTGTTTTTCCGATTGAAAAGCGAATCTGTATCATATCAAAACCAGCAACCCGCTGTTTATAATATAAGCAATCCTCTATTTCATATAAGTCACAACTGAGCTTGCCACACTTTCCTTCCCTTCTTTGGAATAAGCAGTAACATAAAAGAAATTCAGTTTGCCCTTTGTCAAAGTAGTTATTTCGTAAGTATTGTTTACCTTGTCAACAGTAGCAATAAGTTTAGGAGTTTCGTTTTCCAGGTACTGGTATATTTTATATCCGGCTATTGACTGGCTTAGTACCTCGTTCCATTCAAGTGTTATTCCTTTTGCTGAAGGATAATATTTTAATCCCTTTGGCGAAACCGATATCACTGCTTCAATTATTCCTGTGGCAATCTCGCTCATTTTGCTTTTACCTTTAAATATATCAATACTTTCAACAACATATTCGTAGGTGACGCCTTTTTTCGCTGTTGCATCAACAAAATAATTTTTTGAAGCGCTAACAGGTTTTGAAGTAATACAAAGCAATTTATCACTGGTCTCAGCTATCCTCCTGTAAACATTATAGCCAAGAATATTGTCTTCGAGTTTTGTCATATCTTTCCATCTGACTTTGATGGTGCTATCGCCTGCATAAGTTGTAATGTCAAATGGTTGTTGTGGCATTGTTGGCTTGCCGGGCCTGACAAGCAATGTATCCGAAAACTTACTTTTGATGTAACTGTAGCTTTCGGCCTGCACGGCGTAAGTGTAAGTTTTGTTTCCTGTAATGGCGTTGCTGCTGTCAATATAAACGGTGGCAGAGTCAGATTTCTCAAGGTATCCTGATATCATTTCCATTGGCAACCCTTTTCCTTTGCCCCTGTAAATGTAGTATCCTCTCACAAAATTGTCGTCTGAATTCCAGAAAAGTTTAACTCCTTTGTTGAATGGCTGGCATCTGAAACCCAAGGGTCGGTCGGGCCTCAGCGTGTCATTGGGAATGGCAAATACTTTAATACTTGGATAGGATGATTCTCCAAGAACTCCTTGTGATGTGAGATAATAATAGTACCGCTCCATCGACTTGACCTTTGTATCAATGTAGGTGGTGTCCGCCACGGGTAAATCAGCAATCTTTGTATAAAGCGAATCATAATAAATGCTTCTGTAGATTGCCACGCGATTTACCATTTCTTTGGAAGGCACATGCCAGTTTAATTTAACGCTTCCATTTTTCTTGATAACTTCCGTTTTAATCTTTTCCGGAATTGTAATAGTTCTCATATCAAACAAGGATACTGTAATAGTATCGGTATTTGTGCCTGCTTTTCCCAAACTATCCAAGGGGGTCATATAATAACGGGCATATTTTTCACCATTCAGTATTGAATCAATGAAAATATATCTGGGCACATTTTTATTCATGGTATAATATTGCTTAGGCAGAATCTGGCTAAATGATTTATCCTTCAGTCCCTTCTTATAAACTTTGTATTTCGAAGGATATTTTCCTTTCAGAAATTTCCATGAAATGGTAACATGGTCACCGTTTATTTCCTTTTTATCATACACTAGTTTTGCAAATATTACTGATGACCTATTCTGAGAAAAAGATATGTTGCAACTAAGAAGTATCAGGAAAAAAACAAAAAATTTGAGTTTCATATTTTGATTCATTTTAAGTTTAAAAATATTTTATTTTTTTTTTCTCACCGATTGCAAAGTTGATTCCACCTGGCTTGGCAATTGTGCAGCTTATTTCGTAATTTTTCGATAGATCCACATTGATCAAATCACATTTGTGTAAACAGGCAAGTGTCCATATATGAACATTCCCGCCGAAAATAATACCACCGCCTCCTGTCAGGCTGTAATTTCCTGAAGAAATATCATAATCTCCGCTTGCAAATGCATAGCCTTCACCAAAAGCGTTTCCTCCATAGCCATAAACAAAAAGGTCAATATCAACTCCCATTTTTAATGAGACAAAAACTTTCTCATCTACCTCGAATTTTTTTCCACTATCGGCAAAGTTGGCCCCGAAGCCAATATTGCCTCCATAAGCCGTAATCCAATATTCATGCGCCACTACAAGATTCAGATCAATGTTTGGAGGAAGAAGAGGCCAGGGAAGACTTGCTGAACCGCAAAAATAGAATCCTTGTATTTTCTGATCAGTAAATATATTTGGCATTTTACCATTGTAAGTATATTGGGTGAATTGGGATTGTATAGCATTAGATTTACTAGCATCGTAATCGGCAAATAAAATCCCTGCCTGCAGAGAGGAAATTGGTCCTGGCATTGTTAAAGTGCCACCTCCCAAAAAGAACCATCCCTTGCTATCGAAACGAACCTGAGCATCACCTGAAATACTGGCAGTACCAAATTTATTATCTATATGAACAGTTCCAATCAGAGCTTTTTGAGCAAAGTCGTAAGTCAATCCGCCTAATCCGAATGGTGTTGGAATTGCGGTGAGGCTAATGTCGGCATCATCCACCTGTATGTTGCCCAGTACAGTAAATTTCATACGACCTTTTGCCCCGTTAAATGTGCTTTCTGTGACATCTCCTTCATATTTGAATTGTGTCCAGTCGGTGTTGCTGTTGATGACTTCCATACTTCCGGTAATATTTTTCATAGATTTCCCTCCCGAGAAATTCCATGACTGACCGGTGGGATCAACAACAACATCGGTTTTCGTGTCACTTTTGAGCAGCCTTGTTTTAAAGGTGAACAAAGGATCTTCCTTAACAGTACCGTGAGCAATAAAACTGTTGTAAGTAAGGCTCTGTTCTTCCGTTTCCGGAAAATTGTGGGTTACTCCCCTTGCAAAAAAGCCGAAAGAAAATTTCTTATGGCTAAAAACCAATTTTCTACCACTTTTCTTGTATTGCAGTTCACTTGAAAATTCATCTTTCTGATTCACATCATTTTTACAGTTTGGTATGCCCAGGTTGAATTCACCCTGAACTGTAATATAATCCGGGCCTACAAAGAATTGGCCCGGGGAAAAATCAAGAACATTCTGTATTCTTAGTTTGGGTGTATTCTTTGAAAGTCCGTAATAATTTTGTTGATTGTTGCTGTATAATGAGATAAGCTCGAACTGAATTACATCAGTGGTTGCAATTGCCGGTAGTCCTGTATTGATGGTCGCGCAAATTCCAGTACTGCTTGTAATGCGCATTTCCCATGAGTCAATTCCGGCGGTTTTGTCATAATTCAAAAATCCCACTGCAGCAGGTGATAAATTAAGGTCAACGATACCGAGCAGTTTCATCGATTGTAGCTCGAAAACAGCATTTTTAACAGTCTTTGGCTCAACTTTCATTCCTGTAAATGGGACAATTAATCCACTCATATTTAATTTACCCTTGCTAATATGAAAGCCATAATCATCGAGGCCCCAGCTATCAGAGGCAATAGCCCATTTCTCCATTTTCAGTGAATCGAGTTTGGTGCCCGAAAACGTTGATGCATATGTGGTCGTTATGGCCAGTTTTCCTAAATTGAGATTCCAGTCGGCAGGTTTGATCTTGTCAAAGGTTGTGTGCAATGTTGTTTGAAGAAAAATGGTGTCCTTGTTCAGGTACGTAGTAAGTACATTGCTGCTACAATCAAAATCATGGAATTTGAATTTCAATGCGGTATTGCTGATGCTGTTTAACCGGAAACCTTTCGTGTTTTCAGCTATTGCTGAACCGTCAGAATTGAGCGGATGATATGTATTGGTAAGACTGCCATCTTTTTTAACAAGGTTAAGCAATATGTCCGTTTCGAATTTTAAGTTTGGAATATGGAAAGAAGAGCCTTCAATAAATGCTTTCCCTGAAATTCCTCCTGTTTTCTGCCCATCGGATTTTGTATATTCTTCGATCTTTAAAACGGAGAATGGGTTGGAAAGTTTTCCTGTGTAAATGTTGTAAGCGACTATTTTACATTCCGTATTTATGGTATTGACCACCCCTGATTCAGGCACAGCAGACGGCAACAATGCCCCCTGGCTCTTGGTTCCTTTAATAACTGTAACATTGTAAAAGCTTAGTTTCTGGTTATCGTCGAGGGTTTTGAAATTAGTATTTGACTTGATCT
>CAISZK010000240.1 GCA_903889915.1 uncultured Bacteroidota bacterium
AAGGGGGTGGTGTGTTCGGCTACTATCAAAAGTCTCCTAAACTTAAAAATATCATCCTATTTTTAGCTCACAATGTCATAAAAAAGTTTTGTACTTTTGTTTGCGACTTTTGGGTATTAGAAGAAATACCTTGAGTAAGTCTGTGATTTTTTTCATTGTTTTTATTTTAATTGTTATTGATTGAGTTGATTTGTGTTGAATTCTATTACAATTTCAGGTCATTTAAGAATTGCTCTTAGAATCCGGATTTATTTTAAGATTTAATTTGATGAATAACGATACAAGAGTGCCACTGCTGTTTCTGTTGAATTTCGCCAATGATACAGCTGATGGCAACAAGGCTGTTACAAGAATAAATGAGTATCGTTTTCTCATTTTTTATTTACTATTTATACTACCTTTTTTATAGGATACAAAAGTAAGCATAAACAGAGGCAGAGCAACTTATTTCTTGTTAAGGACAAGTTAAATGTTAATTTGCGAATAAATGACCACAGTAATAAACGTGAAAAACCCAACAGTTCTATTGCTCGTTAATTGGCTTTTTAAATTTCTGAATAGTTTAAAAAACGAAGGAATGACACATTTTGATGAACTCAAATTCAGTTTGAATATTTTATAAATCTTATCTTTGCAGAGTCATTGAACTTTTCTGTTTTGAATTTATGAAAAAAATTATCCTGATCCTTTGCCTTATGATCTCTGTACTGGCAGGGAACTCTCAAACATCACGTCAATTGTCCGACAGCGCTTATTCAATCATGAAATCAGGCAGGTTTGACGAAGCAGTTTCTTTGCTTTTGAGAGCAATCAATAAGGACACCCTCAATGCAAATGCTTTCTTTTACATGGGCCTTGCCAAGGCAAATACCAAAAACTACAACCAGGCAATCATCTATTTCACACGGGCCATTGAACTTGACACATCCAAACACGATGTGCTCTATAACCGCGCTGTCACCTATTATTATCTAGGCAAAAACAGTGAAGCTCTTGCAGATTATTCTGCGCTGATCAAAAAAGATGCAAAGTACTATCTCGCCTATATTGGCGCCGGGAACATCCTTGCCACGGATCATGAATTTAAAGCCGCCGTTTACAACTACTCCATGGCAATTAAATTAGCGCCTCAGATGCCCGATCCTTACAGGTTCAGGGGGTCGGTTTATTACAACATAGACCGTGTTGAAGATGCCTGTTATGATTGGGACCTTGCCGTTTCGCTTGGCGACTCAACATCCTTGAAGTACAAAAAGAAATATTGCATCCCCTATTTCACAAGCCTTGTTGATAAAAGCACAAAGAAAATACTGAAGAATCCAAAGGATACGAATGCTTATTCCGACAGGTACTATTCTTATTCCTATCTGAAAAAATACACTGAAGCTATCGCTGACCTGGACAAAATAATTGAGATCTACCCGAAGGATACCATTGCTTATTATAACCGCGGCGTAATGTACGGATATCTGAACAAGTTTGACAAAGCCGTTGCTGATTATACAAAGGCGCTGGAAATTGATCCTTATTATCTGGAAGCATGCTATAACAGGAGCGATGCCTACAAGGAACTTAAAAACTATGAGAAAGCCATAGAGGACCTGACTTATGTTTTTGACAAATCAAACGGGCAATTCGACATTTACAAGAAGCGTGGTGAATTATACCTGCTCAACGGCGATAAAGTGAAAGCCTGCGAAGATCTCAAAATTGCGCTTAACAGTGGTGATAAGAGTGTGAAGGATTTGATTTTTAAAAATTGTAAGTAAGGGAAGGATGTTAGTTGTTAGTTGTTAGTTGTTAGTTGTTAGTTGTTAGTTGTTAGTTGTTAGTTGTTAGTTGTTGTTAGATGTTGGATTTATGAAAAAAATAATACTGTCTTCTTTCATTTTATTCATTCTTGTTTTTCAACTCAACGTTGTTGCGCAAACCGGCAGCAGGGTTAAGTTGTGGAGCGCTGCCGACCCTTTTGAAACCAAAGCATTCATCGAAAACCTCGGGCAGTTTGACAAATGGGCTGCTTCTGATGTGCCCATCAAATTTGCATTGAATGCAGATGATAAAATTTTCTTTACTCAAAAAGGCATCATCTTTAAACTTCGCAAATCAGAAAATCTCACAGAAGAAGAACGTGAAAAACGTGAGCGTAAACCCACCAGAGAGATAAAAAACGTTTCAAAGTTTTACTACATCACAATGACATGGCAGGGCTGCAACGACAGCACAACCATAGAAGCGCAGGATCAGGCACAGGGTTATTTCACTTTTGGTGAAGAAGGTTTTGAAAACATCAAAGCCAAAGGTTTTGAAAAATTGGTTTATAAAAATCTTTATCCCGGAATTGATGTGGAATATATCATCCCTGCTCCGGTTGCTTCGGCTTCGCTCAGCAACCGGCAGCACTGCGGAATTAAATACAGCATTATTGTTCATCCCGGCGCTGATATCAGCAGGATAAAAATGGTTTATTCAGGTGATGTGGATAAGTTGAAAATTGATCTTTCAGGTAACATCATCATCAAAACACCGGCAGGATATATCACTGATCATGCCCCACACAGCTACATCACCAAATCCGGCGATTCTATTCAATCAAATTTTGTGTTGAATGACAACACCGTTTCCTTTGCCTTCACCCAACCACAAACAACAAACCACAACCAACAAACGATCATCATTGACCCGTGGACTATAACACCTGCTTATCTTTTGAATGATGACGCCGCCTACGACGTAGCTTATGATGACCACGGAAACACTTATGTTTCGGGAGGAACCTATCTTTTTAAACTCGCCAAATACGATGCTGCCGGAAATTTCCTGTGGGGCTTTACGTATCCCACCGGCTGGTGCCCCGGATGGTCATGCTATTCCAAATTTTGTCTGCTTCCGAATTCAGGAACAGTTTTTATCGGAGAGGCTGCCAATCTTACAGGTCCCAGGGTAATGAAAATTGAAAGCAATGGAACACTTTTTTATACCACCCCTAATTTTCCGGGCAACGAAGAGATATGGGTGATGTTCTACAACCGCTGCACCGGGCAGTTGGCGGGCTTCGGAGGCGGGACTCAATTGCCCAATAACCTGCAGTTGATTGCCGACACCAATCTTTCAGGGAGTACCATAAAAAATTTCAATTACAACACAACGCCCCGCAATGACATTGCATCTGTGGAGATGGATTACAATGGCGATTTCTATGCACTGATGTCGTCGCAGTCAAGTCCGAGCGCCAACCACATCATGAAAAGCCTTATTTCAAATGGCTACAATCCGGGTCCGGCATTCGATGTTTCCACAGGATATAATTATTATGAAACCACCAACTCAGGCATACCGGGCTTTATTCCTTCAAATGTCAGCACACGTTCAAATGCGCTTGCTTTGAACAACAATTACCTTTTCAGTTATGACGGACGAACGCTCGAAGCCTGGAACAAAACCAACGGCACACTGCTGGCATCAGCGCTGGTAAATGCAGTATATGCAGGTGGGCAGAGCAGAACGCATGAGGGCATTGCCGTTGATGATTGTAACCAGGTTTACGTTGGCGGCAATATGCTTGTGCATGTGTACACTTTCAACGGTACTGCATTTACTGCGCTGCCTTCCATCCCTTCTATTCCAAATGAAGTGTATGATGTGAGACTGGATAAGGTGTCAAACACGCTGCGCATTTCAGGGCTTGGTTTTGTCGCCGTTGTCGCT
>CAISZK010000241.1 GCA_903889915.1 uncultured Bacteroidota bacterium
CTCCCTGTTTAATTAATTATTGAAAATTTGACAAATGTCCCAATAAAAATTCCAGGAGTAATTTTATACTTTTTAATGAACGGTTAATTTATTTTTTTGAAATAACTGATGACTGCATCGTTCCCGCCCTGATCTCACTTTGCTTTTACAAGTTTTAGTGTCGTCTGCTTTCCGGCGATAGTAACCTTTAATAAGTAAGTACCGGCAGGCAATGCAGAGGTGTCAAACTCGTAATTTTCCTCTTCTGTGGTGGCATTGTAAATGATCACACCTTTGATATCACACAAGGAAATTTGAATAACTGGCTGATCAGTTCGTCCTGTTTTCACAATAATGTTATCCGAAAATGGATTCTGGACCACTTTAATTTCTGATGAATTATCAACTTCAGCTATGCCGGTGATGTTCGATAGAACCCGGTAGATATTGCCGCTTGCAAGCCCTGCAATGTATAACTGACCCTTGTTATCCAACCCGAATGTGCTAAAATTATTGCCCGGAAAAATTCCAATTGTATCTTCCACCCAGCTTCCGGAAACTTTGTGCAATGCCCAGATTCTGTCGGAACAATAATCAGCAAAAAAGTAATATCCATAATACGGAGAAGTAGTAGCTCCACGGTAAACATATCCACCAATCACTGCACACTCCGGATTATGAGGATAGGTGAAAATCGGGAAGGTATAGGAATTGGCCGAGACGCATCCTGTATCATTATACAACAGGTTTCCTTCGTAGCATCTCCATCCATAGTTTTCCCCACCGATGCTGCTTGCCGGCTGCAAGTCTAACTCTTCTGAAGTGCTCTGTCCGACGTCGCCTATCCACAAATCTCCGGTTAATTTGTCAAAGCTGAAACGCCATGGGTTACGCAATCCTGAAGCCCAGATTTCATTATATACACTCAGGCTGCTGGAATAAGGATTTGTTGCCGGGATAGCATAAGGGGTTCCATTGTTCACATCAATGCGAAGCATCTTGCCATGGTAATCCATGAGGTTTTGTGCACGGTTACCGGGATCTCCTGCATTTCCGCCGCCACCATCACCAAGCCCGATATAAAGATAGCCGTCAGGACCGAAACATAAATTGCCTCCTTTGTGGTTTGTGAATGGCTGCGAAATGGTCATCAGTTTAAATTCACTTAGCGTATCTGCTTCGTTGGGATTTCCCGTTTTTACTTTAAACCTTGAGATATGCGTGCTATCGCCAATGCCAACATAATTCACATAAAAATATCCGTTCGTTGCATACTGTGGATGGAATGCGATGCCGAGCAAACCCTCTTCACCTGCGTATTTCACCCTTCCATGAATATCGAAAAATGGTTGTGGGTTTACGTTTCCGAGAGAATCAACAATGTCAATGTAACCCGCCTGGTCTATCACGAACAAGCGACTGTCACCGGCATTGGCAATGCATACAGGGTGTTGAATTCCGCTTGCAAAAGTTGTAAGGTTGAATGTTTGTGTGCCCTGCGCTCCGGCATTGTTGAAGGTAATTATGAGTACAAGCAAAGCTATGATTTTGTAAAATGTTTTCACGTGTCAAAAGTTTTATGAAGACAACAAAATTAGGAGCATGCAAAGGCAGGATAATTAAATCCTGATTAATCTTACATTGGATTTGGGTTAATTGCTCCTTTCGGAAAAAGATAGGATCGGAAAGGTTTCTACTTATAGAATTCGTCAATAATTTTCCTGTAATTTCCGCTGATCACATTTCTCCGCATGCTCATTTTTGGCGTCAGTTCGCCGCTTTCAATGGTCCATTCTTTATCCAGCAAACGGAATTTAAGTATCTGCTCTGTTTCCCGGGCATTCTGGTTATATTCATCCAGCAGGGTTTTGAACCTTTCAACAACCTTTGGAATATTTACAATATCAGCAGGGGAGGAGTAGGCAATTCTGTTCAGCATGCACCAGTTGCTGAGGGTTTCGAAATTCGGGACTATCAATGCAGATAGATAACTTTGGTTGGCTCCCGTAACCATCACCATACTGATCAGTGGTGATTGTCTGATTGCATCTTCTATCTTTTCTGGAATAACATAAACACCTGCTGAAGTTTTGAAAATATCTTTTTTCCTTCCTGTAAGCCTTAGGAAAATATTATCTTCAATAACGCCCAGATCGCCTGTGTGAAGCCATCCTTCGCTGTCAATTGTTTCTGCCGTGAGTTCAGGCTTTTTATAATACCCTGACATAACATTCGGTCCTTTACAAAGTATTTCTCCATCATCGGCAATTTTTACACGGACACCATCCAGTATTTTCCCAACAGTGCCCAGCTTTTTAAATTTGCCAAAATTATTATTTGCAACCAAAGGCGATAATTCTGTCAGTCCGTAACCTTCATAAACAGGAATGCCGGCAGCCCAGAATGATTTCAGAATTCCTGTCTGCAATGCAGCGCCACCACAGATGATCATGCCAAGTCTGCCACCCAATGCTTCACGCCATTTTTTGAAAACAACGTCCGCCATTTTTAATTTCAAACTGTAACCATAAGTATGATTCTGACTGAGGTCGTATTTCAAAGCGACTTTGAGCGACCAGTCAAAAAGCATTTTCTTTATCCCTTTTAACTCATTGCCTTTTTCAACTATGTTGCTGTATATTTTTTCAAGCAGCAATGGCACCGAAGTAAGCACTGTAGGTTTCACTTCCCTGAAATTATTGATAATGCCTGCAAGACTTTCAGCGTAGTAAACGGAAATTCCAAGATATTGATATTTGTAATTAAGCATCCTTTCATACACGTGACACAAAGGAAGATAACTTAGCGTGATGTGTGATGAATCGAGGTTCATGGTTTTGGATGCGGCAATGAAATTCGAGACAAGGTTTTTATGCGAAAGCATCACTCCCTTGGGAGTTCCTGTGGTGCCCGACGTGTAGATTATTGTTGCAAGATCATCAGGCAATATTGAATTTTTCTGGGTATCAAGCCTGCTATGATCTTCGTTGGATTGCCCAGTTGTTATCAATTCCTGCCAGTTCATACTGTCCGCAACATTATCGAAAGTGTAAACTTTTTTCAGGCTTTTTAAGACCGGCAACAATGAATTGATTTTGCTGAATAAAAAATTGTTTGCTGCGAAAATTACTTTCGATTCCGTTTCATTCAATATGTATGTCAGTTCATCGTCATTGATATTTGGATAGATCGGAACATGCACAGCGCCCACCTGCATGATCGCAAGGTCAACAATGTTCCATTCGGGACGATTGTTCGAAAATGTTGCAATTTTATCCCCTTTGACAATGCCCGTGTTCAGCAAACCCTGGCTGACATTGTCAGTTAATTCACGATATTTATCAATAGAATAAGTGATCCATTTGCCGCTTTTTTTGCCTGCCAGACAAATGTCCTTATTGTACTTTTCCTTGATATAACCGAGGAGATCAAATACCCTTGTAACTTCCATGACTTACTTCATTAATTCGCAAAACGCATCAAAAACGTTTAACAGGAGGATGTTTTCTGAACAATTATTCATGATTTATTGATAGTAATTTTTTCAACTCATTAGCTGATTTGGTTATTTCGCATCCATAACTTTTTTTCTTGCTTTAACTGCCATATCGCTATAGCGCTCTGATTTGGCCACATCTTTATTCGCAAAATATTTAGCCAGGTTCTGACAGAGCTTATAATTCAATGGAAATTTTTTCACAGCCTTCTCCATATACGCCACCGCATTGACGGTGTCCTTACTTTTCAGATAATAATTTGCAATATTCACATAAGGCAGGTCGGATGTTGAATCAATTTTCATGATCCTTTTGTTGATAGCCATGGCCGAGTCTGTCTCTCCCTTGCTGTCATAATAAAGATTGGCAAGGTTGCTCAGCGCCCTTGAATAGTCAGGCTTCAGCGCAATGGATTTTCTGTAATACCATATAGCGTCCGTAATGTTTCCCTGCATCTGTGTGGAATATGCAAGGTTGAAATAAGCCTCTGTGTATTTCGGGTTGATCTTTATAGACTGTAAAAAATAAGGTATGGCCTTGTTGTAATCCTTCATCACCGTGAAATAAACCGATCCGATGTTGTTTATGGATGAATAATAATCAGGATAGATTTCGACTGAACGCTTATAATATTTTATGATCGAATCCACTTTCTCTTTCAGGTCTGGAGGAACCTGTCCATTAAACAATGATTTGTTCATAATGCTGAGCAGTTGTCCCGCAAACAAAGCATTCGCTTTTGCTGATTTGTCCAGATACTTTATATCATTTCTGTAAAGGGATATCTGCGATTTCCAGTCTGTATTTCTCGTTATCGTTTTTGCAGAATAGGGAATTAAAAGCACAACAAGAACAGCAAGGATTTTTGTCCTGTCGCTCACTGAGATCAATGGTGCATTTGTTTTTTTCTTAAACAACAGGAATATCATAAATGCAACAAACATAGAGAAACCCAGGGTTGCCGAAAATGCATACCTTTCCGCTACGATTCCCATTGCAGGTTTGACAATATTTGCAAACATGGACAAACATATCAGGTAATACAAAATGGCAAACGAGAGTATGTGTTTTTCTTTTATTTTCCAGATGGCAAAAGCGAATAATCCCAAATGAATGAGCAGCGAAATTATAGCCACAGCATTGCCAAGCCCCACCACCGGTATCTGATCGTAACCATAATAAAACAACAGCGGATGCGGGTATAAAAATAATTTCAGGTAGAACAGAAGTGTGATCATTCCTGTTCCGAGTTTCAGGAACAACCCTCTTTTGAAGAACAATGGATTTTCAAACAGAAAAACCTCCCTCTCGGGTTTTGGAAGATACAGCTTGGGAATATACCTTGCGATGATTACAACAACAAAAATTGTCACAATAACGATCATAAGTTTTTTTATCTGCGGACCTGAATAATAATAAAGGATCAAAGGATAGATGGCAAGAAAAACCAACGCACTTTCCTTTGACCAATAGGAAAGCAGAAAAGAAATGAAGCTAAACACGACGAATTTTATTTTCGAAGTATCCACGTATTTGATGAGGAAATGCAGTGTTATGAGGCATCCCAAAAAACTGAGCAATTCATCCCTGTTCTTCAGGCTGCTCACAACCTCCGTGTGTATGGGGTGCGCAAGAAAAACAATGACCGTTACGAATAGAAATAATGGATTGGTATCTCTGAATATTTTTTTCAAAAGATGGAACAATAACAGGCAAATGACAGCATAAAGCAGAATGTTGAAAAAATGGCTCACATGCGGATTGCCATTAAAGATCTGGTATTCTATAGCGAAAGTCGTCTTTACAACAGGACGGTATTCATAGGTCATTTTACCTTCCGCATACGATGATGCCCATATTCCGGGAATTTCCTTTATGCCGCCTTCAATCCTCTTGTTGTTATAAGCCACAAACTCATCATCCATCGAGTAGCGGTTCGGAATGGTGTTCCCATACAGAACGAAGCATAAAACAACGATCGTAGCTGTCATCCAATCTATCCTCCTGCGTGGTTTCTTTGGAGGAACGACGGGTTTCGCCTTTATCGGAATGCTTTTATTTTTTTGAACCTTTGCCATAAAATAATTCTAAAACCGGGGCAAGATAAGAAGAATAGCAATATCGGCGAAAAATTAATTTTCTACAAAATCCAATTCCACCCGCAGGTTGTCAATTATGAAGTTTTGTCTTTCCGGTGTGTTTTTGCCCATATAGAATGTCAGCATCTCACCGATGTTGGCAGTGCTTTTCAGAATCACTGGATCCAGCCTCATGGACCTTCCGATAAAATGTTTGAACTCATCTGGCGAGATTTCTCCGAGACCTTTAAACCGGGTGATCTCCGGTTTTGCACCGAGTTCTCTCATCGCTTCCTGTTTCTCTTCGTCCGAATAACAGTACATCGTTTTTGATTTATTCCTTACGCGGAACAGTGGTGTTTGCAATATGTACAGGTGTCCGTATCTTACAAGGTCGGGGAAGAACTGCAGGAAAAATGTGATCAGCAATAAGCGTATGTGCATGCCGTCAACATCAGCATCAGTGGCGATCACAATATTGTTGTAGCGCAGGTTTTCCAGGTCTTCTTCAATATTCAGTGCCGACTGCAGCAGGTTGAATTCTTCGTTTTCATAAACCACTTTTTTGCTCATGCCATAACTGTTCAGCGGTTTTCCCTTCAGGCTGAACACAGCCTGTGTGTTGACATCACGCGATTTTGTGATGGATCCGCTTGCCGAATCTCCCTCGGTGATAAACAGTGTGGTTTCTAATTTTCTTTCATCATTTGAGTTGTAATGAAGCCTGCAATCTCTCAGTTTTTTGTTGTACAGGCTTGCTTTTTTCACGCTTTCCTTGGCGATCTTTTTTATGCTTGCAAGGTCCTTTCTTTCTTTTTCCGATTGCAGTATTTTTCTCAGCAACGCTTCCGAAGTCTCAGGATTTTTGTGCAGGTAATCATCAAGATGTTTTTTTACAATGTCGTTGATGTAGTTCCTCACTGTAGGCCCGTTTGGTTCTGTGTGCTGCGAACCCAGTTTAGTTTTGGTCTGCGATTCAAACACCGGCTCCTGTATCTTTATGCTGATAGCGGCAACAATGGATGAACGGATGTCGCTTGCCTCAAAATCTTTCTTGTAAAATTCCCGTATCGTCTTCACCACAGCCTCGCGGAATGCGCCCTGGTGAGTGCCTCCCTGTGTGGTGTGCGTACCATTCACAAATGAATAATAATCCTCACCGTACTGGTTATGGCTGTGTGTAAGTGCAAATTCAAAATCATTTTCATTAATGTGAATGATTGGATAAACCAGCTCGGTACCGTTGATGTATTTTGTCAGCAGGTCCAGCAGGCCATTCTCAGCATAATATCTTTGTCCGTTGAAATAGATCGAAAGACCCGTGTTCAGAAAGGCATAATTCCACAGCAGGTTTTCAATGTATTCAGTGATGAAGTGATAGTTTCCGAATATTTTTTCATCAGGAATAAAATTCACCAACGTCCCGTTTCTTGCATCAATTTTTTCTTCTTTGCTTTCTTTTATCAGTTCACCATCGGCAAACTCAGCATATCTTGTTTTCCCTTCTCTCACTGACTGGCAAAGGAAATGCGACGAAAGAGCGTTCACAGCTTTCGATCCCACACCGTTCAACCCAACAGTTTTCTTAAACACTTCCGAATCGTATTTGGCTCCCGTGTTGATCTTCGAAACGCAGTCCACCACCTTGCCAAGCGGAATGCCCCGTCCATAGTCTCTCACTGACACTTTTTGATCTTTGATAGTGATCTCAATTTTTTTTCCGAAACCCATGATAAATTCATCCACCGCATTGTCCAGGATTTCCTTTGTCAGCACATAAATACCATCATCGTGCGAAGCCCCATCGCCAAGTTTGCCAATATACATCCCCGGTCTTAGCCTTATGTGCTCGTTCCAGGACAGTGATTTTATACTATCTTCATTATAATTTCCGGCCATCATTCTAAATTTTACACAAAATTACTCTAAAACCCAATATCCACGGTAATTCTGCTAAGAAGATATTAACAACCCTAAAGTAAATTGTTAACTAAAGTCAATGGTCAGTAGTCAATAGTCATTGGGTCATTGATGGTCATTAGGTCATTGATGGTCAATAATGGTCTTTGATCACTAATCATTAAAAAAAATTACAGGATGGATAAACTCTCATTGTATGCAGGTGCCATTTTTCAAAGTAAAATCTTTCTTTGAGTAAATCACTTAGCCTTTTAGACAATTAAACAATTGAACAGTTAAACAATTAAACAATCAACAATTCAACAATTGACACCACAGTCCTAATCCTTCGGGAAAAATTTTACAACATACCTGAACCTGTAATCACAATGTGTTGTAATCTCTTCTCCATTGTCATAATTAGAATTGTAAGGCCATTTGAAAATATATGGGGACTCGTAGCTTACCCGGTCTGTGATAGAATAGTATTTATCCCACTCCGTTTCATTTGGAATAACACTGTTTAGTAAAGGATTTTCTTTTAATGAAAATTTATTGACATGAAAAATTCTCCATTGATAATAAGCAAAAGCCTGTGGATAGTCGATACCTGCTACCAAAGAATCATCAAACTGTTGGTCGCCAAAAAGAATTTTCCTGTTCGCGGTTGCGCTATATTTTTTTATCCATGCTGCTGTATCAGGGGTAACGCTTGTCATGTATTTCACAATTGAAACCGACCTGTCAGTGTAATAGGTGCAAAATTTGTAGAGCGAATCGGCAAGTTTAAAATCGGTATAATAAAATTCATAGTGCAGTCTGCTGTAATCAAATCGTTTGCTCATTAGTGACCTTTCATCCGGCAAAAATAATTTCTCAATGTTATTTGTATTTAAAGTATCTGTAAAATCTATCGGTATCTTCCAATCTACAAATGGAGGATCGAAAGTTTCCCCATCATTGTTTTCTGTTATCAGATATTTTTCAAAAACCTGACCAAGGATACGCCGTATAATGGAATCCCTCACCCACATCATAAATTCTCTGTATTGCCTGTTGGTGATCTTTATGATATTTCCTGCTAAATTTGTTGATGGCAATACAAGTGTATCGGCAGGCGAATCGGCAATACTCAATTCAGCAGGAGTCGGCAAACAATACACAACTCTTAAAGGAAATCCTTTTTTGTCAAAGATCTTTTGTTGGAATTTTGTCTTCCATGCAAGGTAAGCTTTGATCTTTTCAGTGTTTAATCCTTCAACAGGAAAATTATTGAAGAACGGATGCCAGTGATAAAATGAACAAACAGCATCTTTAACATTATTACCCTGAAAATAGTCATCCTGCCTTACCCAGCCAATAGTGTCAGGTGCAATATTCGTAGCTATTTTTTTCAAACCTTCATCATAAACATACTTCCATTTTCTTGGGTCGGGTTCTTTTCTTCTATAAAAACGTTCATAATCCGGGTAATATTGATTGAAAATTACAGTAATTTCATCATTCCTGTAAAATCTTTTCCATTCTATTTTCTTTTTCCAGTTTATTAATGGAGGATTTATTGGAACGCCGGATCTTGTTTCTGTAATTAAAAAACCTCCCATCATTTCGCCCAGTGCTCGTCTTAAAATACTATCCTTAACGTAGATTTCAAATTCACGATATTCCTTGTTTGTAACGTATCCTGCCTTGATGTACGGAGCAAAAATTATTGATGCATTTGATGTGTCCTGTGGGTTTTGCACGTACTCATAATTGTAAATCGAATCTTTTAAATTTCTTGTTTCTTCGTTCCTGAATTTCAGAAATGTATTTAATTTTTCACTATCCACAGTGTTATTCACCATAAGAGGAACATCTGTTTTCTCATCCCTTAGCAAATGTTTTAAAGTTTTTTTTCTGAAAAAATATACGGTGTCAAAGGCCTTTTGCCCTGGTTTTGCATTTTGATTTTTTATTTTCTGAAATTTCAGACTATAATTTTCTTCAAGCTTTTTAATCATCGTCGAATTGTAATTCTGATTAAAAGCAAAGCAGGGGAGGAGCAGGAGCAGGTAAAAAGGAATTTTTTTCATGACTTTCTGTTCAATTTATTTTTTTTATTTAAAATAATAAATCCGGATTATATCACCCGAATTATTTACCTGTTTTTAAAACCGAAAAACTGAAC
Organism: uncultured Bacteroidota bacterium; assembly: GCA_903889915.1. GTDB lineage: Bacteria > Bacteroidota > Bacteroidia > Bacteroidales > CG2-30-32-10 > CAISZK01. The sequence continues at coordinate 9,624 of CAISZK010000241.1, forward strand.
CTTTATTTTAAAATAAATGATGCTTTAAATGTAACAAAAATACGGTTGCTTTTGAGACTGGCAAAATGAAAACTATGAAGACCTATCGTTCAAACCTAAATCATCAAAATTTATTCTCCTCCAGGGGGCCATCACTTCATGTCTATTTCCCAGATTTTACGATAGACATACGCCCTCCTTGAATTGATAATTCACGAACTGGAATAGATTATTCGCAAAGTGAAATAGATTATTCACGAAGTGGAATAGTTTATTCACGATGTGAAATAGATTATTCTTGAAGTGAAATAGATTATTCATGAAGTGAAATACATTATTCACGAAGGGGAATAGATTATTCACGAAGTGGAATAGATTATTCACGAAGTGGAATAGATTATTCATGAAGTGAAATAGATTATTCACGAAGTGGAATAGATTATTCACGAAGTGAAATAGATTATTCACGAAGTGGAATAGATTATTCACGAAGTGGAATA
>CAISZK010000242.1 GCA_903889915.1 uncultured Bacteroidota bacterium
AGCGACTTGAATTTTTATCCATTTTACTTTAAAGAAATGGAACAAGAGAAAAGTGCGCTGGATAATTTGGAAATTTAAAACAAAAAAGTTAAACACTTGATAATGCATAATCACAAAGGTAAAAATCAGGTTGTTGCCACAGTGAAAATATAAGCGATGTTGTTGCCACACGTGGCAATAACATAAGCGTTATCCACAAGGCAAAGAAAAAACAGAGTACTACTAACTTGACAGGAAGAATGCATTAAACAGTGAAATTAATTAAAGATATATCACAACACTTTTTACTTTGTTTGATTTTTGAGCTTATGTTCTTTCAGACATATTCTCAAAGTCATACTTATAAAGGCAACGTGCAAGATGAAAAAGGTTTGCCAGTTCCATACGTGAGTGTTTATTTAAACAATAAATCAGTAGGTATTATATCAGACAGGTCTGGGAAGTTTGAAATAGACATTAGGAAAGAACTCAAAACAAACGATTCATTAATATTCTCATGTTTGGGTTATAAAACATCAATACTTGCCTTAACTGTTATGAGACTTGACTCAGGAAACAAAATAACTCTCCATTCTCAAACGTATTTATTGGATGATGCTGTTATTAAATACAAGAAATACAAAACAAAAGAGATAAATTATTTTGCACGGAATAACAATAATAAATCACTGTCTCAAAGTATTACTCCTTCAAGTCCCGGTTGTGAGAGGGCTACATTTATTCCAAACAAAAATGAATACAAGGGTTATATACAGGAGGTGGGTGTTTTTATTTGTTCACATGGTAATCCGAAAGCATCTTTTCGCTTACAGTTATACGATATGAATCCGGTGACTAATGGACCCGGCAAAGAATTAATAAAGGCAAATGTTATCTGTACTGCCACAAAGCTTGATGATTGGTCTTATATTAATCTTGATACTTTGAGAATAAAAATACCTGAACAAGGATTCTTTGTGGGAGTTGAACCTTTAGCATATACAGGTTATACACCTATGTTTCCTGATTCGACAAGCCTTATTGAATGGGATTCTATTGTGAGACAAATTAGTTTAAATATTTCTAATGGAATATATCCTAATGAATTATTCTTTGGAAGTGCTTTCGTTAATAATGCCATCAATAAAAAAGGAATTCATGAATGGGAAAAGCAATTAAAATATTGGGATAAGTGGCTTCCAATTGGCGTAAATTATAAAACAATTCATGGCTTTTGTAGCGTAATGCCAGTCAAAGCAAAGATTTCATATTATTCAAAAAACAATAAGAAAGATGATGATGCACTTACTATAGACACTGCCGCTGCAATAGATTATGAGAAAATAAACAATCGTACATTAAAGAAAATCTTTACAGATTTGCCGGAATACGATGATATAAAATACCCTCACAGCAGTATTAAAGAATTTTTTGAATCAAACATAAAAGCAGTAAAGGCAAACGATTTTACATACTTGTTTGTTTATCTATACCTCACAACAGAGGAAGAAAAACAGGAATATTTAAAAGGCTTAACCGACCTTTCAAAAAACAAACAACCTTTTACAGAAGAAGACAAACAAAATGGAATTGATTTTTTCAATAAATGTTTATCCAAAATTGAAGAATTAAAATTGACAAAATTATGTGATGACACTTATGAATTAGAGGTTGATGACGGGCAAGCAGTACAATTTATTAAAAAGAAAGATAAGTGGTATGCTTATCCTTATATTATTCATGTGAATTCAGAGAATGTACGGAAATCGCTTTACAAGAAATTATAACAAAGAAAAATTGCCCAGTGGATAACTCACAGCTTGCCGTCCGTTATCATGATGAACATTGAAAGTCATACCGGGGATTTCCTCTGTAATATCAGCAATATAAATCTCAAAATTGTTTAACCAAAAAAATAAAATTATGACAACACCAACAACATGGAAGGGATACCAAAAAGATTTCCTTGATGGTTTCGAAATTCAGGCGCCGGATCTAAAAAACCGGCAGGCTGATCTTGCAAAAAACAGCGAAACGGGCGATGCTGAATTGCCATTTATCAATTTCAGTTCGTACCAGTCTGTTTCGCGGCGTTTGCCTGTGTTTACAGCCAGCAACATTTTCAGGGCCAAATGGGTTCAGGCAGCGCGTGAGGGTGATTTTCAGAAAGACAGTCGCCTGAAGGACGATGAGCAATTTTCGTCATCCATTTACTCAGGCATCAACAAAAATCAAACAAACTCCGAGCGCAAAATGGCCAAAGGGCACATGACGAGAAGAGAAGATGTGCAGTGGGACGTAAACCTCAACAAGGACAATGCCATTCAGGCTGCTGAAGCCACTTTTCACTACTCCAATGCCTGCCCGCAACACCAGGCTTTAAACAATGAAATATGGAAAGAACTTGAAAATTCAATTCTTGTCAAAGGAGTGTCGAAAGAACCGCAAAAGGCTATTGTATTCACCGGTCCCGTTTTGGATGACAACGACCCGTTGCTGGTGATACATGGCGACAAAAACAATGAACAGATCAAATGCCCGCTGCGTTTCTGGAAAGTTATTTATTATGTGAACGACAAAAACGAGTTGCACTATGCTTCGTTTCTGATGTCGCACAAAGACCTGGTTGAAAAAGACGGTTATGTTGCGCAGAAATTAAAGCTGACAGAAGGCGTTAAGGGCAGCGATAAACCTTTTCTGGATTTTGATGAAAATGAGAAATACCAGGTGAGAAACTCGTTGATTGAAGACCTGACGGGACTTAAATTTTTTAAAGCGATGGATGCACTGGCACCGGGGCAACATTCAAAACTCACACACAAATTGGCCGAACAAATAGAGGCTGCCAAAGTAATGAATTATGGGGCGGTCAATAAGGAAGTGATGGTTGAGGGGTTGGTTTTGTAAATGATGAAGGGGGAAAAATTGTATTATCGAGGTGGATTCTGAATGAAAAGTTGAGTCCATTCCGATAAGTTTATTTACTCTTTTCCCTTTACGCTCTTCTCCAACTCTTCAAGCCTTTTGGCCATGGCGGGGAGTTTCTGAAAGAAAATGTAGGATTTCTGATAGTCCCTGATCTTGTAAGCCGGTGAGCCCTGGTAGCAGGCGCCCTCTTCCAACAGACTTGCTGCAACACCTGATTGTGCAGCGATCTTTATATTGTCGGCAATTTTCAAATGGCCGATAATGCCAACCTGTCCGCCTATCATGCAATTTTTTCCGATCTTGGTAGAGCCTGCAATGCCTGTCTGCGAAATGATCACCGTGTTTTCGCCAATCTCAACATTGTGGGCAATCTGGATCAGGTTATCCAGTTTCACGCCTTTATGGATAATTGTGGAGCCAAGTGTTGCCCTGTCAACAGTGGTGTTGGCGCCAATCTCCACTTCGTCTTCAATGATCACATTGCCTATCTGTGCAACTTTCGTAAAATAATGCTCGCCATTCGGGGCAAAGCCAAAACCGTCGGCGCCAATGACCACGCCTGAATGGAAAGTACATTCCTTTCCGATAATATTGTCTGAATATATCTTTACTCCCGAATAAATGATGGTGTTGTCGCCTATCACCGTGTTGTCGCCAATGAAAGCCTGCGGATAGATCTTTACATTATTCCCTATCCTGGCATTTTCGCCGACATAGGCAAACTCACCAATATATGCATTTTTGCCGACCACAGCGTTTCGCGAAATAAAAGCCTGTTGCGAAATGCCCGTTTTATTGAATTTTATCTGGTTGTAGATCTCCAGAAGTTTGGCGAAAGCCTGGTAGGCGCTGTCAACACGGATGAGGGTGGCTGTCATCGGCTGCTCGGGAACAAAATCCTTATTGACGATAACAATGGAAGCTTTTGTTGAATAAATGTAATGCGTGTATTTGGGGTTGGCCAGAAAAGTCAGCGAACCTGCGATGCCTTCTTCAATTTTTGAAAGTTTGTCAATCTCGACCATCGGATCGCCAGCAATTTCAGCATTAAGCAATTCAGCGATAATTTTTGCAGAAAATTTCATTAAATTTTAGTTAGATAAGAACTCCGAAAATTATTAAAAATATTTAAACAACCGTTCAACTTTTCTTAAATTTATCAACACCTTTTCAATAGTCATTTGTCATTTGTCATTAGGGGTAAGCGCAACTGACCATTGACCATTGACCTTTGACCATTGACCATTGACTAATGACTAATGACTTCCCTTCGGGTAACACAAAAAATATTTGGTTACCGTTTTTGAAAGCACTGATATATTCAACTGATCCGATGCCTGTGCAATGTCAACAATGTCGCCGTTTTTGTAAAGAATATTGATGTTAACGCTGTTGGTATTGTAGGCACTGTTTTCAACTTTTTCAGCAAAGACAAAATAATCGGTATCATTCAAAGAAATACTCAATTTTTGCGCTGTGTTTTGCCTGATGCTATTGATAAGGTTTTCATGAAAAACATGATCCTGAATTTCGACATGAAACAAATGACGATTTACCAGGTTGCGGCAAAGCGTGGCAAGAATGATGTCAGTATGATCACACCACACCTTTGCAGAAGCATAAATATCAAAATCGTCAAGCATAGCAAACTTGTCGAGTATCTGCGGCTGCTTTTCAAAATCATCCTTGTTATACCTGTTAAACAAAAACTCTTTGAAAGTCGGCGTGGCAAACAGTTCCTGTCCTTGTTCAGCAAGGAATTTGGCTCTTTTCAGAATTTTCACCAGCAGGAATTCAGCAGCAAGAACCGTTTTGTGCAGATAAACCTGCCAGTACATCAGTCGCCTTGCGATAATAAATTTTTCTATGGAGTAAATTCCTTTAGCTTCGATCACCAGTTGATCGTCCACCACATCCATCATTTTGATGATGCGCTCGGTGCTGATCACGCCTTCCGAAACGCCGGTAAAAAAGCTATCGCGTTTAAGATAATCAAGGCGGTCAACATCCAGCTGGCTCGACACAAGCTGATGCAGGAATTTCTTATGATACTTATCCCTGAAAATATCAATGGCCAGTTGCAGTTTTCCGCCAAATTCCTTGTTCAATCGTTCCATGAAAAGGCTGGAAATGCTTTCGTGCGAAAGATCATAAACAATGCAATTCTCCAGAGCATGTGAAAAAGGACCGTGACCAATGTCGTGCAGCAATATGGCGGCATTTACGGCCTGAGCCTCTTCATTTGTGATGATCTGCCCTTTGGAGCGCAACACTTCAATAGCCTCGCCCATCAGGAACATGGCGCCCATGGCGTGATGAAAACGGGTATGCAAAGCGCCGGGATAAACAAGATGCGTCAGCCCGAGTTGCTTGATGCGTCGCAATCTTTGGAAAAAAGGATGCTCAATAATTTTAAAAACAAAATCATCCTGAACGGAAATAAATCCATAGACAGGATCATTGAAAATTTTACTTTTGTTTAACTGCTTACTTTCCACTTACTTTGCAAATAACCTGAAAATTTAATTTTCAATATTACTAAAATTCTACAATATCTTAGCAAAATTTAAGTTAAAGCAGAGTTAATAGAATAGGATACCAGGCTATTTATGTTGACATTTGTACGGATTGGAAATGATGGTTTGGTGTTATGAGTTTTAAGTAAACAAGCGGAATCAGGAGCGTAAACAAGGGAAAAAAAAATTTGCAACAAAGCAATGAGTAAAATGACAAACATTGGAATTAAAATTATTGCACCTCTCCCCTGCCCTCCCGGACTTATACCTCGTAACCTTATTCCCGTTTTCACAATTTAAAAACAGTTATTTAAAACAAAGATTATGGACAAAATAAGCATATTATGGGCAGATGATGAGATTGATCTATTAAAGCCTCACATTTTATTTTTACAGGAAAAAGGTTATGATGTTGTTACCGCCAACAGCGGAAATGATGCACTGGATATCATTAAAACCCGACCTTTCGACATTATATTTCTTGACGAGAACATGCCTGGAATATCAGGACTCGAAACATTGAAGCAACTAAAAACCATTGCGCCTCAAATCCCGATAGTGATGATCACTAAAAGCGAAGAAGAAACCATCATGGACGATGCCATTGGTTCAAAGATCGCCGACTACCTGATAAAACCTGTAAACCCAAACCAGATACTTCTTGCAATTAAAAAGAACCTCGACAATAAAAGGCTGATCAGCGAAAAAACCACATCCGATTACCAGATGGAATTCCGCGGTATCTCGACAACCCTGAACGAAAGACTCGACTTTAAACAATGGGCTGAAGTGTACAAAAAGATCACCCGCTGGGATATTGAACTTGAAAAATCAAAAGACGGCGGCATGATTGATGTTTTGAAAAGCCAGATCACGGAAGCAAACTCATCATTTTCGAAGTATGTTGAAAACAATTACATCAACTGGCTCCACAGCAGTACCGGTGAGCGACCTGTGTTTTCGCACACACTGATCAAAGACAAGCTGTTTCCGCAACTCGATCAACCGGGCCCTGTCTTCTTTATTCTTGTTGACAACCTGCGACTGGATCAATGGAAAGTGCTGCAGACAGTGTTTGATGAATATTTCAGAACCGTGGATGATGAAATTTATCAAAGCATTCTTCCTTCCGCAACGCAATATGCAAGGAATGCAATATTCTCAGGTTTGATGCCTACCGAGATTGAGAAGATATATCCCAACCTATGGCTAGACGAAGAAGAAGAGGGTACAAAAAATCAATTTGAAGAAGAGCTGTTCGCGAAACAATTGAAGCGCTATGGAAAAGATGTTAAGTTTTCGTACAACAAAGTCCTGAACCTTCACTATGGCAAACGACTTGCCGAATTGCTCCCGAATATGATGTCGAACAAGCTCAACATTATCGTTTATAATTTTGTTGACATGCTTTCGCATGCACGCACTGAAATGGAAGTGATAAAAGAGTTGGCCGATGATGAAGCTGCTTATCGCTCGCTGACTTTTTCATGGTTTGAACATTCTCCTCTGCTTGACATCATCAAGTTTGCGGCGGAAAAGAAAGCCCGCATTGTGCTGACAACAGACCATGGATCTATCAGGGTGCAGAGTCCGATAAAAGTAGTCGGAGAGAAAAACACCAATTCCAACCTGAGATATAAGTTTGGACGAGCATTGCAATATGACAAAAGAGATGTGCTGGAAATAAAAAATCCGGCTGATGCATTCCTGCCAAAACTGAATGTGAGTACTTCTTATATCTTTGCAAAAGAAAATAAATTCTTCGCTTATCCGAATAACTACAATCATTACGTGAATTTTTACAAAAACACTTTTCAGCATGGAGGAATATCAATGGAGGAAATGCTGATACCGGTGATCACGCTTGAAGCGAAGTAAAGGATAGAAGATTGATAATAGAAAATAGAAGATAGAAAATAGTCTGAAGTATGGAATATTCATGTACTACAACGGATGAACTTGACAGCATTGCTGAGAGCATGATAAAACAACATCCGGATGCAAGGGTTTTTGCTTTGTTTGGAAAAATGGGAGCTGGCAAAACCACATACATTAAAAGCGTCTGCAAAAGACTAAAGGTTACTGACACCGCCATCAGCCCTTCGTTTGGGATAATCAATGAATACGAAACAAGTGACAAGAAAATGATCTATCATTTTGATTTCTACAGGATCAAAAGTATTATGGAATTTCTGGACCTTGGTTGCGAAGAATACCTATACAGCGGCAATTACTGCTTTATTGAATGGCCCGAAAAGATCAACGATTTCCTCCCTGTGAATTATGTTCCTGTGTTCATTGATGAAGTGGCAGGGGAAAGATTCATCAAGTTTTAAAGACCCAAGACTCAAATTCCAAGTCTCAAATTCCAAGGTTCGCTAGCCCTGGAATTTGGAATTTGAATCTTGGGGCTTGGGACTTTCTTCAGGTTACCATTTCTTTTTAAAGTCGCCTCTCGAAAAATATTTTTCAATAAAACAATACATCAGAATAAAGAAATAACGGCTGCCCATTTCTCTTATTTTCAG
>CAISZK010000243.1 GCA_903889915.1 uncultured Bacteroidota bacterium
AAATCAATTCAAGTCCTTAAAAGGTGCTGAGAATTTTGCAATTCTTCGCTCTATAATTGATACTGCAATCAAAAATAACCTAAATCCACTAGACGCACTTTCACAAATTAATGCAATCTCATTGAATGGGTGAATAGTTACCAATGATTTATTTACTTAATTAAAAGGAGAAATTAAAATGGAAGAAAAAGTGAAATTCGTGTACTCACACGGTACACGGCAGAAAAGATTCAGAGGACACCTTGCCCCCGGTCAGGTTGTTGTCCTTATCAGCGACCGCGCCCCGGTAATCGTTGCAGCGGTTATTATTAAAATCCCTAAAATCGGGTTTAATTTGCCTAACTCGTGGTCAGGAAAGTTGGAAAAACTTTATCTGAATTACAAAGGTCTTAAAGATGATGTTCACGGACATTTTACACCGGGACCGACAAATCCCACATTGGCTAATTACAAAGCTGCTATAGATGCAATGAAAGATGCTTATGATGACGACTGTGCGGATGTTCCTAACTCTGCTGAAACATTGCAGCTGAAATGGAAAATTGTGCAGCGTATGAAACGCAAAATTGTAGGGTATGTGGCCGACTTGTGTGATGATAATCCTGATGAAGCAGGCGAGATTTGTGGAGATTGTTTTCTCGATTACTCAGTTCCCATGGGAAGCGAAAAACAAATTTGGTCTGCTACTTCAACTTCACCCGGCGTGGTTGAACTTACAGGCATTGTAAAATATGGTTACCAGTGTACTGATTGGGAAGTTTGCCTTGACCCTACTGATCCAAACAGTTGGAAGGAATTAAAAATTCCACCCACATTGGCAGCCAATACTACAGTGAAAAACCTTGCTTCCAAAAGGACTTATTATTTCCGCAGCAGGGTGTGTGGAAAAGATGGGCCGGAGGATTGGGCAGAAATTATCCCAGTTGAGGTTAAATAATAATTTAATTTAAAAATGATTCAAGGCGGGTGTATTTTTACACTCGCTTTTTTAATTTTTAAATGCTTCAAAAACCAGAAATTTTTATTATTCAAAGTAAATTTAATCATATTCAATAAACTTGAAAAACCAAAATCTTAGAGTAGCTACAAAAGCCATGTCATTGATTAATGAGAAATTATGCAAACATGTTCAATCGTCAGGAATGAACACCCATCCCTCAGGAGTGAACGTTCATTCGTCAGGGATGAACACCCATCCCTCAGGAGTGAACGTTCATTCCTCAGGGATGAACACTCATACTTCAGGAGTGAACATTCATTCATCAGGAATGAACACCCATGTTTCAGGAGTGAACGTTCAATCGTCAGGAATGAACACCCATCTCTCAGGAGTGAACGTTCATTCGTCAGGAATGAACACTCATGCCTCAGGAGTGAATGTTCATTCGTCAGGGATGAACATCCATGCCTCAGGAGCGAACGTTCATTCCTTAGTCATGAACATTCACGCCTTTGGATGATGTTTTCGTTTATCAAAATGAAGGAGATAGTTGATTGTAGTGATAGTTGTTATGAAAGGATGAATAGGAGAAACTTCGTGTATTGAATAAAGAAGCGAAGCTGTTGGAGATTCTCAGGATGTAATCATTTTTTCTGTTGAAAGAAAAAACATAATTTCCTGTGGATTTTCCTTTAAGGGATTGCAAATTATTTTACTTTTGAAACTGAATTTAATCATCACCTGAATAATTTTCAACGCCTGCAAACCGGTTAGAAAAATGCGTCAAAAACTTTTAAAAATATACCTTCCCTTCCTTGCTGTTTCAATTGGCTTTATTGGATTGTACACGTTTTTGAATTGGTTGCTCATCATCAGGCTTGAATTATTTCAACTCAAAGATGGCATTGTTCAATTTGCGTTGCCTGCAATTATTTCAATTGTATTTGTTCTTTTTGTTCTCAGGAAAAGAATTAAGCTTTTTAAAATTGCTCCAAACGGTCATGATTTCTATTGTTTTTTGTGTGGACTATTTCTTTTCACTCCTGTTATTATTGCACAGACTTACGTTGAAAATAAAGAGGGCGAATTGACCGAAGTGGCAAGCCCATCGCAATTGGATAATTCCAAAGCCTCTCTTTTTTATTCAATAAAACATGCCAAAACACTGAATGCGCTAGGAGGAGGGCACTATACCAACACCAGTGTGGGCAGAAACGGCAGCGAAATTTGCATCACTTGTTATTTTGTTTGCCCGCTGATTGATCAGAATACAAAAGACACATCCGCATTGGGGAAATACAAAACATGGATAGGCGTTGTGTTTTCAGAGAAATTTTCAAACCGTGTTTTTGACAATAAAGAGAAACAGCAAAAGGACATTGACAGCTTTATTAATCGCAGTATTTCGAAATACCAAACGTATAAATATCAAACGCATTTTTTGAAAAACATAAGCAAAGATGACAACAGGGAAGACTACTATGCCGCTATCAACAGGACAACCTGCCATGCCGATAAAAAAGATCTTATTGTTCTGAGAGAAGAAAGAGGCAGCTATGAAACACGGACAGGTGATGAGTTGAATTATTTTATCGGGTTCTTTATTTTCACGAATCTTGTATGGCTTGTGCTGGTATTGGCAACACCATTGAATAAAACAGAATTGAAAAAAATACACAGCGCAAAAGAAAGAGAAAAAAGGAAAAGAGAATGGAAGGATATTTTAAACATCTTTGTTCCATCACGCGAAGTTTGGGCCACTCCAATAATCTTTGATATCAACATAAGCGTGTTTTTGCTGATGTTTTTTACCGGTGCAGGATTTCTACAATGCGAAAGCCAGGTGTTGCTGCAATGGGGCGGTAACTTTAAACCCCTCGTTGTTGAAGGACAATGGTGGCGGTTACTGACTTCCGTTTTTGTTCATTGCGGATTTCTGCACCTGCTGTATAATATGCTTGCTCTACTGCTGATTTGTCTGTTCCTCGAAACAATAATCGGCAGCAAAAAATTTATGATCATTTATCTGATCACAGGCATCGTTTCAGGCTATGTCAGCCTCATGTATCACGGGGACGTTGTAAGTGTCGGGGCTTCGGGCGCTATCTTTGGAATGTTCGGAGTGCTTGCCGGTCTGATGGTCATACAGCACGTTGATAAAAAACTCACCGCAGCGATCTGGATATTTCTTGCAATTTATATCGGAATAAATCTGGTGATGAGTTTGCAGGGAGGAGTTGATATGGCAGCCCACGTTGGTGGACTGGCATCAGGATTTTTGATTGGAATTGTTTATTTTCCGATCGAGAAATATTTTCTGAAAAAGAGGAATGAATAATGCAGTGGCGGATTTTTGAAAAAGTTTTTATCTTTGAATAAACAATGAACATAGGCCATGCCGGAATATGAATTGACCACTCGTTATTGAAAAAATAATTTGCTCAAAGAAGGCAAAAGAAATTAAAATGATCATTTACAAAACTCATAATGCTCTTACATCAAATACAACGCAAAAAACCAAAAGAAATTTTACCGGACGACAGCACTATAGCTAAAATTGCGCTGCTGATTGCACCCCAATATATCATGGAGACCGACCTTGCTTTCGAATTGAAAACCTACAGGGTGTTGTTCTTTAAAGCGAATGAACTGCAATATGTTTCGCTTATGCTAAAAACTTTTGATAAACAATCGGACGATTTTAAAATTTTTAAGGATATTCAAGAAGTCATGCATTTATATAACAAGCAAAAATCACATCAAAAACACAACATAGGCGTTTACAATAAAAGAATGAATTGGTTGCGTGTAGTAAAGAAATCGCAAAAGATGCAATATGAAAAAAGCATTTACGAGAAGAAGGCCATGGAATTATTTCCTTTTCTTGGAAAGGATATTTTCTGGGCAGAAATGACAAAAACATTTCTAGAATCAAAAAGCACGGAAGACCCCTATATCAAATTTATCCTTGAAACTTTCACCAAATTTAATAACATGCCGTTATTAACAATGAACATGAATGATTCAGGCAGTTCATCATCATGGGAATTGTGGAAAAACAAAACTGAAACAGACAACTTGCCCGAATTCCTGAGTTGTTTATTGTTTCGTTTCCCTGACGTATCAGGGCTTAGTTATGAACAACTCAATTACACGCGTGAAAATCTCTTAAAGAAATTATCACAATTCAACAAACAAGTTGACGACCTTCACGAAGCTGTTTCCGAATTATCTTACGAAGCGCAACATTGGGAAAAATTACGCAACCTGCTTGATGAAAAACTGAATTCAAGCAGCGATCTGCAGCAAAAGCTCGAATCTGAACTTTATATTCAGTATGCAAAAAATGCCGGGGGAACTAAGTCATTTGATGTGTATGTTGGCATTACCAGCCTGGAGGTGCTGGCAAATTATCACGAAAAAAAAGGCACACTGAATGCTTACAGCGCCAACACCCTGCGTGAACGTTTGAATTTGGAAGAAAAGCATAATCGTGCAATTATTTTTTACAATATACAGGTTTCAGATACTGCAACGACAAGTGTTGGCCAATAAAAAATGAAGGCATCAATAGTCATTGAAAAGAAAGACTTATAATGATTGAATAGACGGAAACTTTAGTGAATAAAGGAATAATGTGACGCCATTTCACATTGCAAAAAATCTTCACAAGCATTCTAAAGACAATACTGAAATTTCGTTATTTAATTTTTAACAGCATCATAATTTTGCTACTTTTGCGTTTATCCTAAACAATATGCCGGGTTTATGTCGAAGGAGCGATATGTAATTTTCCTCAAAACATTTTTTTGCTATGCCGCAATCATTGCAATAGGAAGGCTTGACTGGTGGTTTGATAATTACTCCAATTACGACCTGGATTTTTCGGCTCTTTATATGTTGCCGCTTGTCTGGTTTGCACTTCAAAAGAACAACAACCGTTTTATTATTCTGAGTGCCTGCATCGCCACTGCCATTGTCTGGTTCCTTGCTGACCTTTACAGCAGGCATCCCGCTTCATCCATGTACATATCGCTGTGGAATTGCATCGAAGGTTTTGCTGTGTTTTATTCGCTGGCCTATCTTCTGTATAGATTCAGGATGAAAAGAATTGCTCTTTCCGAAGACCATAAAACACTTGTTGAAGAACAACAAAAACTGGAAATTCAAACGAAAGAATTGCTATTGATAAACCGTCAGCTGCTGGATGCCAATAATGAATTTGAACGCCTTGCCATAGTTGCAAAGGAAATTGACAATGCAGTGATGATTACTGATAAACACACGAACTTTCTGTGGATAAATGAAGGATTCAAGCGATTCTACAACCTCGACATGGCCGGACTGAAATCAAAGTTCTGGAACAAACTGCTCTATTTTCATACGGAAAAAACCCTCCTACCCCACCTCAACAAATGCTTAACTGAAAAAAAAATGGTGTCGTTTGAATCTTCACACGACATTGACGGGAAGAAAATTTTTACGCACACAACATTGTCACCAATACTTGCCGACGATGGCGAAATTTCCAGGTTGATAGCCGTTGATTCGGACATCACATACATTAACGAAGCCAACCTGAAAATTCAACAGGAACAAGAGAAAGCTGAAAAACTTTTACTGAATATTCTTCCAATTAAGATTGCGCAGGAACTAAAGGAAATAGGGCAAGTGGCTCCAAAACATTTTGATCTTGCGTCCATCCTTTTCACTGACTTTACCGGCTTCACATTGAAATGTGAGAAGCTGGGAACCGAAGAAATAGTGAATGAACTAAATTTCTGGTTCATGAAATTCGATAATATAATTGAGAAATACGGACTGGAAAAAATCAAAACCATTGGCGACTCTTACATGTGTGCAGGCGGTATCCCTATTGAAAATCCTGAGCATCCTGTGGATATTGTGCTGGCAGCTTTGGAGATCATTCAATGCCTGAAACACTACAATTATTTAAAAACACAAAACGGAGAAGAGCCGTGGACATTGAGGATTGGACTGCATTCAGGCGATGTTATTGCAGGGATTATCGGTGATAAAAAGTTTGCTTATGATGTGTGGGGCGATACAGTAAATGTGGCTGCACGCCTTGAACATGAAGGGCAGGACATGAAAATAAATATTTCTGAGGCCACCTATTTATTGATAAGGCAATATTTCGATTGCACCTACAGAGGAAAGATCGAAGCCAAGAACAAGGGAAAAATTGACATGTATTTTGTGGATGGAATTAAAGAGGAATACAGCTATCTCGTAAATGCACGTTTGGACAAAACCCCCAGACAGAATTGACATTTGAATAAAATTGCGAATATTTTAAATTATCATAATAACAGTAACCAATGCGGAACATAAGAAATTCAATATTGACAGGTTTGGCAGTATGCCTGATTGGATTCCTCGACTGGACTACAGGAACTGAAATTTTCTTTTCTTTGTTCTATGTTCTGCCTCTATCCTGGCTGGCATTGCAAAAAGACACTTCATGGCTGGTATTAATCCTGAATTCAATCTTTGCAGCAACAGTATGGATAATTGCCGGACTGATATTGCCGCAGGAATATTCGAACCTGTTTGTCTTAAACTGGGATGCTATCTTTGGGCTGTCTTCGTTTATCTTCATTCCTTTCCTTCTGTTCTTTTTACAAAAACGACAAAGAGAACAGTTAATAATCAACAATACTATCAAGAATTACAAAGACCAATTCGAAAAGCAAAAAATCGCTTTGAATGAAAAGAACAGCCGCCTGAACGAATTGAACCAGGAACTGGAAATATTGGCTTCAGTTGCCAGTAAGACTGATAATGCTGTGATCATCATGAACAATGAAGCCAATGTTGAATGGGTGAACGAAAGTTTTGAAAGAATATACAACATTGGTCTTAATGAATTCAATGAAAAATACGGGGGCAACTTCTTTGATTTTGTTTCGGAAAGCGATTCGATGAACAGCATAATCAACCAATGTATCAACACCCGACAAACAGTCATTTTTGAGACATCCCGCACCTCAGCCGGTGATAAAAAATTATACTACCAGACAACGCTGTCTCCGATTATAAATGCTGATGGTAATGTCGAAAAACTGATCGGGGTCATCACTGATATTTCAAAACTAAAACAGGCCGAGATAAACCTTCTTGAACAGAATAAAATCATCAACAATAAAAACCAACAGATCACTGAGAGTATCTATTACGCTGAGAATATTCAAAAAGCAATTCTTCCATGCCTGGCGCAGCTTCAGGACTTCTTCAATGATGTTTTCATTTTTTTCAAACCCCGTGATATTGTAAGCGGAGATTTTTATTGGTTTCATGAAACCAAAGAAAAAGTTTTTCTGGCCGCGGTTGATGGTGCAGGGCATGGCGTTCCGGGCGCTTTAATGAGCATCGTAGGCAATTCAATTCTGAACGAAATTATTATTGTCAATAAAATTTATAGTACAGGCGAAGTTCTTGAAGAATTGAATAAAAAATTGATCAGTACTTTCCCTTTAAACAGAGAACAGGATGTTCCTGATAATAATGAAATGGATATTTCCTTGTGTTGTTTTGATAAGACCAACAAGACCATCACCATCTCAAGCACGCGGCAAAAAGTGTACATCATAAAGAACCACCAAATGGAAATTATTGAAGGCGATAATTTTTCCATAGGCTCAATGCGGAGAAAAAAAGGAGATGAGCCATTCAAAGAAACACTGGTGGAAATTGACCAACCATTGCAGTTGTTTATTTCAACTGACGGATTTCAAAACCAGCTTGGCGGCAATGACAGGATAAAATACAATCAACCCCGTTTCGAGGAATTCCTCTACGCCATCCACAACAATAATTTCGGACATCAGTTCAACAGTCTTCATACTGAATTCACCCAATGGAAAGGGGAATCACCGCAAACTGATGATGTGCTATTGATAGGAGTTTATCTGGAACCATAACACGAAGGTCAAACAGTTTCGCAGACCATCAATTTTTCAACTTTGATGTTTGAGTATTAAAACAAAAAATACAGGGCAAACGCATCTAATTTTTTAGGATTTTCAGGAGATAGTTATTGTCCCATCCGGCATCCAGACGTTTTCCTTTAACACTACGTTTTTTTGTTTTCTCATGTGCAACTAAGCTTAATGCTATTCGATTTATTATT
>CAISZK010000244.1 GCA_903889915.1 uncultured Bacteroidota bacterium
AAATCAATTCAAGTCCTTAAAAGGTGCTGAGAATTTTGCAATTCTTCGCTCTATAATTGATACTGCAATCAAAAATAACCTAAATCCACTAGACGCACTTTCACAAATTAATGCAATCTCATTGAATGGGTGAATAGTTACATATTTTTTACTCTTTTCACTAGTTTATTAACTTCCTCGTTTAGTATATTGCAACTCGTGAAAAAAGATGTAATGGGATTGTTAACTTGTTCATCTTTTTGAAGTGTAAAAGCGATTATGTTTCGAAGTAATTCGGAATTTGACAATTTCAATTCGTCTGCCGTGCGGATGAAATTTTTATACTCTTCAGAGGGTAGTTTACACGATATGGTATTTAGTTCTTCTTTGTTTTGATTGTTAGATTTCATTAGTTATGGGTATTGTGATGAAAATATTACTTTGAATTGTGAGTTTTTGAGTTGATAAAAGTACATTTTTCTTCATTTTAGTTGAGAATGGAAAAATAAATTGAGATCAAGAGAATAATTTTACATGGTTTGTCGGTATACCGTGGTATAACGATCGAACTTTTCCCAGAGGATACCGATGTTCATTCGGATACAAAAGCTCTTAAAATCGCCTGAGATTTGAAATTTCGTTTTTTTAATTTTATTAAAAAATTGGTTCTGCTAAAACAATACCAGAAAATTCGTACGGGATTAATTAAAAGACTTCAATAACTCAATATTTAATCGGGTATTTATCTTAGCTTCTTCGATAGCCTGAGAAATTACTTCCCTTGCAGCATAATCCATATTTCGGCTTATGAAAGAACCCTGAAGCAGACGTATGGTAATTGTATCATGGAGATTTTTGCTCATGATAAACCTACAATGTTTTTCTAAAGCTTCGTAGTTCTTTTTTATTTTATATTGAACTGCCTGAGCATGGAGGATAGCGGTTTTTAGGTCATTTGCGTAATGATTAATGTCCACATTAAAAAGAAATTTTTCTTCTTCATGGCTAATGGGTGAGGCCATTACCTGTTTCGTAATGATTAGATTTATTCTGGCATTGTTTACATCTTCTGATTTGTTATTCCTGATGATGTATTCAAAGCATTCAGCTGCTTTCACAAATTGTCCGGTCTGAAAATATACAGTTCCCATTCCACCTTTGGCATCCTGATTTTCTGGCTGTATTTTTTTTGCTTCTTCATAACTATTCATTGCTGCATCAAAATTTTTCAATTCAGTTTCACATACAGCTTTTACTATCCAGGGATAGAAAGGGTGATAGCTTGGTAATTTGTATTCACAAGTCAAAATAAAATAGTTTATCAGAAATTGTGCGCGTTGCATATTTCCTTGAATAAAGTATTCATTAAATTCTCCAAGTGTCATCATCAGGTCAACGTGCTCCTTGTTGGAATGTGCTATTTCTTCTACCTCTTTTCTGAAGAACTGCCAGAAGGGTAGGTTGGGATGAGCTTCAATAGGGGGTAAGTAAAGTTTATCTATTATCTTACAAACTTTGATCGTAAATTTTACTATGGATTCTGGGGTCCCGTCCAGTTCATGATACAAGGTAGAACTAAAAATGTCATAAGGAGGTTCAAATTTTTTTTGTTCTCCAGGTTTACCTATTACAACCGGAATCAAAATTGGCCTATCCTTCGACTTTCTGTTTAGTGCGTATTCCAATTCGAATCTGCAGAACCGACCAATTTCCTTGTCTGTGCTATTCTCACTAATGACAACTATCATGTGCGAACAGGAGTCAATTTCATTAGCCAGACGTTCCTGAATAACTCCACCGACTTCTATGCTTTCAATGATGTTTGAATAATCCCAAAAATATAAACCCTGACCCTTAAGAGCGGCCATAATTTCACTGACGTATGTCAAATCTTTTGAAGAGAAGCTGACAAAAAACCGTGGTTCGTTTTCCATGTTACTTTGTTTTACTTTTTTTGATTGCCTCATCCATTGCTTTACTATCGGGATCATACATGATGGTTGGTGTAATAACGTCAGGCTCGGGCTTAACTGTTTTAATTTGTTTGATAAATGCAAACCATGTTTCAGGATAATTTGCTTTAATATACCGGAAAAATGCGGCATAGCGCATAGTGTTCACTGTAGCATTCCATACAGCAGGGTTGGATGCCTGAAATAATTCTGGTTTTGCTGAAACATCGTCACTGAATTCTTTTAAATAAATAATGGAATCTCTGTCCATATACGCTTCCGTCTCGACTATTATTTCAAAAAGAGATTGTGTGGCAAATTTTTCGAGGTACTCTTTTTTTTCAGCGTCTGTTTTAAGTTTGATTACGTCAATAAAAGTACCATCAGTATAGAAGTTGTATTTGCCATCATACTTTTTAGATAGTGAAATAACCTTATCAATAATCCAGTTTTTAGCAGCGTCACTACCTGAAAATGTAGATAGCTCTTTGATCTTTTGTGTACATGTTGATGTAACTTCATTTGCCTTTACATTAATGTCGTAATCTCTGAAGTCGCTGTTAAATTTCCAGCAATAAAAATAAGGGTAACCTGTTACCACAAGAGAATCCGCCAAAAGATTAAAAGTAATATTGCGGGAATAATCGGAAATAATATAAGATCTGAATCTGACCATGTACTTATTTTCGGTCTTGGCAAATTGTTGGGACAAATCCCAGGCTCCTCTTCTGTTCAAATTTGTATCTGGTACATTTTCTCCTTTACCAAGCACATATTGGCCAATGCTATCTCTAGGAAGGTCTATTGTGAAATGATACCCCATGAGCATATCCATATATGCGAGGCGTAATCCGATTAGTGTATTATCAAATGAAGGATGATAATTGATCACTCTGCCATTATGAGCAGTTACCTGCTTTTCCAGTGTAGTATCTTTTAGCTTTCCAAAAATTGTAACACAAGAGTAATATGAGCTTTCAGCGTATTTTGCAATTGGGATCAACATCCAGTCAGGTAAATTTACTTTTACAGTTTTGTTGTTTATCATCAATTCCAGTCGGTGACCATTTTCAGCAGCAGAATTGTAATTCATTTTCACAGCACTTATTTTCAGGCCACTTTCTGGTGAGGCTACCTGATCAAATGAAACGCCTCCAACACCTGATAGGAAAGGCTCACTTGTTTTGCCCTGTTCCATTGTTAAAGATTCCTGCAGAGGTGGAGCATCTGGTTTTAGGACACTGTGGCTAGGGTCAAATTTCAGGATAGTATGGGTGCCGATGTAGTTTTGAGAGATAGCATACAGATTTGCTACAGTGAGCAGCAATACAAGTATCCATTGTTTAATGCGGTTTTTTTTAATAATTGATTTCATATTGTTGAATTTTTAGAATTGTTAAGTTAATATCTGAGGTGTTGCAGAACTCCACATTTCAAAATTATCAGGTTCCTTGATTTTTTCTTTGAAGCTCATTGCCGCAACCAGAGCTGTTAAGAAAGCATTTTCATCTTCCTTCAATTTCGATTTTAAACATTGAAGAGCTTGTTCCATGTCCCAATCCATGACGTCATTATCAATTCCATCTCATTTTCTCTGCCAACAAAAGCAGGCATCATAGTTGGGTTAGGACAATACGGCTCGCTGGGCCAAACGGATTTATTGTTTAACTGTATTTTCTGTCTTTCCATAATTTTAGGATTGAAATCTAAAGCAAAGAAAGTAAATAAAATTGAAAAAATGTATGTCTGATAAAAATATTTCATAGGTTTTTTTGAGAATATTAAATTCGTGCTTTTAGTTTTATAAGCATACCTGATCTTTTTCACTTTTATGATAACATTGGAAAAGGAATATTTGATTGACCTTTTAAAATTGTGTAACAGGGCAGGAGGGTTTCAATTAATTTTTCTGCTTATCCCCTTTAGTCAAGTCGGCAATGTTTTTCATAGTGGATAACTTCTATTGATTGATTATTTTTTTTACCACACAGGCACAATAGAAACATAGGTTTCACATAGAGTTCTTATGAAAAATCGAGTGAAGACCTATGTGAAGTTCTATGTACCTACTGTGTCTATGTGGTGAACTTGTTTAAAGAAAGTAATCAAATTTGAATTACTGAAATCACGAACAATTTATATTGGTTTTTATACTAAAAGGGTAGGGGAGTCCCTGAAAATATTATTCTTTTCCGGGAATAGAGTCAATTAAAACAGGCTTGGAAAATCTTAAGACGCGGGCATGTGGATTAGCCGGAAATTCTGTACGATAATATGACTTGAATTCTCTAACCTCTTTATAATAGAAAACAAGTTTTCCCGCATGTTCTTCGCACCAAAAACTATTACGATAAAAACCCAGATATTGATTTGCCAGAAATTTCAGACCAGGAAAACTATAAATATCCACCTCAGGATCTCTGTAATTGAAGACCATTAAGTACTTCCCATTTTTGCTAAATTCTACTCCCTGGAAATCGTCATCTATGCTTATTTCCTTAAATGGCTCTTTACCTTTCTTCGTAAGATCATAAACTGAAATATCCTCTCTGTCAAATACAGCAAGATATTTACCCGAAGGATGCATGATGATAGATTTTAGGGGAAAACTGCCAACTGTGTAGGAATTTATTTTTTTCCCGGTGGTTGTTTTGAAAACCGTAATCTGCGAATCTACAAGTACTCTATACGTACTGTCAAGAAAATAATCAATCCATCGTTCTTCTCTTTCTGTGTAAAGTCTGGTTGAATCGTTGATGGCTATCTCGTTTTTATTTACTTCCGCTTTGTGAGGAAGCTTATACCAAATGATTGTGAGAACTGCTAAAAGAACAATGGCAATTATTACGATGATAAATTTCCATTTGGTGAATTTTATCACGAATCTGAAGATTTTTTTCAACATCAATAGATTTTTTTCTGATCTGCATCTAAATTTTAGGATTGATGCTTTTAATGACAGCTCCAATAGCTGCAGCATACATTGGATTTTTCAATCCATAAAATGTATTGGTTTCAAGATTCAAATCAGGGTAACCTATCCTTGCCGGCATCTTTGTTTTGATCGTAACTAAATTGACCAGATTTTTCAGTAAAGCCCCTCCTCCTGTGAGGACAGTTTTACTTGGAAATCTTTTTTCGAATGAGGCTTTTTTTATAGAGAAATTGATATAATCAACTATTTCCTCCATCCTTTGCTGGATTGTCTCGTTAAGGCTTATCACGCTAATTTCTTTTTCAGGATTTCCAGATGAATTTGTGATGATGATACTCTCATCTCTGTTTTTTTCATCTGCTATCGCTGACCCATTTTCTATTTTTAATTTTTCAGCCTGATCCCTGGTCAGGGAAAATTTCTCCATTATGTCTGAAGTGATATTTTCTCCACCCAAAGGGATAAATTTTAAATGACGAATAAAACCTTCCTGAAAGACGGCAATTGTTGAACAAGCTCCGCCAATATCCATCAACACAACTCCCTCTTCCTTGTCATTTTCATCAAGTACTGCTTCTGCTGACGCTATGGGTTCAAGAAATTGTTTTTCCATTACCAGACCGGCATTAGAGAGGCATTCATACCACTTTTTAATTAATTCTGCTTTAGCAACAGCAAGAATGAGGTTGGTGCCAAACAAAAGACAGGTTTTTCCAAGAGGATTTTTTACTCCGGTTTCTTCATCAAAAAGGAATGCTTTAGGAACATACTTTATGAAAAATTCTCCGGTAGATATTTCAAATGCATAATCATGAATTAACTCATCAACAAATTTCTTATATTCCTCAAGTGTGTCATCAGCCTTTCTTTTCACAGAAGTGAGCGTAAAGTCCTCGTGGACAGAAGAAATTATCTTCACTGAAGGTTCCATATACAGTTTTGAAGAATCACAGACTCTTTCCAGTTCTTGCTGTGTAATTCCAGAGGTATAGTTGTGCCTAAAAATGGACATGTAATGATCTCTGGTGTGAAAAGGCAAGCCACCAAATATTACATTAACATTTATTATTTCATTCCCTGATTCCCGTAAAACCTCGCCAATTAAATCTTTAATTGTTTGACAAACTTTATCAAAATATGTGTTTTCATTCAGGCAAAAGTTAAGGTGCGGAGTGATTCTGTATCCAATGATCTCGATGTTTCCAGCAATATTTTTCTTTCCTCCAACAACAGTAATTTTTGTTGTTCCGATATCCAATGCTACTACTATCTTTTCTGTCTTCACAATTACAGATTTATTAATTCCCTTCAACAATTTAGCTTTACTCTATTGGCACTACTACTGCATTTCTCCATATTTCAAAATTATCAAGTTCACTTAGCTTTTCTTTATAACTCATTGCAGCAACAAGTGCTGTTAATAAAGCATGTTCATTTTCTTGCAATTTTGGTTTTAGATGTTCTAATACGGGTTCCATTGTCCATAACATAATTGCATTGTCGTTTTGCAAAACCGTTTTGAGTTGACTCAAAATGATGGAGGGTTCATTACTTATGTCTTTTTTGTACAACGATTTTATTTTCCCAAAAATACCTGTGTTTTGTTTGGATTTTGTATTTATATATTCCAGGCAAAGCTTAAACCAAAGGATGCGGGCAACAATATAAGGATTTGCTTCTTGCCATATTTCCCATGCTTTATTTGTATGACTAATTACACCATTAGTATCATCGGTAATAATCGCTATCCGGGCAAGATGAGTATGGATGCTAACAATCTCAAAATTATCATTCAGCAGTTCTTCCAGCAATTCCCTGGCTTTTTGATAATTGCCAGATTGATAATATGCTGTTGCCTGACTTCTTTTTGTTACATTCTTTTCTGCATCAGAAATTATTGTTGGATTTCCGGAACTATAACGACTTAACTCTTCTTTCACATAACCCCACAATTGCTTTAACTGAGCATGCGCAACTCCTTTTTTCACCATGGGGTCTAAAATGTCTTTCGTTTTATTCAGCCAATTCAGTTTATCGTTCTCGTTGCAAGCAAGGTAGATATTCCAATGACTTAGTGCATAATCAAATCTGAAATCTGTTCTGCCGGGTTCAAGGGCTACCAATTCTTCCAAAGTGTTTTTTTGTTTTTCAAAAAACTCAAGCGCTTTCTGTCCTTCTCCCAAATCTTGATAAATCTGACCCACATTATTAAAGCTTACTGAAAGGTCTCTTCTGAAATCTGTTCTGCCGGGTTCAAGGGCTACCAATTCTTCCATTACTTTTAGGGATTTTTCAAAAAACTCAAGCGCTTTCTGTCCTTCTCCCATTGCTTGATAAATCTGACCCACATTCGAAAAGCTTAATGAAAGGTCTCTTCTGAAATCTGTTCTGCCGGGTTCAAGGGCTACCAATTCTTCCATAGTGTTTTTTTGTTTTTCAAAAAACTCAAGGGCTTTCTGTACTTCTCCCATGTCCTTATAAATCTTCCCAATAAAACCCTGACTGGTTGCCAAGTCTTTTCTGAAATCCGTCCTGTCGGGTTCAAGGGCGACCAACTCTTCCCTGACTTTCAGGGCTTTTTCAAAAAACTCAAGGGCTTTATGTCCTTCTCCCATGTCCTTATAAATCAGCCCCACATTATTAAAGCTCGCGGAAAGGTTTCTTCTAAAATCTGTCCTTCCGGGTTCAAGGGCGACCAATTCTTCAAAGACTTTCAGGGCTTGTTCAAAAAACTCAAGGGCTTTCTGTACTTCTCCCATTGCTTTATTAGTATTCCCCATATTCGAAAAGCTCACGGAAAGGTCACTTCTGAAATCTGTCCTTCCGGGTTCAATAGCGACCAATTCTTCCATGACTTTTAGGTCTTTTTCAAAAAAATCAAGAGCTTTATGTCCTTCTCCCATGTCCTGATAAATCCACCCCACATCATTAAAGCTCACGGAAAGGTCCCTTCTGAAATCCGTCCTGTCGGGTTCAAGGGCGACCAATTCGCCCCTGACTTTCAAGGATTTTTCAAAAAAATCAAGAGCTTTCTGTCTTTCTCCCATGTCCTTATAAATCTTCCCAATAAAACTCTGACTAGCTGCCAGGTCTTTTCTGAAATCTGTCCTTCCGGGTTCAAGGGCTACCAATTCTTCCATTACTTTTAGAGATTTTTCAAAAAACTCAAGGGCTTTCTGTCCTTCTCCCATGTTCTGATAAATCAGCCCCAGATTATTAAAGCTCAGGGAAAGCTCTGTTTTGAAATCGGTACTGTCGGGTTCAAGAGCTACCAATTCTTCCAATGTGTTTTTTTGTTTCTCAAAAAAACCAAGAGCTTTCTGTCCTTCGCCCATTGATTGATAGATCTGACCCACATTATTCAAGCTTACGGTAAGGTTTCTTCTGAAATCATTCTTGTATGGTTCATGTGCCAACAATTCTTCCCTTATTTTCAGAAATTTTTCAAAAAACTCAAGGGCCCACCTCATTTTACCAATGTGTTTAAGTATTCTTCCTTTATTATCTAAAAAACTGGCGAATTGGTATGGAAAATCATTTTTTGCAATTCTGTCAGTAATTGTTTTTAATGTGGCTTCACTCCCAAAATCGAAGTTGTTTACCACCCAATCAAACAGATTTTCAGCTATCTGTTCATAAATATTAAAGTTGTCTTCTAATCTAAAAATATCTTTTAAAAGGACGTATAAAGTATTTTCTTCAAATGATTTGTACAAATATATTCCAGTGTATAAGACGGTGTTTATGGTATTGCCGTTTTTTAGATTGTATTTTAATAATCCATAATCTGCCAGCTTTTTGGAATAATAGATAGCTAGTTCTTCGTTTTTAAGATATCTGGTTTGTACAACAAAAGATAATTGCAGATGAAAAAACTCCAATAGTCCTTCTTGTTCATCACCAGCATTCATCAGGTAGGGCGATAGATTGCGATATAACTTTGCCCAGATATTTACAGGTAGCCTTTCTTTATCTGCGGGTTTCAGCAGTTCAAGCAATTCGCTTTCGAACAAGCCATACATAGAACTTTCTATCAAGCATAAGATATCTTTAACAAGTTTGGGGTTATGGTCTGCTTCAAGCCTTTCAAGAAATTGTTCAAAAAGTCCGGCAATGGTATCGGGCAGTTTTTTAATCCGTGAGGTGACGAGTTCAAAGCTGGGAAACACGCGCAGTTCTTCGCAAGCCACTTTCAGATATAATGGTTTTATCGCATCTGCCTTGCTTACCAGCATTTCCATTTGTTTTGGATTCAATTCTTTGCGGTATTCATAAAGTGTATCATGAACAATTTTTTCGCAATTATCTGGAGCTAATTCACCAACATTCACAAAGGGCAAATCATACTTTAGGGCATTTTTGGTATATTCGCTTTCAATTGAGCTAATCACTATCTTTATATTCTCAGGAATAAATTTCGGCAGCCACACCAGATAGTGAGGATCGTACTGAGGCAGGAGTTGGTTTACTGCGTCAATAAAAATGCTAAGTTTGCCTTTTGCTGAGGCCGCAAACAGTACTTCCCTGAAATATTCATACAACACTTTTACCTCATTAATTCTTTCTTCATCAATAGCTATTTCAAAATGAGATGCAGTTTCTCTAATGATACTTTGAACAAGTTTGTTGATATCAAGCGAAGATGGGCTTGCACCCACAAAACGTACTACGGTATAGCTATTCTTAGTTTTATTTTCGCTCTGAATAGCAGCTTTTACCATTAATGCAGATTTACCACTGCCCGGCTCACCCATCAAAACAAGAGGTTTGTGGTTTGAGGTATCGTTTAAATAATCAGAAATTTCACCAAGAATATCTTCCCTGCCAATAAATCCGCGGGTTCGTGAATTCATAAACCGTCGGTGATAGCCTTGTTCAATCAGCAAAGGGTCCGTAACAATGTTTTCGTCAGGATATTCGTCGCAGATACCCTTCCAAATATTTTCAAGCACCTCATTCCCGAATTCTTCAAGCCCATCAAGAAACACATAGCTGTGTTTATTAACGATGCTTTTCTGTTTTTCATTCAGTGAATTATATTCACTGAATGAAATAAGATTGTCTTCACCTACAACCTTTTCAAGCATCGTCATATCTTCTTCTGTAAGCTCAGCACCTATAGAATCTTTAAGCAATTGCCAGTTTAACTTCAGTCCCTTAAAAGTGCATGGATAAGTTTCCATGATATGCCCTGGAATATTGTAAACTGTGAAAGTGTCTTTAATATCTTCTTTCAGGTTAAACAGTTTTTCTGCGGACAGATTCGACTCGGCCTTTACTTCAGTCTGTTTGGCTTCAGGAACATCTTTAATAAAACCTGGATTACGGAAATAGAAGAAAGCCCGTGGCTTCATTTCTTTCTTATTCAGAACACCATGGTAAATTTCAAGTGCAGTTATAGAATGTCCTTTATCAAACTTTCGCACCCAATCATATTTTTCATATTCGGGCACCTGGTAACTTTCCGGAGTCCAACCATAACGTTCACCAAGTATTCCAATAAAAAATGGTTTGCAGTTTTCAACTTCATCAAGGCAAATTTCTATTGCCTTTCCTTGTTCGGCTTCTTTCTCGGTAACACCCCACCTCAAATCCACATCTACCAATGCAAGTCCTTTTTTAATGCAGCGTTCCTTTAATTCAGGGAATACATATTTTACAAGATAATCTCTTTCGGAGTGCATATCCTTGAAGGTGGAGGAGATGAAAATTCGGATGGTTTTGATTTGTTGTTCCATGGGTATTTTATTATTTGATTTTTTTATAAATTTACTGAATCATTGCAATTATACTTTTCCTTTGCATCAAAATACTTTATATTGCTGGAGCGGCAGTCGGGGCATTGGGTTAGTTTATTCATAATATTCTCCTTTTTGGATTTATATTTATTTGAGTATTCCAATCCTCAAAAAATGACAAAAATCGCTAAACTCTTTTGCATTGAAATAGTTCAGATCATCGGATAAATAAGGACCATCAGTTGTTGGGGTCAGGCTATGCCTGCTTTGGTTGAAAACTTCCAGATCCCAAAGTTCTATTCTGTTCAACAAACCAATAAAAAGCAATTCGTTTTTGGCTTGCATATAATTCAATAATGAAGCATGTATGAAAATTCTGTTTTTATTGTCAATATGTAATTCGACAGCGCCACGGTAAAAATATCGTACAAAATCCCTGTTCTTTTCAATCCTCATATCCACTGCACCAATAGTTTTTGTGGTTTTCTCCCAATCAGCAGAATTCTGCAATGTCAGGGAGCAATTGAAAGATCTGTTGAGAATGAAGGAACGCGCTCCATTTTCCAGGAATTCTTTAGGTAGGCGTATCCTGCCTGATTTGTCAATTTTTCTGATGTGATGACCGAGGTACATAAAGGATGTTTAATGAGTTTTTAGTATTGAAATTTGTTGTTGAGTTTTTTTGTGATTGGCCGTTTCTAAAACCAACTGGTATGAGCCACTTGAAATTGATTTAACTGAAACCTCTATCTTTTTTGTTCCTGATTCACTTAATCCATTAAACAAAGTATCTACAATTTTTCCGGAAGAATTGATAAGGTAAAGAAAAATTGAGCTTTTTTCAGGAAGATAATATTCTAGCTGAAGCATGTCAGAAACCGGATTAGGATAAGCCTTAATCCATGCTCCATTCTTAAATTTCGTTGAATCATTTTCCGAAATTCCCAAAGGTGTTGCTCCCAAAAAATATGAATCAGAAATTAGTCCTGAGTATGTGTCGCAGCCGCTTTGTAAAGGAATTCTCCAGTCAACAGTGATAGTGCCGAAGTTGTGATTTTGTGAAGCAAATCCACTCTCCGATTTCTCGACATTAAAATAAATGATCATGTTTAGATTTGGATACCTTGCATGGAGCGTGTCTTTATTGTAGAGTGCGGATATCCATTCATTCTTTTCAGTGCAGAGTTGTGTGCTGGTTAAGGGAACCATTTGTCCGGCAACAGTAGGGTCCCAGTTGGCATCAAAGAGAGCTGTTTCACCGATCATCATCGGTTTGTTTTTTAAAGCAGAAAAGTCATGATAAAAATGTAAGTAACTGATGGCGGAATCTAGCTCGTTTTCGTAAACATGATTGTCTTCATTGTAGTCCCGGTCATACACGTTCAAACCCACCCAATCAACATAAGAATCTCCCGGATAATAGGGAGAATAATTTCCCTGTCCCCATGCCTGTATGGGTATCCAGCAAAATTTCACATTTGTTGCAATGCCTGCCATTAATGATTTCACATGTTGAAACGCCAATTTGTAATTTGTTGAATCGTTACCCCAGGGATACCAGTTTCCATTCATCTCATGCCCGAAAACAATATACACTGTTTGCTGAAAAGCAGCACAGGATTGGGCAAACTGACTTAATGCAGCATCTCTGTTGGTATTAGAATAATCAGTTAAAGTACCAAACGGCATCAGAAAGAAAACAGGTCTTGCACCGATGGCCATTAATGAATCAGCCCACAGCCAGTGCGACGAGTTGAGCAGATCGGTATTGTCATTTGCATTGATGTAACGCGAAAAACAATAATGACTTTTTCCTGTTTGTGCGTTAAACTGCTGAGGTGTGATGCAACTTAAGTCTGATGTGCCACAGCCAAGATAGGCTCCAAGATAACATCCGTTGATAGGCTGTGAAAAACCATTGCCATTTATAAATGCATTTAGCAGAAAAGAGGCAACAAAAATTCTAAATAATATTTTGAAAGTTGAATGATTCAGATATTTCATAATTCCTGGTTTTAGGTGTTTCTTTTTGTTTTATTAAATATGGTTAGAACATGTTGAAGTAACTCTATAATTGAATCCAATCCTAAAAGTAAAAGGCAACAAAAAGTCTATTTCACGCAAAGACGCAAAGAACGCAAAGCATTGAAAAAAAATTCTAACTTTTTTGCGTCCCGAAAAATTCGGGATCGAGGCTTTGTGTCTTAGTGGTAGGAAAAAGATTAATCGGAGTGTGTTCATAAATCCATTTTCCCCCAAATTATTTCGAAAATTTCACTGTCTATTTGTTCATACAAGGGGGTTAAATTGGTCTGCCAAAGATCCCCGAGTTCCACAGATGAAGACGGCCATTTTGCAATTGTTTTCTCAAGAAGGTAACGGAAACGTGTGATGCGTTCAAACAGTTTACGGTTTTTGAAAAATATGGGTTCACGACACATGTCGTCCAGTTTGTTTACCTCGATTTCAATGAAGTTTTTCAATTGATGAAGTTTTTCACCTTCAACTTTTGAAAATTGCTTGTTGATAATTGGGCGGAATTCAACTTTGATTTTTCTTAAAATATTTTGAACTTCAATAATCCTGTTACGGCATTGAGATTTCAGCATGCTGTTAAAATCATTTTCTCCTTCAGTATGTGATTCGGAAAGTATTTTTTTCTGATAGCTTCTGATAGCTTCAATATGCTCAGGT
>CAISZK010000245.1 GCA_903889915.1 uncultured Bacteroidota bacterium
AACGTAACTTCGGAAGTTTGCTTCATAACTTTTTAAGTTATGCGCATAACTTCGTTTCTTATGCGCATAACTTCGGTAGTTTGCTTCATGACTTTTTAAGTTATGCCCCTAACTTTTTACTCATGCGCATAACTTCCGAACATTGCTTCATAACTTCTTTAGTTATGCGCATGACTTCTTTTCCTATGCGCATAACTTCAAAAATTATGCGCATAACTTCTGAAATCATGAAGCTGTCTTCTTCCCCTGCTTAAATATCATTAAGTTACAATCATCAAACGACAATCCCTTTGCGATAGAATTGCAAACAGGGGCAGTTATTTTTGAATATTGTGCCTGCAAAAGACAAACATTGTAATGTTCCTTCCTGTCCTTTACACCAAAGAGGATGTTCCGCTATGTCGTATTTTCATAAGAGCAAACAAAAATAGCCGTTCCGCCGTGTAGGATTTGCAATACGACATGTTGATAATAACAGGATTTGCAATCCGGTAAACAAGTACAATCATTTTTATCGGATTAAAAATCCTCATTATAAAATGGGATGGATTACAAATTCGTCCCGGCAGAGTTAACGACTTATTTTCATTGCAAATAAAAATCTATCTTTGTACTTCCAATTTCATTCCCCATGCAAACACAAGCCTATTTTGAAAACATACAACAGGAGATTTTAAGAGAACTTGAAAAAGCGCAGCAATCCATTTATATTGCGGTGGCGTGGTTCACTGACAACAGGCTTTTTGATGTGCTGGTAAGCAAAGCCTCTTCCGGCATTCCCGTGGAACTTATTCTGATGAATGATGAGATAAACAACAACTGCGGAATTGATTTTAATTTGCTTGCAAACAAAGGCGGCAAAGTATGGAAAATAGGCAGTGGCGAGGCAAACGACACGCTGATGCACAATAAATTTTGTGTGATTGATTCCGAAACCGTTATTAATGGCTCCTACAACTGGACAAGGAAAGCGAAGCAAAACCACGAATCCATTACCGTTATTACTGAAAATGCTGAATTGGCGGTGCAGTTCATAGCCGAATTTCATTCCATAAAAGAAAAATATTTCGGTTATTCTGACGGGGCGACTTCAAGTCACCCCGACAGTATCATTCTTGATTACGGCAAGATTTGCATACGCCTTGAAACCCTGAAAAACGCCATTTTGCTCGAAGACAAAGAAGATCTTGCCGCACAACTGAAAAAGATAAAAGCCATTGTAAAGCCTGCCAACAAAGAAAGCAATGCCACCCTTATTCACGACATACTGCTGTTTGCCGAAAAGCGGCAATATGGCGATGCTGTGCGCTGCATCAATGAATTTACAACCAAATTCAAATCACTTACCGTTTATGTTGACACCGAACTTGCAGCGCTGAAGCTTGAACTGCGCGGACTGGAATTGCAGTTGAGTTCGCTTGAAGATGAAAAAGCCGAAATAGAAAAAACGCTGCACGACTTTGAAATAAGGCATAACCGCGAACTTGGCGAAATTATCCTGAAAATATTGTTCCATCTGAAAAAGAAACTGAAAGAAGAAGCCGCCAATGATAAAAGCAAGGAGCAGGAATATAAAGAAGCTGAAAAGGATTATGATGAATTCAATAATAACTACGCTTCGCTGAAAGATGAAAAGATAAACGAACTGATTGAAGAAGATAAAAAAGACATAAAGAACCTGTTCCGCAAAGCCTCCAAACTCTGCCATCCCGACAAAGTAAGCGAAGAACAACAGGAAGAAGCCGAACGCATATTTAAGGAACTGAACAATGCTTACAAACAAAACGACCTGAAAAAAGTAAAAGATATACTCACCAATCTTGAAAAGGGCATATTCCTTAGCAAATCCGACACAGTAAACGAAAAAGCAAAACTGCTTGTAATGGTGAATCAGCTTCGCTTAAAGCGCGACCTGATGGAAGAAGAACTGAATATGATGAAAGCCTCCGAAACTTATAAAACCGTTGCTGGTATTGGGGATTGGGATGAATATTTTAAAACGACTAAGGAAAAATTGAGTGAGCAGTTGAAGGAATTGGAAACGGTTAATGTTTAATTTTGGGGAATTATGGAAGAGGGGAATAAAAATACAGCATTAATAAAATGGGAACCTGCAACGCTTGTAAGGGTTAATAAATCTCTTGCAATAACAAACAAACTCTTATCTTTAAATAAGGATCCATTTCTTATTCCATATAGGAAAGGGGATAAATGGGGATATTGCGATAGAGATAAAAAAATTGTTATCCCTTGTAATTATGATTGGGCTTTTCCTTTTGTAAAAAATCTAGCAATAGTAAAAATTGAAGGTAAATGGGGATTCATTAATAAAATCGGAAAAGAAATTGTTCAAATAATCTATGCCAATGTCAGTCCATTTTCGGAAGGATTAGCTGCAGTAAGAAATTTAAATAATAAATGGGGATTCGTTGATTATTCTGGAAAAGAGATTATCCCATGCATTTATACTAATCCTTCTCATTCTGATTATTATTTTTCAGAAGGATTAGTCAATGTTAACATTAATGGTAAGTGGGGGTTTATAGATAAACTTGGGAACGAGATTATTCCTTGTATTTATGATTTTGCATGTTCTTTTTCAGAAGGATTGGTATCTGTACAATTTAATAATAAATTTGGTTTCATTGATAAAACAGGAAAAGAAGTTATTCCTTTTATTTATGAAAGAACTTTATGGCGAAAAACCTTTTCAAAAGGATTGGCTATTGTAAAATATAACAGCAAATATGGTTTCATTGATAAAATAGGAAAAGAAATTATTCCTTTTATCTATGAAGATACTTTATGGCCAAGACCTTTTTCAGAAGATTTGGCTGTTGTAAAATTAAATAATAAATTCGGTTTCATTGATAAAACAGGAAAAGAAATTATTCCTTTTATTTATGAAGACAATCCGTGGCAAAAATCTTTTTCAGAAGGTTTAGTTGATGTAAAATTTAATGGTAAATGTGGTTTCATTAATAAAATGGGGAATAAAATTATTCCTTTTATTTATGATGAAGTTGATTCTTTTTCAGAAGGATTTGCTTCAGTAAAAAGAAATAATAAATGTGGTTATACTGATAAAACCGGAAAAGAAATTATACCTTGTATTTATGATAGGGCAGAACCCTTTTCAGATGGTTTAGCTCGTGTAATGATAATTTATGGTAAATTAGGATACATTGACAAAAATGGAATAGAATATTGGGAGGATTAAAAATATTTTCGCTTCAAAAGAAACTTAATTTTAAAAACTGTAGCTATGAGTAATACAAATAAAGAATGGGACTTTGAAAATAAAAATGGGTATCAAACCTCTTGTGAAAAAATTAAATCAGTTTCGGATTTTGCTAGTTGTATAAAATCTATTTGGAATAATAAATGGCAAAAAGGACGAGACAATTTGCAAAAAAAATATCCACAATATGCGGAGGAAGAACCACCTTGGTTCAGGGGAGTTTGTGACAATACATATTCTTTAATGCCCGGATTATATTGGCAATTTAAAAATGAAAATGAAGAGCAAGTCATTATGATGGCAGAAGATATTCGGGAGGAATTTAAAAGAAGAGGAGTTTTTATAGAACAACATAATAGATTTCTTGAAGACGGGGAATGGCTTCAATTGATGCAGCATTATGGAGTACCAACACGTTTACTTGATTGGACAGAAGGAGCTTTAATTGCTCTTTATTTTTCAATTAGAATGATAGTATATAAAAAGAAGAATAAGAAAACTACACCCTGTGTTTGGATGTTAAATCCATCATGGCTAAATGATGTAACAAATAACACTTCTCTACCAGCATATTTAAATGAATCAGCTATGGCAAAATATCCTAATACGGATGCAAAAGCAAGACCCTACCTTATTGAAAAAGAATTACCAGATTATCCAATTGCTATTTATCCAATGTACATTGACCCAAAAATGATTGCTCAAAAAAGTACTTTTACTTTACATGGTAAGATAAAAGATAGTTTTATGGAATTAAGTTCAAAATATAGTAGAGATGCTCAAATTTGTAATATTTTAATAGATTTGAAAAAAACTAATGCCATAGCCGAAGAACTTACAATGATGGGAATAACTGAATCAACCATATTTCCAGATTTGAAAAGTATAGCAAATGAAATTAGAAATGAAAAAGGAATAGATTTTTCATTTGACAGGTAAAATTTAAAAAATAGAAATTCATTTTACTTGTCAAACCACCAATCAATAACAACAGCGAAATAATCCTTTACCCGGCAAATAGTCTTAACCGCTGATTGAACGGCAAATAGTCTGAACCGCTGATTGAAGTTGATTCGCTTGATTTATCTGATTAATGATTAAAATGATTTACTATGATACCAGCGATTAATAAACAGCAAATTCAAATCAGCTTAATCATAATAATCAGGTTCAATCTGCGGTTCAGACAATGGACGGCAAATAGTCAGAAGCTGATTGAACCTGATGTAACTGATTTACCTGATTAATGATTAAAATGATTTACTATGATAAAGGAACAATATAAATATTCGGAACTTACCGGTAAGATTATCGGTTGCGCTATGGAGGTGCATAAAATACTTGGAAGCGGATTTCAGGAGGTAATATATCAACGTGCTCTTGCAATTGAAATGACTCTTCAGGGTATTGATTTCAAAAGAGAATTTGATATGCAGATCTTTTATAAGGGTGAGCAAATCGGCACACGTCGGGTTGATTTCCTTGTTGAAGGAGTTGTTTCAGTAGAGATAAAGGCTGTTGCGGCATTAGATGATACACATCTGAACCAGGCATTAAATTATCTGGAAGCATACAACCTCGAAATAGGGCTGCTTATCAATTTCGGCTCAAAAAGTTTGCAGTACCGCCGGTTAATAAACAGCAAATTCAAATCAGTGTAACAAAATCAGTGTAATCAAAACAATCAGGTTCAATCAGCGGTTCAGACAATGTGGAGCAGAATTTTAATTAACCGGAATTCCCATTTTGGAACAAATCAATAAAATCAATTCAATCATGAACAACAGCGAAATAATCCTTTACCAAACCGAAGACGGCACAACTAAAATTGATGTTCGTTTGGAAAATGAAACCGTGTGGCTAACGCAGGAGCAAATGGCAGAGCTATTTCAAAGAGACAGGACAGTAATTACAAAACATATTACCAATGTTTTTAATGAAGGAGAATTGGACGAAGAAAGCAATGTGCAAAAAATGCACATTGCAAATTCAGATAAACCCATTAAGTACTATAATCTAAACGTAATCATTTCTGTAGGTTACCGTGTGAAATCGCACAGAGGGACACAGTTTCGCATTTGGGCGACACAGCGATTGAATGAGTATATTGTAAAAGGTTTCACGTTGGATGATGAACGTATGAAAGCAGCCGGACAAATCCGCTACTTTGATGAACTGGTTGAAAGGATAAGGGATATACGAAGTTCCGAACGGATTTTTTATCAAAAAGTAAAAGACATCTTTACTCTGAGTATAGATTATGATCCGGGCACAGATATATGTAAAACGTTTTTTGCCACCATTCAAAATAAGCTGCATTGGGCTATTCATCATCACACCGCTGCCGAAATTCACCCCGTTGGATAATAAAGTTCTTTAAATAAATATGCTGATATAGAAATCTATCCCACGGGGTAAATTGCATCAAGAGCAAAAGCATCCGAAAAAAACATGGGATTGACTTCGTGGCAGGGTGAAAGAATAAGAAAACCGGATGTTGGCATTGCTAAAAAGTATCTTACCGAAGAGGAATTAAGCCAGTTGAATCTGCTGGTTGAGCAATTCCTTGCATTTGCCGAAAACCAGGCAAGGCGAAAAAAGGTGATGTATATGTCCGACTGGATATTGAAATTACATGATATTCTTACCATCAATGAAAACGATATTCTTGAACATGCAGGTAAAATTTCGCATGAGCTTGCTTTGCAAATTGCAGAAGACGAATATGAAAAATATCATCAACAACGATTGGCATCAGAAGACCTGAAAGAATTGGAAAATCTGGATAATGAAATCAAACTTATCAAAGGGAAAAAGAAAGAGAAAAAATAATCATTAAACAGGGAGTTGAATAACGATGCTCCTCGGTTCTCTTTACCTATTTCATCAATACAACGTGAAAACCTTGAACCTTAAACTTTGAACTTTGAACCTTGAACTTTAAACCTTAAACCTTTTTAACCTCACTTCTCAAGTATCCACACATCCGACTGTATCTTTCTGAAAGTGTCGAGTTGTTTTTGGGCTTCGGCCCTGGTAGCGTAGCCACAATAACACACGCGGATATTTCCCATTGAATTGGGTCCTGTGATCTCCGATGCATACCCGGCGGCTTTGAGTTTATTCACTTCGGCAGTTGCATCCTCAGCAGATTTGTACGAACCCTGAATGATAAAAAACTTATTCACCGAAGGTTTAACTTTCGTTACCACCGTATCAGTTTTAACCACAGGTTTAATTTCTTTGCTATGTGCAATTGAGTCTGCTTTTGCAATTCTTATCGAATCTTCCCTTGCAGCTTTTTCAGCATTTTGTTTGTCAATTAAAGCCTTCTCCATCTCAGCGGCTTTTCGCTGCATTGTTGCAAGCTTGGTTTCGTAAGTCGTCAATAGTTTGGCGCTTTTTTTAATCTTGCTAAAGGTTTTGTAAGTGGCAGGGCTAACATCCAGTTTGAATAAACTATCAGCTCTGTTGTTGTCTTTCAGATAATAAATTATTTGTTTTATCTGATCACAAATGATTGACACTTCAGCGCTGTCGCTGATCTTAACCTGATTTGCTTCTTTCAAATTTTCGCTGATCACCATTGGATAAGACTTCCGCAAAATATATTGAGCCTTTTTCTTCTTGATATGCTTCACCGTGACAATTGAATTAAATGCCGGCTCGTATTCTTTTTTATTCAGCTTCACCTCCGCTGATTTAATAATATCACGGTCATTCTGCGCAGAGAGCTTTAAACACGGGATTATGATAAGTACTGACAAACAAAAAAGACGTAGAATTTTCTCCATAATATCGAAAATTAAGTTTCTAACTTAAACCAATTCATTAGTGGTCATTCAGGAATTTTCTCCCGAAATTATGAACAAAAAAACAAATATTCTTCTGATAAAAAAACAAAATTAACTAAGTTTGTAAAAATATTTTCAACCTCATGAAGTTAATTATCATCAACGGACCTAACCTAAACCTGCTTGGGATAAGGGAAACATCATTGTACGGCAACATTTCATTCGATGATTTTTTGGCAAAACTCAGAATAGAATTTCCCGAAAATAATATTGAGTATTTTCAAAGCAATGTTGAAGGCGAGATCATCAACAAACTGCAGGAAGTTGGCTTCAGCTATGACGGCATCATACTTAATGCCGGAGGATACACACACACATCCGTTGCAATTGCCGATGCCATCGCAGCCATCAAAACACCCGTTGTGGAAGTTCACATTTCAAATATTTTTGCGAGGGAAGAATACAGGCACATTTCACTTTTAGCATCAAAATGCCGCGGAAGTATCAGTGGTTTCGGGCTGGACTCTTACCGGCTGGCGGTGGAGTCATTTAAGATTTAAGATTTGTGGTTTGTGATTTGAAATTTGAAATTTGAGTCCACTCTTATAGGTCTGTCTGTTTTACCACAAAAACTCTAAAACACAAAATTTCACAAGAAACTATATTGCTGTTTTTTTATTAATTTGTGTAGTTTCGTGTATTGGTGATTTAGTGGCATTTTTTTCTTTGTTCACTTTTCGTAGTATGCTCAAATTTGAAATTTGAGTTCAAATATTTACGCAGCGCCTTGTAGTACCAGTGGTGTTCTCAGGAAAAATCTTTTGTGTTCATCTGTCGGAAAGATTTTATTTTACTCAGATAATGACCAAAGACAATTGATCTCTGATATATCCCCGTAACCTTAGCCTGGCAGCAATTCTTTCTTTTCTTTTTCAATTTTCCAATTGAAGCATAGAATGAGAAATGCGCTCTGATAACTGCAAAAGAATCTCTGAAATGACCTTCAACAAGAAATTTAAATCCTGCAATGCCATCAAGAAAAAGCCTTACAAAAAACACAGGAAGAATGCGGTTTGCAGGCAGGTTCTTATAAAGTAAAAAGAAATTATTTCTGAAATTAAGATAGGTCTTCCGTGGGTTTTTCTTTGGCAAAGTTCCTCCACCAATGTGGTAGATCAATGAACCCGGACAGTACATGATGCGAAAACCAAGGTTTTTCAGACGCCAGCAAAAATCAATTTCTTCCATGTGCGCAAAAAAATCAGCATCGAAACCTCCTAACTGATGAAAGACTGAAGCACGGACAAACATACAGGCGCCGGTTGCCCAAAAAATATCCGTTGCATCATCGTATTGTTTTTCGTCTTTTTCGAGTGATTGAAAAATCCTGCCTCTACAAAAAGGATAACCGTATTTGTCAATAAATCCACCGGCAGCGCCTGCATATTCAAATTCATCACGATCTTTATACGAAATAATTTTGGGTTGACAGGCGGCAATGTTCTTGTCGCTGTCCATTAATTGTACCACCGGATCTATCCAATTCTCCGTAACCTCAATATCTGAATTAAGCAATACGTAATATTCAGCTTCGACCTGTGTCAACGCATCATTATAACCCTTTGCATAACCACCGTTATTGTCATTTTTGATAATTCTTAATGAAGGATAAAATTGCTTTAGAAAGGAAATAGAATCATCAGTGGAAGCATTGTCAGCTATCACCAGCTCTGAATCGGGCGGGTTATACTTAATAAGGAATGGAAGAAACTTCTCAAGAAATTGTTTCCCGTTCCAGTTAAGAATGACTATTGCTACCTTAGTTTTGGACATTTAATATTATCTGCTTGCAAAGAAAAGATAATTTTCTTTATCCTATTGCAAAAAGGATTTATTTTTCCACAAATACTTTGCCAATTGTTGCTTATATCAAATTTATTTGATCAAAAAAACTGATTTTTATTCAGGAATATCCGAATTGCTATTCATTCATTGAAACAAATCACTCCCGATTCCTGATTTGAAATTGAGTCCACTACTATAAGTCCATTTTACCACTAAAACACAAAAACACAAAATTACTCGAATAACTATTTACCTTGTGGGATAATTTTCCAATTTGTACCTTAATTGAATGACCATAATATACATCGAAGTGAATTGGTTTTTATTTTTTTGTGTAGATTGGTGTATTGGTGTTTTTGTGGTTTTATTTTTCTTTTTACTTTTCGGTGCAGTTTCACAATTACAGTTTTCACCTACGGATTTTTGATTAATTTTGCTACTGATTAATTATCCTTTTTCAATTTAATAATGATGAAAGTTATTCTCAGGATGGTCATTTTTATAGTGTTTTCATCTGCTGCATTTGGTCAAAATGTCAGCAATGACCTTACCATTATTGAGAAAACAGAAAATGTCTCTTTCTTAAATGATAATAATTCAAGAAGCACAAGTAATCTGAATGATAAAAAGCCGATCAGGTTTCATCATCGCAGTTTTATCAGCCGTTACAATCCATTCAGTCTTGTTGCCAAATGGACAATGTTGTTTTATCAAAATGTGGCATCACCTGAATTATTTCGCTCCTGTTTGTTCGAGCGGTCATGTTCAAATTTCAGCAAAAAAGCAATTGAGGAATTTGGATTGATCAAAGGCGTTTTCCTCTCTGCTGACCGGCTGTTGCGATGCAACACTTTTGCAGTTCGTGATTTTCCGCCAAAAACCATTTGTCCCGATGGACTGCTCATGGATGAACCTTCAAAATACCGTCTAAAATCCCGCAAATAAAATCATACAACTCCAATGTTAAAGAGTTTCTGTATTTACCTGCTGCTGATCTTGCTTATTGCCACAAACGCAAAAGCACAGGAAAGTCAGGCTATGCACAATCAACTGAAGTTTGCAAACTATCTTTTGAGAAACAATCTCACTGATGATTTTTTTACTTTATTGCATTCGAAGAGTAAAGATTCAACAGGTTCTGTCGCACAGTTTGACTCGCTTTATTTATTGGCGGGCCATGCCTATTACCTGAACAATGACAATGATTCTGCAGTTTTTTCTTTTAAAAAAATCAGTAACAGTTCCCCTGTCTATGGTGAGGCTTGTTTTAATTCAGCGTACATTCTTGCTGAAACAGGAAACTACAAAGAGAGCTACAAAATCATTGAAGAATATAATCCTCCGGTCGCTTCAGAAAAAGATCTGAAGCAACTCCATCTTGAATCAGTATCGCTGTTGATGCGTGACACTGCAAATTATGCTCAATTACGAAAATCAAAAAAATATCAGAGTTCAAATACTATTTCCAATGAAAATAAACTGGAAAATTTTCTGAAAGAAATTAAAGCGGTTCATCACAGGTCCGGCTTTCTTGCAGGAACATTTTCGGCATTGGTTCCCGGACTGGGGAAAGTTTATGCAGGTGAAGCAAAACAGGGAGCTGTTACCTTTTTACCTGTCACTATTCTGGGTTTTCAACTTTATGAAGCCTATAAAAAAGCAGGTGTGAAATCAGTGAGGTTTTATGCAAGCGCCGCTATTTTCTCTGTATTTTATGTAGCCAATATATGGGGCGCAGTACTTAGTGTAACTGTAAAAAGAAATGAATTAAATGACGCAATTAATGACGAGATTTTGTTTAATCTTCATATTCCTGTTCAAAGCATTTTCAGGTAGTGCAGCTGTCCCCGGACAACTTGCCTACGCTGATAGCCTGTTCAAAGCTGCAAACTTCAAACAGGCAGCGCTGGAATACGAACATGTTGTTTTTCTCAATGGTGACAGCAAAGAGAAAGCCACTGCTCTTTTGCAAAAATCCTATTGCCTGAAAAATATTGGTGAATATGAGAAAGCATACCGTACGCTGCAAAGAATAAATCTTTCAAATCTCCCGGACTCAATACAATTTAAAATACGCTACGAAAACCTGCTCGATGCTTACCTTTCAGGAAACGAACAAGAGGCTGAAACTGCTATTGCGGATATTGATTACAATACAAAAGACCCGGAACTTTTAGCAAAATGTCTGTATCTGAAAATCATTGTCAGGAATGATTTTTTCAAATGGATAGAAGCTGATTCATTAATGAAAATTTATCTCAACATCAACCATATTAATGCTGATTCCGCACATATCGAAGCGCTCCTAAAGAAACCTCATTTGATCAATGAGCGAACGGCCAAAATTCTTTCGTACATTATTCCGGGAAGTGGACAGATGTATTCAGGTCACGTTTTTCGGGGACTGACAAGTATTGTTTTTCAGGGAGCATTTCTTGGTTATACCATAATGAGCATAAAAAACGGCTTTTATATTTCAGGGTTTGCTGTTGGCTTTGGTGTGTTCCAGATGTTTTATCTTGGGGGTGCAAAGTATGCCTTCTACCTTGCGGAAAAGAAAAATGAGAAAAAAATCAACCTGTACAATAAAAAAATAAAGGAATTCCTTTTAAACACAGAGCGAAGAAAGATATAGGCCTGCTCTGCAAAGCAGCAAAAATAAAATCTCAAATCTGAAATCACAAATCAGAAATCACAAATCACAAATCTAAAATCGTTTATGTTTCCATCTTCTGTGACTCCAAAGCCAATTGTCAGGATGTTCAATAATTGCTTTTTCCAATGCACTAACATGCATTTCTGTTATTTCAAATTCGGCTGTATTTTTTGGATCGTCGGTCAACAATGACAAATCAAAATTATACCACCCCCTTTTAACTCTTTGGATATTGCAAAAAACCACAGCCATATTGAGCGCTTTGGCAATTTTTTCAGTTCCTAAAAACACAGCGGTATCCTGGTTTAAAAAGGTGGTCCAGTATTCAATCTCGCTTTTTGTCGGTGTTTGGTCGCCGGCGATCAATGTCAGTGTACAATGATCTTTATTTTTCACCAGCACCCTGAATGTTTGTTTAAATGGTACCAGCCCATCTTTTGCAAAACGTAATCTTAACTTAGTAAGATATTTTTCCCAGAAATTACTTGTCAATGGCTTTACCACTGCAAAACCTTCATGCTTTATATAACTTTTAAGGATCATTCCCAACCATTCCCAATTCCCGGAATGACCGCAAACCAACAACACACTTTTATTTTCAGCATATAGTTTATTCAATAGTCCTATATCATTGGACTTCATTCTATGCTGAAGACTTTTTTCAGTGATGTTTTTCCCTTTAGATACTTCAATAATCAAATCGCAGAGATTATGAAAATACTTATGAGCGATTTTCTTTATTTCCTTTTCCGATTTATCAGGAAAAGAATTTCTGAGATTGGCAAAAACGACCTTTTTGCGATAGCCGATAACGTAATAAATTATTAAAAATAAAAAATCAGAAATACCATACAGAATAAAGAACGGCATGACAGAGATCACCCATATCAGGCCGGCAAGAAAATAATTTACAACAATCATAAATCAAATAAAATTTCCTGTTTAATCTCAATAATTCTCTACACTTTTTACCCTATCATATTTTTATTCTCTCAGACCGGGATCAATGTGGATGGTTGAAAAAATCATCAGCTTTTCCGCCAAAATAATCATCAGGTTTCAACTGATCAGGATTGTTGGTAGTGGTGTTTCGCTTCATAATTTGCATTTGCCATGAAGGGTTATTGAACTCACCCAAAGCATCCGAATGAATGAGTTCATACTCGTTGGTAACAAGGTCGGGAAGGTAAAAAACAAATTTCCTGTTCCTTTGATTTTGTAATGAATAATACAACCAGATCTCATAAGGTGGGGCGCTCGGATCGGAGACAGATTCAGTAATGGTATTTGGTTCTCCGTATTGCAGGTAAACACGTCCCCTGTCGGTTGCATAGCCCTTATTTATTGAAGTACTATAAAACTTGTTTACCTTGCATACTTCAACATAGTATTTCATCCATGATTTTTCAGGATCACTGGCATTACGATTGATCCAGAAATTGTAAAAATATTGTTGCAACATTTTCAGATCCGTTTTCTTCATGTTGTTTTCAGCAAAGACCTTTTCTAATTGTGTGGAAATTGGGTAGGTTGATTTGATAAAATCTTTGAGCGTATCAATATTGGTAATTTTTGAGGCAAAGGTATTGGTGATGTCAATTGAAGTAATATCCGCAAGATTAAATGTTACTCCCGGATTGCTGCGTTGGAAGAACACCTGGTTGTAGGTTACACGTTCATTGCTTTTATTTTTAACTTCGATCACCAGAACATAATTTCCGGAGGGGAGTTCTGTTATGTCAAATTCATCAAGAATGACAATGACTTTCTTCGAAGTGAAAGTTTTAAATTTAAAATAATTTGCAATGGTCTTGCTTGTTTCATACGATTCAATATAATAGTCAACAAGAAATTTTTCATCCGCTTTAAAAACAGTATCCGTGTTGTACACTTCAGTATAAAAAGTGAGGTTCTTCATTATACTGGGATAAAAATTTATTGTAAACGGAACAAGATCATAGCCGCTTTTCGTCAGAACTGTCGGCGTTGTTGATTCTTTATAGGATTCTACAAGCTCCACTCCTGAAACAGCAATTTTACCAGCCGGGTAATTTATCGTCAGTGTTTCCTTGGTTTTAAAGGGAGCGGCATCAGGTTTATTTTTATCATTGATCCTGATCTCCATATTGTAATCACCATTGGGCAACACAAACCTTTGCTGATCCATAAAAGTGATGTTGACCTTGGTTGTATCATCAATTTCAGGACTCATCAGGTCGGTCTTCTTAAAATTTTTCACAGAATCCTTGCCTGTAAATACGATCAGTATTTCAACAGTTGCCTGATATTTGCCATCAGTGTTTTTTATATACTGTACAGTTTTCCCCACCACTGACAAATAAGTTTCAACGTAAGGGCCATCGGTAGGCGAATTAAAAGTAGCATAGGATAAATATGCTTTAAGGTTTTTTGCAGACAGTCCGCTCACGCAAAATACTGCAATAAGGATAATCCAAAATCTTTTCATTGAATTGTATTTTTAAATTAATTTCTAAACTTGGGTGAAATAAAATTCCACTACAATATTAGTCATAATTTTTCAATAATCCCGCAACAATTAAGTAAACGGTCGGTTTGGTCAAACGAACGGTAAAATTACAGTCCGGTTTTCAAATAATTCCGAAGAGTCCGACCCGGACAAATAAATATCTTGCAAATTAAAAAAAAATAGTACTTTTGCCCCGGAGAGATGGCAGAGTGGTCGATTGCGGCGGTCTTGAAAACCGTTGACCCGGAAGGGTCCGGGGGTTCGAATCCCTCTTTCTCCGCCAGTGAACAGTTAAACCCGCCTTATGCGGGTTTAATTTTATAGGAGAGATGGCAGAGTGGTCGAATGCGGCGGTCTCGAAAACCGTTGTTCGTCGTAAGATGGACCGGGGGTTCGAATCCCCCTCTCTCCGCCAAGAAGAACCAAATTCCAAATTCCAAGATCCAAGATCCAAGATCCAAGATCCAAGATCCAAGATCCAAGATCCAAGATCCAAATCCCAAGATCCAAATCCCAAGGGGGCCGAAGCGGGGCTTGAAATTTGAGACTTGAAATTTGAGACTTGGGGCTTATTTCGCAGAATGAAGTGCCATCCTGTTTCCTTCGCTATCAATAAAGAAAGCCATATAACCCACCTGCTCGTTGATTAAAGTACGTGGCATTATTATTTTCCCTCCGTTTGCTTCAATTTTGCATATTACTTCCTGAATGTCGGGGTTAGCATTCAAATAAATTACCGCACCATCCATCGAGG
Source organism: uncultured Bacteroidota bacterium (assembly GCA_903889915.1). Taxonomy (GTDB): domain Bacteria; phylum Bacteroidota; class Bacteroidia; order Bacteroidales; family CG2-30-32-10; genus CAISZK01. Next base: position 14,779 of record CAISZK010000245.1, read on the forward strand.
GTTTATGCATTGCGCCTTTTACCAAAGCGCCGGAAACCTTACCTTCCATATTGTCGGATGATGGGAAAAAAACCATTTCAAATCCCATTATCTCCACTGTTTTCATTTCAATGTCAAAGACATTTTCATAAAATTTCCTTGCTCTGGCTGTGTCAGTCATTGGTATTTCAAACCAGCTGACAGCATTTGTTGTTGCACTAAGTTTTTCCATTTTGTAATAATTTTAAGAGACGATTTTCAAAAAACATCATGATCAAACAAAGGTACAAAGAAATTTTCAACCCAACCAAAGTATAAGGTTTAGGGAATATTATTAACCCGTTTAATGACTTCCCTTATTCATTCTATTCTCTCACCCCTTTTACCCATTTTTTTGTTCCGGCTCCCACTTAACAAGCATCCTGTTACCTCTACGCTTTAAAAATTCTCTCACGATAGCAGAAAGATTTCAAATTATAACATCCAATTAATAAAATTGTGTACTTTCGTGCATTGAATAAGAAAAGGGATTTTTTAAGCAGGCTGAATATTTGAATTTTACATTATCACATTGGCATTTGCAAAAAAAATACTTCAAGGCAACTTAAGATAAAATTGAACGTCTTCAAAGTGATTAAATTTTAATTAATTTAGCATTAAAATGATTCACACCAATTTTTATTCATTTTTCAGTACACTAACAAACTTTTTTTTATGAAAAAAATTTGGCTACTATTAGTAATTTCCATTGTGAACTACAGTACTCACCTATTTGCACAATGTAGCGGTACTCAACTTAACTGGCAGAATCCTTCATTCGAAGGAACTCCGGGAACCCCTCACGTAACTCCTCCCCTTTGGGATATTTGTCAACCCGGATGCACTCCCGACACCCAGCCCGGTTGCTGGAGTATTACTTTGCCACCATCTAATGGCAATAGTTATATAGGTCTCGTTGATGGAGCGAGCATTAATTGGCACGAAGGAGCTGCACAGACATTAAGCAGTCCCATGACTGCAGGTACTTCCTATACTTTCACTATAGATTTGGCAACTACCAATTCCACCGACGGAGGAATAATTCCGGGCTGCTGCGAATTACAGGTTTGGGGAAATATGGGTGGAAACACAGGTTGTGACATGACATCGAATTGCGAACTTTTATGGAGTTCAGGCAATGTTACAAACCTGACCTGGGTTACTCATACAGTATCTTTCACACCAACACAAAACTGGACTACGCTTTTATTTATGATCCACAATCTTGGTTGCACAGACCAACCTTATATCATGCTGGATAACTTAACACCCGTTCTTCCTATTGCTGACATTCCTCAGTTCACATGGAACAATGTATGTGTTGGAAACACCATGCCGTTTACTGACCAATCAGCATCATCACAAGGTACCATAAATTCGTGGAGTTGGGACTACGGGGATGGCAGCCCTTTGGGCACAACGCAAAACCCTTCACATTTATATACTACGCCCGGCACCTATAATGCGACACTGACAGTCACAAGTACTGTCCCATGCACTACGACAGTCACACATCCTGTTATTGTCAATCCTATGCCCACAGTTACTGTCTCTCCAGGAAATTCATCTATATGTTCAGGAAGCAGTGTTGCCTGTACCGGCAACGGAGCAGCGAACTATGTTTGGGCCCCTGCGACAGGATTATCAGCAACAACAGGAACAACGGTTACTGCCAACCCAACATCAACTACACCTTATACCATCACAGGTACAGATGCCAACGGTTGTGTCAATACTTCTGCATTTACGATTACTGTTAACCCAATTCCATCCCCCACAATTGCACCTATAGATGCGACCTGCGGGTTGAGTAACGGAACAGCCACTGTTTCGCCTGCGGGATTAACTTACCTATGGAGTAATTCTCAAGCCACACAAACAATAAGTGGTCTTGCAGCGGGAACATATACGGTGACTGTTACTGACAATGGTTGCACTGCCTCTGCAAGTTGCGTGATCAACAACAACCTTGGAGGTAGCGTAAGCGTTACTTCCACAAATGAAAATTGTGGTCATTCCAATGGAACAGCTACGGGTGCGGTAAACGGGGGCACAGCTCCTTATACCTATTCATGGAGCAATTCACAAAGCACTCCAACGATCACCAATCTTCCGGCAGGAGTATATACGGTTTCCACTACCGATGCCACAGGCTGCACTGCTGTTGGAACTGCAACAATATCCAATCTTCCGGGGCCTTCATTGCAAGTTACAAGTGTAACGAATGAAACCTGTACATCAGGAAACGGAACAGCTACAGTAGCCGCTGTTAACGGCACTGCTCCTTTTACCTATTCATGGTCGAACAGCGCCAACACTGCAACGGCTGCCAGTCTCAGTGCGGGAACCTACGGTGTAACAGTATCGGATTCCAATAACTGCACAGCTATGAATAACGTGACAATTACAAACTCGCCACCTCCAACATTGACCACATCATCAACACCTGCCGATTGCGGTCAGGCGGATGGCACTGTCACTGTTTTGATAACAGGAGGCACTCAGCCATTCACCTGTGGATGGAATACAATGCCTGCCCAAAATACAGTAACAGCTACAAATATCCAGGTGGGCACCTATACGGTTACTGTTACCGATGCGAACAACTGCTCTGTTGTTGCAACTGCAACCGTGAATTTAACCAACACCATCACAACCACTATCTCTTCCACTGTTGAGTATTGTAACCGCGGTGACGGAACAGCTACTGTCTTCCCTCTTGGTGGCAGCGGAGTTTATACTTATGCATGGAGCAATGGCCAAAATACTCAAACAGCAACAGGACTTACCCAGGGAAATTATACAGTGAATGTGAGCGATGGATTTTGCTCCGCATCCAATTCAGTAAGTGTTGGTGAAGTCCCCGGACCTGTAGCCAGTTTTTCAGAACATCCTCGCATTCTTACACTGATGGATGGACCGGTGTCTTTCAGTGACAACTCTCCCGGCAATAATGTCGGATGGTTATGGAATTTTGGTGATAACAGCGCACTCGGTTCCGGTCAGGTGACGCAGCATCAATACCTGTCCCTTGACACTTTCTTTGTTACGGAAATTGTTACGGATGGCAATGGCTGCACCGATACAGCCCACGATTCAGTGATCGTAAAAGAAATGTACACCATTTACATTCCAAATGCTTTTACTCCCAACGGTGATGGTGTTAACGATATTTTTATACCAAGAGGTGTAAATATTGACCCTCAAAATTACGAATTCGATATTTTCGACAGATGGGGAAAAATGGTTTTCAGCACCAACAAATTAAATGAAGGATGGGACGGAACACTCAACAATAAAGGCGATGCAAGCGATGTCGTCATGGATGTGTATGTTTACAGGATCAAGCTTCATGAACTGGGCGGACCAAAACATGATTACATCGGAAGAGTAACACTTGTTCCGTAACAAACATTTTCAAAAACCAGAATAGAGACAAATTTCAACCTGTAAATAATCCAGAGAAAAAAAATATTATCAGAATCAAAAACAATTATTTATTTTAAAATTAAAAGCATCATGATTGAAATTGCGGCAAAGAAATTAAGTATTCTACCTTTACTTATTATCACATTTCTGTTTTTATTGCCGAAAACAAACTATTCTCAGAATAATTTATGCGCACAAGCTGATCCTTTTTGCACAGGAACAACTTACACCTATCCTGCAGGAGTTAACGCAGGCACAGCTGAATCAGGACCCAGCTACAGTTGTCTTGGCTCGGAACCAAATCCTGCCTGGTATTATCTGCAAATTGCAAACTCAGGAAATCTTGAGATCAGTATGGTTGGAGGAAACAGCACAAACGATATTGATTTTTGTTGCTGGGGACCATTTCCAAATTTGGCTGCAGCATGCGGTGGTTTAACGGGTGGCGTTGGCGGAAGCAGTCACCACGCAACTGGCGCAGGAGGTGGTTATCCGAGTGGCAATGTAGTTGACTGCAGTTATGATGTCAGCCCCCAGGAATGGTGTTACATTCCCAATGCTGTAACTGGTCAGGTTTATATGCTTATGATCACGAATTATTCAAACTCTGCATGCAATATTATTTTCTCGCAGGATTCTGGGCCCGGTACCACTGACTGCTCCATAGTTGCACCGCCAATTTCAAACAATGGTCCTTTGTGCGAAGGGCAAACGCTGAATCTTACTGTCAACAATCCTACAGCAGGCGCAACCTATAGCTGGACCGGTCCGAATGGGTTTACATCAACAACCATGAACCCTTCCATTCCAAATGTCACCACTGCAAATGCAGGAACATATTCGCTTACGATTTCACTAAATGGTCAAACCAGCCAGCCTGTGACCACTACTGTTGTCATCAATACCAACCCGATTGCCAATGCCGGAACGCCTCAGTCAATTTGTTCAGGAGCTACAGCTACACTCACAGCCAGCGGCGGAACAACTTATGTATGGAATACAGGTGGAACAACGGCCACTATAACCGATGCACCGGCTGCCACAACCACCTATACTGTTACTGCTACTTCAAACGGATGTACAGGAACTTCAGATGTTGTGGTTACAGTAAATCCTGCACCAACAGCCGTGGTTAGTTCAACTCCGGCATCATGCGGATTGAACAATGGAACGGCAACTGTTACGGGTGGAACAAGCTGTGTGTGGAGTAATTCACAAACAACTTCTACTATTACAGGTCTTGCCGGAGGCACATATACTGTTACAATTACTGACGCTAACGGATGCACTGCAACCGGAAGTTGTACTGTTGGAAATACTCCCGGTGGAAGCGTTACACTCACCGAGACAGATGAAAATTGCGGACAGGCAAACGGAACTGCTACTGCAACGGTTAATGGTGGTACTACTCCTATCCAGTACATTTGGAGCAATACGCAAACCTCACAGACAATAACAAGTCTCCCTGCCGGAGTTTATACTGTTTCCACTACCGATGCCACCGGCTGTACAGCGAGTGGGTCTGTAACGGTGAATAACATTCCGGGGCCTTCACTTCAGGTTGTAACAGTTACCAATGAGACCTGTTCTTATGGCAATGGAAATGCCACTGTCAACGCTGTTGGCGGGGTAGCTCCGTTTACTTATGTCTGGTCAAACAGTGCAACAGGCGCCACAGCTTCAAATCTTCATGCAGGAACTTATGGAGTTACTGTTACGGATGCCAACAACTGTACAGCGATGAACTCTGTGACGCTCACCAATGCTCCTCCTCCCACTGCTGCGGCATCAGCCACTCCTGCAGATTGCGGACAGGCAAACGGAACAGCATCAGTCATCGCCAACGGAGGTTTATCACCTTATACATATCTGTGGAGCTCAGCCTGCACAGCATCTACCGCTACCAATCTGCAGTCGGGCAATTATACAGTTACAGTTACAGATGCTGCAGGGTGCACTGTCAGTGCACAGGTTACAGTGGGTTTGGTAAATGTTGTCACAGCCACCATTTCATCTACTCCGGAATATTGCAACCAGTCGAACGGGACGATCATTACCACTGCCGTTGGAGGTAGCGGCATTTACTCTTATACATGGAGCAACGGACAATCCACGCAATCTCTTACCAACCTTCATGCAGGAGCTTATTCGGTCACCATCAGTGATGGATTTTGCACAGTTATCGAATCAATAACTGTTGGTGAAGTTCAGGGACCTGTAGCAAGTTTCTCCGTTCACCCGCGCGTTTTGACACTCATGGATGGTCCTGTTTCATTCAATGACAACTCCGTGGGAACCGTCACACAGTGGAACTGGGATTTTGGTGATAACAGCCCTCATGGTTCAGGCCCCGATCCGCAGCATGTTTACCAAAATCTCGGAGAGTATTACATCACCGAAATTGTTTCAGACAACAATGGCTGCTCTGACACTATAACGGATTCAGTTAAAATAAAAGAGATCTACACCATTTATGTTCCAAGCGCATTCACACCCAATGGCGACGGAGTGAACGATATTTTCCTTCCCAAAGGGATCAATATTGACCCTGATAATTATGAACTGATGGTATTTGACAGATGGGGAAAACTCGTTTTCAGAACATCCAACCTGCTTGAAGGCTGGGATGGAACACTCAACAACAAAGGTGATGCAAACCATGTGGTGCTGGATGTTTATGTTTACAGAATAAAACTTAAAGAAATTGACGGACCCAAGCATGATTATATAGGGAGGGTGACGTTGGTTCCCTGATTGGTCATTGGTCATTGGTCAATAGTCATTTGCGATTTTTGATTTGTGATTTTGATTTGAAACACGAAACTCGAAACTAAAAACTTTAAACAATTATAAACTGAAAAGGCTGGATGAATGTTCGGTCTTTTTTTTGAAGGTATGAAATTACATTTCGTAGGAAGCGGGATGGAGACAGAGTGCGAAGTTATTGACGAGCGAGATCAGGGAGAACAATGAAAGGGGACTTTGGGGAGGAAGTATAGGGATATGTGTCAAGCATTTGAAACATGCGACAACAGGTAGTAAATTGAGTTTGGTTTTTTTAATAATTGAAGTGGAATATCATCAAAAACCTAATTCGGATGTTAGCACAAATTGTAATCAACAGGCCAATTTATGGCTTCATTTTCCGGTTAAATTCTCCTGAATTCTTCAAATAGCCCCCATTTTTCCTTTCGAAAATGATTAAAAATTGATCCATTTGGCTGTTTTCTAATAGCATGCAAGTTAAAGTTGATCGGCGACGTGAATAATGTATTCCACTTCGTGAATAATGTATTCCACTTCGTGAATAATGTATTCCACTTCGTGAATAATGTATTCCACTTCGTGAATAATCTATTCCACTTCGTGAATAATGTATTTCACTTCATGAATAATCTATTTCACATCGTGAATAATCTATTTCACTTCGTGAATAATGTATTTCACTTCATGAATAATCTATTTCACATCGTGAATAAACTATTCCACTTCGTGAATAATCTATTTCACTTTGCGAATAATCTATTCCAGTTCGTGAATTATCAATTCAA
>CAISZK010000246.1 GCA_903889915.1 uncultured Bacteroidota bacterium
AAGATGGAGTATGCCAGGGGTACAGCAAATAGCCAATTTAAGAATAGCTCATAAAAGTAGTAATTGGCATAGAGTAATTGAGATGATTAAAGAAGTAAAAATTATTGCTTAAACCTACAAAGGGACTTTTGTCATGCACCCCTAATGACCAATGACATTAAAAAAATGTGTAATTTTACACTGTTCAATTTCTAAGACTTATGACAAAAATAAGGTGGTACATTGCAATACCGGGAATAATTATTATTGGTATAATTTTGTGGTTTTTCAGTTCGATTGTTTCTTACATTCTGGCAGCCGCAGTACTTTCAATTATTGGGCATCCTTTGGTGAGACTACTGAACAAGATCAGGATTGGCAAATTTAATTTTCCACATGCTTTGAGTGCAATGTTGGTGCTGATAGCGATGTTGTGTACAATTTTTCTTTTTTTCTGGATCATCATACCAATGATTGCCAAGCAGGCTGAATTGCTTTCAGGTATTAATGTTGATACCCTATCCAAAAGTTTTCAGGAACCTATCAAGTATGTTCAGGATTTGTTGATAAAGTATAATTTGGTTTCACCAAATGAGGACATCACCAAGAATATTTCATCACAACTGGTGTCAATAGTTGGCCTCACTCAGTTTTCAAAATTCATCAATTCTATAGTTAGTTTTACCAGCAGTGTTGCAGTTGCAGTTTTTGCAACATCTTTCATAACTTTTTTCTTTTTAAAAGACGAAAGATTATTCTACAGAATGATCATGGGCGCTACGCCATGCAAATATCAAACCGAAGTAAAGCATGTGATCTCTGAATCAAAACGCTTGCTGACACGGTATTTTGTAGGGCTCTGCATTGATCTGATACTTGTCATTAGCCTGATCACTCTTGGCATGTGGATACTTGGTTTTAAGAATGCACTGATGATAGGGTTCTTTGCAGGTATGATGAATATCATTCCATATGTAGGTCCATTTATTGGTGCTTCACTTGGTGTCATTCTTGGCTTATCAAGCGACCTGGGAATGGATTTCTCAACCCAAATGGTTCCTCTTATTTTTGAAATGCTCGGAGTATTTCTTATTGTGAATTTACTGGATGCGATGGTATTTCAACCGACGATTTATTCCAGTAGTGTTAAAGCCCATCCTCTTGAAATATTTCTGGTGATCATGATGGCGGGAAGTCTTGCAGGTGTGCCCGGGATGATGCTTGCCATACCTTCGTACACTGTTTTAAGAATATTTGCAAAAGAATTCTTCAATAAATTCTACCTTGTAAAGAGCCTTACAAAAAACATCAATTAGGTAAAGGAATATTGTGAGCGCAGCCTATTCCGACACTATTAATTTTTTATCAAAACTTACATTCAGAAAGGTTTTCAATGCTGTTCTGATCTATAAAAGTTATCTCCTTTCACGCATTTTTAAAACACCTGTTCATTGGGGAATGCCACTCAGTGCATCCATTGAAGCTACTACAAACTGCAATTTACAATGCCCCGAATGTCCTTCCGGATTAAGAAAGTTTACGCGCCCTACAGGATCAATAGACTTTTCAAACTTCAGGAAATTTATTGACCAAATGGAAAAGCATCTGACATACCTGATGATTTATTTTCAGGGTGAACCTTACCTGAACAAACATTTTTTTGAGTTTGCGAGCTATGCAGGTTCAAAAAAAATATATACTGCCACTTCCACCAATGGGCATTTTCTGGATGAAACTGCTGCACAAAAAACCATCGAATCCGGACTGGACAGACTTATCGTTTCTCTTGATGGAACAGATCAGGTAAGCTATGCAGCATACCGTGTTGGTGGCGATTTTGAGAAAGTTATCAGCAGCATAAAAAACATGGTGGAATGTAAGAAAAAACTCAGATCGAAAAAGCCGTATTTAATACTTCAGTTCCTTGTTCTCAAATCCAATGAGGATCTTCATGAAGAAATTTCAGCATTAGCCAAGCAATTGGGTGTTGATGAACTTCAATTCAAGACTGCACAATTCTATGATTACAAAAACGGGAATGATTTGATGCCTGTGAACCCGGAATACTCGCGGTATATTAAAAATACGGATGACACCTATTCCTTGAAAAAGAAGTCCAGAAACCATTGTCTTCGTATATGGCAATCCCTGGTAATTACATGGGATGGGAAAGTAGTTCCCTGCTGTTTTGATAAGGATGCAACACATCAATTAGGTGATATGAATTCAACCGCTCTTAAGGAAATCTGGAAAGGAAAAAAATATAAATCTTTCCGAAAAGAAGTTTTATTAAACAGGAAGAATATTGATATTTGCTGCAATTGCAGTGAATGAAAATAGTCAATGGTAAGTAGTCATTGAATTAGATCCAAATTATTTAATGACATTTGACCATTGACGATTGACAAACTTTTTTAAACCGTCATAATATCTTTTTCCTTCGCTGCAATTATTTTGTCAATTTTCTGGATATACTCATCAGTGAGCAACTGAATATCATTTTCCAGTTTCTTTATTTCGTCCTCAGGGATTCCTTGTTTTTCCAGCTTCTTGGCGGTTTCATTAGCTTCTCTGCGAAAGCCCCGGATGACTATTCTTTCATTTTCAGCTTCTGTTTTAGCTCTTTTTACATATTCCCTTCTTCTTTCTTCTGTCAAAGGTGGAACAGGTATCCTGATAACCATGCCATCATTCATTGGGTTGAAACCAAGATTGGCTGACATGATAGCTTTTTCAATTGGGTGCAGTGCATTTTTATCCCATGGTTGAATAAATATGGTTTTAGCATCGGGAGCGCTAACGTTGGCCATTTGGTTAAGTGGTGTCATGGTACCATAATAATCAACCCTTATTCCTTCAACCATTGATGGGCTTGCTTTTCCGGCCCTGACTTTTTGCATTTCACGTTCGAGGTGAATGAGTGCATTCTGCATGTTTTCTTTTGCAACATCAAGACAAAATTGAACTTCTTCTGACATAATTCTGACAATTTATAATTTGATAAACTAATAATTTTATTACTGAACGGTTTTAACTTATTTTCTTTTTTTCAGGAGTTTTTCGTACTCCTTTTGTGTAAATTTCTGTTTCCAACTGTAAACAGAAAGATAATGAAGAAACACTCCAAGTCCCCATCCCAACATTGGGAACAGTGGCCAATATCCATCATCTGTTTCTTTATTGATGTACCTGAGAAAGGCCCACAATACCCAAATGAAAGCCATAATGCTTAGATAAATGATGAAATGCATTTTGAAGCCTGCTCTTTCATGGGCTTTTTTCCAAAGATCGTTATCGCGGTTAAGATTGGGTTCCATGTTGGGTTAGTTGTTTGTTGTTAGTTGTTTGTTGTTTATTTAGCTCAAAATTTAAAATTTGGTGATTGTTTACCAATTATCTTTAACCTTCTACCTGTTTTTCACTTACCAAAGTTCCTATTTTTTCACCTTTCACTATCTTTCCAAGGTTGCCCTTTTCATTCATGTTAAAAACTATGATTGGCAATTTGTTTTCCATGCACAATGCAAAGGCAGTAAGATCCATAATGTTTAATTTCTTTTCGTAGGCTTCATTGAAAGAGAGTGAATCAAACTTCTCAGCGTTTTTGTCTTTTTCCGGATCAGCGGTATAGATGCCATCAACGCGGGTACCTTTTAAGATCACATCGGCCTTAATTTCTATTGCCCTTAATGCAGCCGCAGAATCAGTGGTGAAGAAAGGATTTCCTGTGCCTCCTGCAATGATGACCACTCTTGATTTGTTGAGATTCTCCAAAGCCCTGCGTCTGCTCATTGCTTTGCATAAAGGATCAATTGTAATTCCTGAAAGAACAACTGCTGGAACACTTATGTTCTCCAGGGCTGATTGCAGCGCAAGACTGTTGATGACTGTTGCAAGCATGCCCATATAATCTCCCTGAACCCTGTCGAAACCTGCACCAACGCCTTGCAGTCCGCGGAAAATATTGCCTCCGCCAATCACAACAGCTACCTGAACGCCCTGCAATGTTGATTCTTTTATTTCCATTGCATATTCATTTAATCGTTCTGCATCAATGCCATTTTGGTTGTTACCTGCCAGCGATTCGCCACTAAGTTTTAATAGGATCCGTTTGTACTTCATCATTTTTAATTTGGGGATAAAATTAGAAAAAAATTTTCTATTGGTGATTTTTTATGAAGAAGCTTTGATTTATGAGGGTTTGAGACAGGTGATTTTATTTTAAAAAAAGTCAGAGAAAATTGAAATATCTGCTTTGAATGCTGAGTGTTTGAGCTGTTTTAATTTACTTCCTGAATTAAAAAAAACCGGTCAATAATTGATTGACCGGTTCTCATTGAATCATCTATAGCTCTGATTAAATAAGCTTGAAATCAAAACGCATCAGGAAAGTTTTGCCTGTTAGTTTTGGATCAGCGGCAACAGTTATTGACGACATCGTTTTAAAAACATAGGATTGAAGTTCGCCAACCAGTGAGTGGCAGTTTTTAATTTCTAAAGTCCCGTTTTCTTTTACAACAAATTCAACAAATACCGCTCCTTCAAGATGTTTTTCAATGGCAGTTGATGGAAACTGAACTCCGTTTTTGATGGTTTGTTGCAGACTTGATTGTGGGTTTTTTGCAAAGCTGAATGTGACGCAAAGCATCAATACAGTAAGAATGGAATATACTTTCGTTTTCATGACTATTATTTTTTGATTAAAAATTATTGGATTACTAAACAGTTTTGAATTCAAATTTTACATTGTAGGTTTTGTCACAACTGTCATTGGTGACAACCTTTAAACTTTGAAGTTTTTTTACAACATAGTCCTTAAGACTATTATTACTTTCGTTGGTAAGGTTGATTTTTACTGATCCATCTGCTTTCACAGTGAAGCTTACCAATACTACTCCTTCAAGTTTTTGCTTCTTTGCAAAATCAGGATAGGAAATTTCCTTTTTTAAGATGTTGTCAATTTTTTCGTTTGTGGAAGGAATTCCTGCTTTGGAAAAGGAGCAGGTGAGTATCACAAGAATTGTAAGGCTCATTAATTTTATAATTGTTGTTTTCATAGTTTATAGTTTTTTGTTTGTTATTTCATGTTTATGACGCCTGATAATTTTAAAAAGTTACAGGAGAAATAAATTTTTGTAAAACACTTGTTTGGTATGGAAAGAAATGAAAAGCCGCCATTGGAAAGAGATCACTGTTAATAGCGGAGAAAAAATTTTCAGAAGAAAATTTTTCAAGAGTTCGAATTATCAACCATGTGAGAGTTCACATTTAGTGAAGATAATGCTGAAAAATAATTTTATCTTTTGAAGAATAACAGGGATTTTTGCTATTCAGAAAAGTTGTGTGATCAGTTTTTAATTGGTAAAAGACTTATGAATTCCTTAAACAAATCAGGAAAATTAGCAAAAGAATAGTCTTGATCATTACTCAGTTTTTGACAGCCTTAATAATTGTCAAAGGAGGGAAAGTATCAAAATAAAAAGTGCCAATTTTAGCCACGGTCATTCCTGAATTCAGGAACTCTTTTTTGTATTCATTGATATGTTTGAAGTCAGAAATTATTGCAATTACCTGGGGTTTGAGTATCCTGTGAATTTCTTTGCAAGCCTGCATTCGTCCTTCTTTATTATAAATGTTATGAAGGCACAGATTGGTTAAAACGACATCAAAAAAATTATCCTCAAAATTTGTGTGAAGAATGTTTTCATCTTTGATCTCAATTCTGTCTTTGACCCCTTCCAATTCCGCATTCAACATTGTTTTAACGGCTGAATTATTTGAAAGGTCTTCTTTGTTCCAAATGTCAATGCCGACGGATTTCCCGGAGGATAATTTCTTCGCTGCTCCTATCATTAAAAGACCACGACCTGTGCCAATGTCAAGAACAGTTTCGTTTCCTGTCCAGTTGATAAGTTTCAGCATGCGGTCACAGTGTTTGAATTTGCCTATTTTGGCATACATCAGCATCAGCAAGCCAAACAAAAGACAGGTGCTGCCACAACAAAGATCGAACGAAAGAACATTGATGGTGATACCGCCAATTCTGAATACAGGAAAAACAACTGAACTGCCAAAAAGAATTACAGCGATCAAACATAAATTTCTGATCACCTTTGGAGCATCTACACCATAGTCAATTTTGGTCATTAGTCAAATAGTCATTGGTCAATAGTCATTGGTCAATTGTCATTAGTCAATAGTCATTAGAGTATTTTCCAACCTCTCTTTTGTTAATCTTTTTTATAGCAAACCGGATTGTTCAGCATTGGGTGTTGGGTAGCTTTTAACTTCAGCAGGTCACTGAGTTTTTTATCATCCATGGTAGCCCGAGGTCTTGTTGAAAAACCGACACCGGCACAGAAAAGTGAGATGTTTTCAGAAACTATTCCTGCATCTTCAGCTGCCAAAATTAATTTTATCGAGTCGGAACTTATTTTAAATTTAGAGATATCCGAAATCAACACGCAAAAAACAGGTGGCATCGAAGCAAATCCTTGCTTACCTGCACACATACTTCGGTTATCGCCTGCAGCTATAAAGTTCAGAGTATTTTTAGTCGCATCATAAAGATACGCTCCCGATTTAAGAAAAACATAAACATCAATATCCTGGGCATTCATAGCGGATGGCGCTGTGCGTTTTCCGTTGGAAGCACGATTAATTCCGTCTGTTGCCCACAATAAATCTGAAAGATCCTGAAGTTTCAAACTGGTGGTGTCCCATTTGCTTGCTGAGGCTCTTGATGCAAGAGCTTTCATTACAGGCAAACCTCTGGTAGTGTCAGGTGCGTTTAGTTTAATTGACTTTGAATCCTGAGCAAAGGAATGGCCTACAATTGAAGCAAAACAAATGTAAATGATGAGTTTTTTCATGATGTTGTTATGTTATTAAAGAAATTGTTTTCAGTTTTTTTTATTTTGTAAAAGTATAATTTACTCTGCATATATTGGTTGAACTTTAACAAAAAAACATCTTCATTAATACAGGGACCTTAAAGTCGCAAACAAGTTAATAAGTCCCCCTAAAGATGTTGATAAAACAGAGCTTTAGGTGGACTTTTGTATCACCAAAAAGGTGAACTTTGGGCTTTCAAACTTTCAATAAGAAATCCCATGGACAAAATTACAC
>CAISZK010000247.1 GCA_903889915.1 uncultured Bacteroidota bacterium
ACCATACGCAAAACAATAAACGGAGGAACAACATGGACAGCCTGCACCACAGGAACAGTTGCCCGTTTTTATGGAGTATATTTTCCGGATGCAAATACAGGTTATGCAGTAGGCTGGGAACTGGGCGCTTCCTTAGGTGTAATTTATAAAACTGACAACGCCGGCAGCACCTGGACAGGACAAACCAGCGGCACAAACGAGGGATTATATTCGGTTTATTTTACCAGCGTTAACACGGGTTATGCTACCGGCGGTTATGGAGAAATTCTTTATACAAACAACGGTGGTACAACATGGACACCGCAGGTAAGTAATACAACCAGCCAATTGAATTCGGTTTACTTTCGCAATGCCAATACCGGATATGCCGGCGGCACTGGCGGAATAATCGTAAAAACAACTGATGCCGGCGTTACCTGGACAAATTTATTTAGTGGAACAACCTGGGATATAAATTCGGTTTATTTCAAAACTGATAGTATAGGTTACGCTGCTGCCAGCGAAGTTCCGATACTTAAAACAACAGATGCAGGCACTACCTGGTTTGCTGACAATGTCAGTGCAGGATCTTATTATCCGCTATCAATTTATTTCACCGATTTTTTCACAGGCTATGCTTCCTGCGAATCGGGAAAAATACTTAAAACTTATGGTGGGACAGGTATAGAAGAAAATCAGTCAACGGGAAATATGATGTACATTTTTCCTAACCCTGCTGAAAATAATTTAACGATTGAAACCAGGCAGAAATCAGAAATAGAAATCTCAAACATTGAAGGACAAATTTTAAAGAGATTTGAAACAAAAGATCACAAAACCGACATTGATATTTCAGATTTTGCCAGTGGTGTTTACATCATACGAGCAACGACAGACAAAGGCATCACGACAAAGAAATTTATCAAAGAATAACAAAAAAAATACTGCAGGTAAGCAACGTTTATACATTAATTAAAAACCATGAAATACTTTTTTGTAATCGTATCAGTAATGCTTGCTTTATTACAAAGTTGTACAAACAATCACGTAGAATATTTTAATCCAAAGAAAGTGGACTCCTTAATTTGGGGGAATTATGCTGGGATGGCATACCCTCATTTTTCATTAGTATTTAAATATTCTCAACAAAAATTATTTGTTGATACTTCTGATGCATTTTATCATAAAGGGGCTAGTAGAGATCCTTCAAAATTCATTTGGGTCAATTTACCGAAACCTGATACGATGAAAATTCATCAATTGATAAGATTAATACCTTCAGAGTTTTTTAGTAAAGACACTACATTTGGACATCCTGACAATTGTGACCAGGGAGGTACATTTGTAATAGTTTATCAGGAGGGTAAAATGACAAAATATGATATTGATAATTTTAAAAAGCAGGTTCCGGAAAATATTGCACCATTATCTCATAGAATAAATGAATTAGATGGTGATTTTTCAGAAAAATATAAAGTAAAATAAATCAATGCAAAATTGAGGGACGGCTCCTCGCGGTATAACCAGTCGGAGTGCGCCTCTCCCACCCTTTTCAGGAATCATTTTTTATTGTGATTATTTGGGGGGGGGGAAATTCCCATATTCTCCCCTACCCTTAATCCAAATTCCCTGCGTCCTTCAAATACATCTCCAGCATTTCATTTACCATGATCGCTTTTTCGTCAAAATTTCCCCTTAGCATTTCATGGGTCACAAAGACGTTCATTTTATAAAACTTTTTTATCTCGTCGCATGTGCCCAGCATAAAACCATGAGGTGTGGAGCAAAAAACCTTGCAGATACCAGTGGCGCAATAAGCAAGTTTGATTTCCTCGGCCACCAGGTTTTCGTTAGCAAAGGAGCGGGCAAAGTCAATCGTCGAAACAGTGTCGGGATGCATGCACGCCTTGTAACTCCTGAAAAATTGAGGAGTGAAAAAGCTCAGATATCTGTCGTCAACACCAGGACAAATGCCAATCATTTTGTCGTCCTTAAAATAATAAGTGAAGAACGACACCATAGCGCCTTTTTTTTGCTCCTCGATACGGATGATCCAGTTGTTTTTGTACTTCGAAAGATAAAAGTGCAACTGCACCTCGCTTTCATAATGTTTGTGTTTCAAAAGACGTTTAAAGTCTTGTTCGAGATAGGTAGATTTGCGGTAAACAATAGGAAAGTCAAGCGCAATCTCCTTCTTCAATTCAGCCAGGTACATAGAAGGTACAATCATGATTTCATATTTTTTTCAAAAATACAAAAAATAAATAATTTGAAAAAACAATAGTTTGATTTTATTTATGAACATCCGTAAAAAAAATAATTGCTTATCCTCTTTTGTTATGTCAACATAGTTTTTCATAGTAAATACGAGCACAGGATTGACTATTTTTTTTACCACATAGGCACAAAAGAAACATAGGTTTCACATAGTTTCTTTACGGAAAAACAGATTACTCTGTTTTAAAATCTATGTGTAGTTCTATGTATCTATGTGCCTATGTGGTGAACTTTTTTACAGGAAATAGGGTGGCATATTTCACGGAAGGATTGTAATTGCAGGTTGAGTGAGAAAAAGAAAATTACCACTAAAAACACCAGGTGCACAAAGCTACACTATGAAATTACTTAGTTTTTCTTCGTGTTCTGAGTGATCTTAGTGTTGAAAAATATTCAATACTAAAGTTTTTAGAAATGCTATTTTGGAATTGCAGCAATCAATTTGCGCATATCCTTTATTAATACAATAAAATGCTAATGAATAATTTTAGTGATTTTGCAAAATAAAAAATGATAATCAATGGAAACTCTCGTAATTGATATTAATTCAAAAGAAGACATTGGTTTGGCTTCAGCAATTGATGAGGGAAGAATATCCGGTTATGTTGATGAAAAAACAGTAATGAACACCCTTGATTTGTAATCCCACAAAAAAGAAGCAAGAAGTCAATTTGCCCACATACTAACAACTTCTAATTACAAAGCTTTTGGAATAGCATCAATCAACCTCCGCGTATATTCCGTGGCAGGATTGCTATAAATTTCATCTGAATCGCCATACTCCATTATCTTTCCATTCTAACTTATAACCAGTGGTATGTTCGTGATTTCCATTTTTTCAATACCTTTGCAAAAAAAATCAAAATGGAAACGCTAATCATAAAATCAGAATCGAAAAGCACCATCAAATTACTTTTTGAATTGGCAAAGAAATTAGGCGCTAAACCTGTTTTGGAAAAACCTTCTGAAATTGCCTTAGATAAAGGCTTGAAAGAACTCAGGCAGATACTTAATGGCACCAAGCAACCTAAAAGATTAGAAGACCTGATTCATGAAAAATAAGCTTACATTTTTCTATACTGACAGCTTTGAAAATGAGTACAAGCGGTTGAAAAAAAAATATCCTTCCTTAGAAGAAGATATTTTACTTTTCAAAAATGAACTTATTGAAAATCCAAAAGCAGGAATTGATTTAGGAGGTGGGTTAAGGAAAATAAGGGTAGCAATTGCATCTAAAAATAAAGGGAAAAGCGGAGGTGCAAGAATTATCACATTCAATGTAGTCTGTGAGTTAATTCAGCATGATGTTTTACTTGTTACAATTTATGATAAGGGAGAACAAGAAAATATTTCCATAAAACGATTAAAAGAAATTTTAAGACGTAATGGATTTATAAAATAAATTCAATAAAAAGAAACAAGAAGTCAATTTGCCCACATACTAACAACTTCTAATTACAAAGCTTTTGGAATAGCCTCAATCAACCTCCGTGTATATTCTGTGGCAGGATTGCTATAAATTTCATCTGAATCACCATACTCCATGATCTTTCCATTCTTCATCACGATCATTCTGTCGGACATAAATTTTACGACCGAAAGATCATGCGAGATAAAAATGTAGGTGAATCCAAATTCATGTTTGAGTTCATTCAGCAAGTTCAACACCTGCGCCTGCACTGACACATCAAGCGCCGAAACCGACTCATCGCAAATAATAAATTCAGGGTTCAGCGCAAGTGCGCGTGCAATACAAACCCTTTGCCGCTGCCCTCCTGAGAACTCATGAGGATAGCGGTTGAAATGATGCTCCGACATGTTGACCTTGCACAACAACTCCATCACTTTTTCTTTCCTTTGTTTGTCGTTGTCATGAATGTTGTGAACACGCATGGGTTCAAGAATTGCGCTGCCAATAGTGATCCTGGGGTTGAGAGAAGAATAAGGATCCTGGAAAATTATCTGTAGGTTTTTTCTCACTCTTCGCATTTCCTTACCTGAAAGCCCGGCTACATCAATATCTTTGAAAATAACCTGTCCGGATGTAGGCTCAATCAGCCGTAAAATTGTTCTTCCCAAAGTTGTTTTTCCACAGCCCGATTCGCCAACCAGGCCCAGTGTTTCGCCGGGATACACATCAAAACTTACATCATCAACAGCAGTCACATATTCATGTCCTTTGCCGAAGATCCCTTTGCGAACAGGAAAATATGTCTTCAGGTTTTTCACCTCAAGTATGGGTTTTCTTTCGTATAGTTTTTTGTGCATCGAAACACGCTCTTCCTTTGAAACCACAAGCTTTCCGGTCATTTCCTCCACCGAATGTTTTTTCTCTGTAATAACTCCGTCCCTGCTTTCGTCCATGAAATCCGAAACCACCGGAAGTTTCTTCAACCTTTTTTCCATGGTTGGCCGGCATGCCAGCAATCCCTTTGTGTATGGATGCTGTGGATTTGAAAATATCTGGTCCACGCTGCCGCTTTCGATGATCTTTCCCTTGTACATGATCAGCACCCTGTCGGCAATTTCAGCAATGACTCCAAGATCATGCGTGATGAAAATAATGCTCATCCGGTGCTTCTCCTGCAGCTTCTTCATAAGCTCGAGGATAGTCTTTTGTACTGTGACATCCAAAGCTGTTGTGGGTTCGTCAGCGATGAGCACAGAAGGGTTGCACGACATGGCCATGGCAATCATCACACGTTGCTTTTGTCCGCCTGATAACTCATGTGGATAAGAGTTGAAGATGGCAAGAGGTCTTGGTAATTGCACCTCTTCAAACAAACCGAGGGTTCTTTCCCTGGCTTTTTTCTTCGATAATTTAAGATGGAGACGTATAGCTTCAGTCACCTGGTGACCGCATTTTATAACAGGGTTTAAGGAGGTCATTGGTTCCTGGAAGATCATTGCGATCTGCTTCCCCCTGAATTTCCGCATATCTTTTTCCTTCAGGGAAGTCAAATCAGTGGTGGCACCATTATTAAAAATGATGTTGCCATTGGCAATTATTCCTGAGGCAGGAATAAGCCGCATAACCGAAAGAGAAGTTATTGATTTGCCTGAGCCGGATTCACCGACAATGCCGAGAGTTTCGCCTTTATTCAAAACAAAACTCACATCATTTACCGCTTTTGTGACCACTCCATCGGAAGAAAATTCTGTTACCAGGTTTCTAACTTCAAGAAGAGGGAGAACTGTCATCAGTCAATGGTCATTAGTCATTAGTCATTAGTCAATGGTCATTAGTCATTGGCAGCAATCTCATAAACCATTGATTAATGACTATTGACTATTGACTATTGACTATTGACTATTTTTTAATAGGATTATTCCATTCAACCTTGTAATAATCGGGACGTTCTTTCAGCACCCTGGTGATCCAGTCGCTACCATAACCCACACCTTTGGGATTGCGTCCGCCATTCTTACCATCGTTGATATACCCATCATTGTATTTGGTGGCAATGTACTCATAAAGTTCTTTCCAACGTGCAACAACCATGTTGGCATGAGTCACTGAATAGTCGCTCAGGTATTGAATAGCAAGAGTGGTATCAGTCTTTTCAAGTTCTTTGGCTGTTTTTTCCACTGCAGGCTGCAATTTAATGAAGTTGCCTTCAAGTTCTTTTTGCACTGCCTGAATGTCCTTTATGATGTAAGAATATTTCGTGTAAGCATAATTTGCAGTAAGGTTAAATATCCATGCAGCCGATTCCCAGTTAAATTTGGTGACATCAGCGCTTGCAAATGGCGTTGGTCTTTCGAGCATGCAGGTATAAAGCGGCATGTAGCAGTTTGAATAAGTATCGTCAACCGAATACCAGAACACTCCGCCCACTACATTTGAAAGAAATGAACGTGATTGGGCAACAAAACTGAAAGCAGTTTGTTGTGTAGAGATAGGACGCTCCCATCCATATTGGGTCGTAGTGTCACCTGCTGCTTTAAAATAAAGCGATTTCCAGCGATAGGGACAACCAAACGGACCGGCTCCGATACCTTTGGTCATATCGAAATCTGTTCCTTCAAAATGATCTCTCATCAATGCCATCACATCCGAAACACTCAATTTTTTGTCGGGTTTTATAAACAAAGGATATGGGGTAGCATCTTTCACACCTCTCCAGTAATCTGATGATAAGTTCAGCGACGGAGCAGCACGTCTGAAGATACTCCAGATGCGGTCTTCGCAAAGGAACAAACCTTCGGGAGCAAGCGGACAATAAGCATCAACAAAACTAAAAGCCTTGCCTGATTTTGAATCCCAGTAACTCATTTTTTCTGCAAAAGTGAAGAGGTCTTTTGCGTACAAACAATTTTCTTTATCATCCAATGGGACCTCTCTGATCCTTGCCTGGTTTGCATGAGCGCACATGTAACCTTCAGGAACGCGGCGGGCTACCCACACAGCGCCTTTTTCTTTTGTGCCTTTTCCGATTATTTCAAAGATCCAGGCTTCGTTTGCATCCGAAACTGACATGGATTCGCCTTCACTTACATATCCATATTGAGCAACAAGATCCGTCATCACCTTGATGGCTTCTCTTGCAGTTTTTGAGCGCTGCAATGCAATATACATCATGCTTCCGTAATCAAGTATTCCATTGGGTTTGCAACATTCTTCCCTGCCACCATAGGTTGTTTCGCCAATAGCCACCTGGTTTTCGTTCATATTCCCAATAACCTTGTAAGTATGAGCCACCTGTTTAATTTTACCAAGAAAACGGCCGGTATCCCATTCATAAACTTCAAGAGAGTCTTTGGCGTCCCAGTCTTTGGCATCCATAAAATACAGAGGTTCCATAAAGCCACCTGCATCGGCATTATAACTGATCATCACTGAGCCATCAGCTGATGCTCCCTTCGAAACAAGGACATTTGTACAGGCAGTTAAAGAATAACCGGAAAATACAATCAGTAAAAAGATAAAAGAAAATTTTAAGTAACGCATAAATTAAATGATTTAAATATGCTGCAAATTTACACATTCCAAGCAGATTTGCAATGGTAGTTGCAACGTAATTATGATGTTTTGTGAGAGTAATAGTGTTAAAGATTTGGTGGGTTCTTTACCCGGCACAAGGATTGTTAAAATGTAACTTTAATGTAAATTGCGCTGGAGATTTTGATTGAATTTCAATGAATTTCCATTAGTTTCAATAAATATCATTTGATATTTCTACTTTTGTCCTTTGCTTAAAAAAATATTATGAACGAAATTACACTGCGATCACCCGCCACTTCAGCCAACGTTGGACCGGGTTATGATATCTTCGCAATGGCACTGAAAGACCCTTATGATGATGTCAAACTAATATTAACCGATACCGGCAAAATTGAAATAACCATCACCGGCGAATCGCAAAACATCCCCCTGAATGTTGAGGATAATACAGCAGGGCTTGCAATACTCGAGCTTTTTAAAAGAAAAAATATTTCACAGGGTGTAAAAGTAGAGATCATTAAAAAGATGCCATCAGGCGGAGGACTTGGAACCACGGGTGCATCAGCTTCAGCAGCAATCTTTGGTTTGAACAGGCTGCTTGACCTTCATCTTTCCTCCAACGAAATGATTGATATTGCACGCATGGGAGAGGTTGCTTCGGGTGGTTCACCTCACGCAGATAATGTGGCTGCATCCATTTTGGGTGGTTTTGTTCTCGTGAAAAGTTATAATCCCATAGATGTTCTTAAACTTAACCTTCCTGAATTCCCTGTGGTGCTTTCAGCGATCAGAAAAAGTCTGCGCACAACGCGTGGATTCATCACTTACGAAATTGGCCAGGAAAAATTAAAAGAACAAATGGCACGATGTGCTAGAGTAATTCACGCCATACACACCAGCGATATCGAAGAATTTGGCAGTGCCATCAATGTGGATCATATAGCCGAACCCGTGCGTAGTGCAGCAATTCCAGAATATGCTGCTGTGAAAAAAAATGCATTGGAAGCAGGCGCTTTTGGATGTACTGTCAGTGGAGGTGGCTCATCAGTAATTGCATTTTGCAGCAAAGAAAAACAGGAAGAAATTGCGCAGATATTTGAAAAAGGTTTTGCTCCAAATCCGCATTATGTAAAAACTATCAGGACTTTTTCAAGCAATCAGGGAGTACACGAAATTTAAATTCCAAGTCTCAAATTCCAAATTCCAAATTCCAAAATCTTAAATCAAAAATAAAATCATGGAAATATCTTTCAAAGGAAAAACTGTACTTATTACTGGATCGTCAAGCGGCATTGGGAGAGCCACTGCTATTATGTTTGCCAATTCAGATGCACGTGTGATTGTTCACTACAATAAAAATTTAAAAGGGGCACAGGAAACACATGCCATGCTAAAGCCCGGTAATCATTTCATAATATCCGGAGACCTTGCAAATCCTGAAGATATTAATAATATGAATGAAACTGCCTGGGAAAACGCAGCAAAGATTGATGTGCTGGTCAACAATGCTGCCATGCATATTGAGCTTCCCATTAAAGATGCATCTTATGACAAATGGCTTGAAATATGGGATCGCACCATTACAACCAACCTTGGTGGAACCGCCCATTTATCATTTTTGATGTCAAAAAAGATGATGGAAGCAGGAAGCGGTAAAATAATTAATGTTTCATCACGTGGAGCTTTTCGTGGTGAACCCAATGGGATAGCATACGGAGCAAGTAAAGCTGGATTAAATTCCATGGGACAATCAATGGCAAAGGCACTGGCACCTTACAATGTTTTTGTTTACACAGTAGCTCCCGGATTTACTGAAACTGAAATGGCCGGATATGCATTAAATGGGCCAAACGGTGACGAGATACGCAATCAAAGTCCATTAAACAGGGTTGCAAAACCTGAAGAAGTGGCACGTGCAATTTTCCTGCTTGCCTCTGAGGGCACCGACTGGATGACGGGTTGTATAGTGGATGTTAATGGGGCGTCATATTTGAGAACCTAAAAAAATTAATCATCAATTATTCTCAAGATACTTTTTAAATTCCTCAGGTGAAATAGTGAGTATTCTCAGGTTATTTCTTATTATGAATTCAGGTATAGGATCAATATGAGATTGAAGAACTATTGGTCTTTTCAAATGATTCCCTGACCAAATTTCATGACCTCCGGAGATTCTGATTTTTTTAAGATCGCAATGAATCAGAAATTTTCTGAAAGTTTTTAATGGTATATTTTTCAGGTTTTTTGTCACTATGCAACCACTGGCATTTCAAGAGTTGTATTAACTTTTCTGAATGGGAATGTATTGAATATCCTACTGAAATTATCATTATTACTTAGAATATGACTCATTGATGGAGGCAATATTGGTTTGGTTTTACTCTTTCTGACTTGCCAGCCCATTCTTTTTAATTCTTCATAAAAAGTCCCTTTATTAATGGAATAGTGAATAAATTCGTGTAGTACAATTTTAAATGACTCATAAGCTTCCGCTTCATCATTACCATATCCGCTCACATCAAGAGCAGGGCAATAGACTATCTGGGCACCATCCTCTTCAAATATAATAACGGAAGTGTTGACCTTCACATTAACTTTATTCGTGATAATTGTATCCGAAAATTTTGTTTGCTTTCCCATTTGACCTTTAAATTTCTTTACAAAAGTACGAAAATTTGTAAAAACTTCTTGATGTATTTAACTGTGTGAAATGATTAATCAAAATCAAACATGAAAAGAACTACTTTTGCAAAGAATGGATCCTTCAACAAATACTGTGAGCAAAGGCGTAGTATTGTTTGTGACAATACTATCGTCATTTCTGACAACCTTTATGGTATCGTCAATCAATATTGCATTGCCAACCATTTCAAAAGAATTCAATACAGATGCAGTAACACAAGGTTGGATTGCGACTGCATATCTATTGACTGCAGCAGCTTTTCTCGTCCCCTTTGGAAAACTTGCTGATATTTATGGCAGGAAAAAGATTTACACCATTGGGATATTTCTTTACAGTTTCTTATCTCTCGCTTGTGCATTAGCTCCAAATGCAATTGTTCTGATCATCACACGTGCATTGATGGGATTGAGTGCAGCAATGATCTTCGGTACGGCTGTTGCAATTCTTACTTCAGTTTTTCCCGTTCATGAAAGAGGCAAGGCGCTTGGATTTAATCTTGCAGCAACCTACATTGGATTATCTCTTGGTCCTGTGCTTGGGGGCTTCATGACACATCAATTGGGATGGCGATCAATTTTTATTTTCAGTGTTATTTTAAGCCTTTTGATAATTCCATTTATTTTTCTCAAACTAAAAGGAGAATGGGCAGAAGCCAAAGGAGAAAAATTTGATTTTAAAGGGTCAGTCATTTACATGATAGGTCTGCTTTGCATCATGTATGGATTCTCTGTGCTCTCCTCATTGGCAGGAGCAATAATACTTTTCGCCGGTATCATAGTAATAATATTGTTTATTAGTTTTGAAAACCGTGTTAAGTTTCCCGTACTTGATCTGAGTCATTTTAAAAGCAACACTGTTTTCATTTTTTCAAATATTGCTGCATTTATCAATTACAGTGCAACCTTTGCTGTTGGATATTTATTAAGTCTTTACCTGCAATATATAAAGGGTCTGTCACCACAGGAGGCAGGAATGATCATGGTCGCACAACCAATAACAATGGCAATCTTTTCTCCTATTGCAGGAAGGTTATCTGATAAAATAGAACCGCAAATTGTTGCTTCCATAGGCATGGGTTTGACAGTTGCAGGTTTGATCCCATTTATTTTTCTGGGCTTTGATACCTCCACAGTTTATATCATCACAACATTGTTGTTGATCGGTATTGGCTTTGCTTTGTTTTCGTCTCCGAATACCAATGCAATTATGAGTTCAGTGGATCGAAAATATTATGGTGTTGCATCAGCTTCTCTTGGCACAATGCGACTCACAGGGCAAGCCATCAGTATGGGAATAGCTACACTAGTTTTCGGAATGCATCTGGGAAAGGTAAAAATTGCACCCGAAAATTATCCACAATTTCTTGACAGCACCCGAACCACTTTTATTATATTCACCGTATTGTGCGTTGTTGGAGTCTTTGCTTCTTTGGCAAGGGGAAAACTGAGATAGACCAAAGTTAGTTGTTTGTTGTTTGTTGTTTCTGGTTCATGAAAAAAATATTGATCAGTTTTGCTATTGTTTGTTGCATTCTTGCCTGCAAATCTCAGGCACAGGACAAGGTCAATTATAAGCTGCATACTTTTTATTACAACTGGTATGGCAATCCTGAAACCGATGGCAATTACTATCACTGGGCACATCCTGTTTTGCCTCACTGGTCTGATACAACATGGAATCACTTCCCTCCTTTTCCCGGCGGAGAAAATATAGGCTCAAATTATTACCCTCAATTGGGATGCTATAGTTCAAATGACACTGCAATTATTTCTAAACATATAAAGGAGATCGCCGACGCAGGGATAGGTGTTGTGGTCATTACCTGGTGGGGAAAAGGAAGCTACGAAGACAAGTCAATCCCTTTGTACATGTCTGCTGCTGATAAAGCAGGCATAAAAATAACTTTTCACATTGAGCCATTCTACAAAACAATTTCCGGATTTGAAGAAGCTATAGAATACATCATGGATACTTACAGCAAATATCCGGCTTTCTTTAAAGTAAATGGAAAACCCACGTTCTATATATACGACTCATACAAACTTGATGTGAAATATTGGATTTCCGCTTTCAGCAAGGACAGTGCAAAGTCATTGCGAAACACCAACTATGACGCGGTGTATATTGGGTTATGGGTGAATAAAGGCGAAGAGGATTTTTTTACAAAAGGTGATTTTGATGGGTGCTATACATATTTTGCAAGCAATGGTTTTGTTTACGGATGTACCAAAGACAACTGGGAGTATATGGCTGCATGGGCAAAGAAGAACAAGAAGTTATTTATCCCCTGCGTAGGGCCGGGTTATATTGATACCCGCATCAGACCATGGAATGCGCAAAATGCAAAATCGCGGGAATCAGGTTTGTATTATGATACCATGTTTGAAGCTGCAATAAATGTCAATCCTGATTTTATTGGTGTGACATCTTTTAATGAATGGCACGAAGGAACGCAGATAGAGCCTGCTGTTTCGAAGGCTTACAATGATATCAATTATGAAAATTATTCTCCATTGAAACCGGATTATTATTTAAGAAGAACAAAATACTGGAGTGAGAAGTTTTTATTAAAGTGAATTGTTATTGACAGTTTTCTTAAGCGACCAACTTTTTCAAATCACATTTCTTAAAAAACCCCTTACCTTTACTTCCATGATCACAGAGATAAATATTCAACAATATCTGGAATTAAGCGCCCGTATTCCTTTGATTGATGTGCGCTCACCTTCGGAGTTTGAAAAAGGACATATTCCCGGAGCATTCAATATTCCTCTGTTTTCAAATGAGGAAAGGACTAAGGTGGGAACGGTATTTACACAAGAATCGAAAGAAAAAGCCATCACACTGGCTTATGAATTTGTAACTCCTAAACTGGATTCGTTCATTCAAAGATCAGGTGAAATCGCTAAAGATAAAAGTGCAGTGATTCATTGCTGGCGAGGAGGAATGAGAAGTCATGCATTTGCTGAACATCTCGAATCAAATGGTTTTAGCGAACTGTTTTTTATAGCCGGAGGATACAAAGCATTCAGAAATTATGTAATGAATGCCTATAATGAAGAAGTAAGATTGAATATTCTTGGAGGATATACAGGTAGCGGAAAAACTCAAATTTTGAAGCAGCTTAAAGAAGATGGTTTGCAGGTTATAGATCTCGAAAATATTGCCAATCATAAAGGCTCAGTATTTGGCGGAATCGGCAATTCACCTCAACCCGGTGTTGAACAATTTGAAAATAATTTATACTGGCAATGGAAGGAAATGGATCTTTCAAAACCTGTATGGCTTGAAGATGAGAGCCTGAATATTGGTCATGTTCAAATACCAAAAATGCTCTATCAAAAGATGAATGAAGCTGTAGTTTTTTTTCTTGACATCCCTAAAGAAGAAAGAGCAAATTTTCTTGTCAGCGATTATTCCGTTTGCGAAAAATCTCAACTTGCATCGGCAATTCAAATAATAAAAAAACGGATCGGTGATCTGAATACACGTAAGTCACTGGAATGGATAGAATGCGGAAACTATTATGAAGTTGCAATGACTGTGCTTAGTTATTATGACAAATCCTACTTACAGGTACTTGAAGGCAGAGATCAAAAAATGGTGTTCCCAATAAAATTATGCAACACCAACCATAAAGAAAATGCAAAAATTATCATGGAATTTGCTGAAGCCAATGACCAACGACAATTGACTAATGACTTATGACAATTGACCAATGACCTCTTTATTTCCCTAACCCCTCGATCTGTTCTTCTATCACTTTTATTCGAGCTTCAGCATCTGCCTGTTTTTTTCTTTCAGCATCCACTATGTGGCTTGCAGCATTGTTCACAAATTTCTCATTGCTGAGTTTCTTTTGCACACTTTGCAGAAAACCTTTGGTATAATTAAGTTCTTCACTAAGTTTTTTGATTTCTTCCTCAACATTAAAATCGCTGCTAAGGGGCAGATAAAACTCTGTATTCTTCACCACAAAAGTAAATGCCCCGTCAACTTTTTCTGTTACATAATCCAACGATTCAATATTGCATAGTTTACAAACCAAAGCATCGAAAGTAAGATCAGCTTTTTCATTGTTGTTTTTCTTGATAAAGAGCTTAACCGATTCTTTGTTTGGAATGTTTTTCTGTGCCCTGACATTCCTGATTCCCATGATCACTTCTTTGACATTTTCAAACTTGGGAGTGATCTCCGTATTATAATTTTCAGCTTCGGGAAGCCTTGTCTTCAGTATGCTTTCGCCGTCAGTTCTTTCTTTGATAAGGTGCCAGAGTTCTTCAGTAATAAAAGGCATGAAAGGATGAAGCATCTTTAATAATTTTTCAAAAATTTCCAGTGCAGCATCCAGTGTTTTCCTGTCAATGGGTTGTTGATAGGCAGGTTTTATCATCTCCAGGAACCATGAACAGAAATCATCCCAAACAAGTTTGTAAACACTCATCAGTGCATCAGAAACTCTGTATTTACTGAAATGATCGTTGATAATAACTATCTCTTCATTGAGTCTTGCATGAAACCAAATTGAGGCTACTCTTGCTGAATCAGGTTGAGCTAGATTTTCATCAACAGTCCATCCTTTTATCAAACGGAAGGCGTTCCAGATTTTATTGCAGAAATTTCTGCCTTGTTCACACAGCGCTTCATCAAAAGGCAGATCATTACCTGCAGGAGAACAAAACAACATTCCTGTGCGCACTCCATCTGAACTGAATTTTTCCATGAGTTCAACCGGGTCAGGAGAATTGCCAAGTGATTTGGACATCTTCCTCCCCAGTTTATCCCTTACCATTCCCGTGAGATAAACGTTGTGAAAAGGAATATCTTTTCTGTATTCCATCCCTGCCATGATCATACGTGCCACCCAGAAGAAGAGTATATCAGGCGCTGTGATCAGATCAGTGGTTGGATAATAATATTTGATGTCATCATTATCCGGTTTCCTTATTCCATCAAATACGGATATTGGCCATAACCACGAGGAGAACCATGTGTCGAGCACATCTTCATCTTGTCTGATATCACCTGCACTCAGATCAAGTCCGAATTTTTCCTTTGCTTTTTTTATTGCATCATCAGTATTCAGTGCAGCGACGATTTCACCATTGGGAAGATAAAAAGCAGGGATACGATGTCCCCACCACAACTGACGTGAAATGCACCAGTCTTTCACATTCTCCATCCAGTATTTGTAAGTGTTTTTGAATTTGGCAGGATGAAATTTCACAGTGTCATTCATCACCATATCCAGTGCAGGCTTTGCCATTTCAGTCATTTTCATGAACCATTGTATCGAAAGTTTAGGTTCAATCACTTCGTCTGTTCTTTCAGAATAACCTACTTTATTAATGATGTCTTCAGTCTTTGTCAGGAATCCCTGTTCAGCAAGCAATTTTAGTATGCTTGTCCTTGCCTGGAACCGGTCTTCGCCAATAAGTATCTCAGCATTTTCATTCAATGTTCCATTGTCATTGAAAATATCAATACCCGGTAGTTTATGTTTGATGCCAAGGTTATAATCGTTGATGTCGTGAGCGGGAGTTACTTTAAGAGCACCAGTCCCAAAATCCTTCTCCACATATTCATCATAGATGATCGGAATGGAACGGTTGATCAGAGGCACCAATGCTCTCTTGTCTTTAAATGATGCGTATCTTTCATCATCCGGATGAACACAGATAGCAGTATCACCCAGTATTGTTTCAGGGCGGGTGGTTGCTATGGTTATCCATTCATCTTTGGTTCCCTCTATGAGATAACGTACATGGTACAATTTCGAATTGACTTCTTTGTAATTCACTTCTTCATCCGACACTGCTGTCAATGCTTTTGGATCCCAGTTTACCATGCGAATCCCACGATAGATCAAACCCTTTTCAAAAAGATCAATAAAAACAAGCAACACTGATTCCGACAACATTTCATCCATGGTGAAACGGGTGCGGTCCCAGTCGCAGGAAGCCCCTAGTTTTTTTAATTGTTCGAGGATGATGCCTCCGTGTTTATGGGTCCATTCCCAGGCATGTTCAAGAAATTTTTCGCGGCTGATATCCTTTTTAGTGATTCCTTCACTTTTCAATTTGGCAACCACTCTTGCTTCGGTGGCTATTGAAGCATGGTCAGTTCCCGGCAACCACAATGCATTCTTGCCAAGCATGTGTGCGCGGCGAACAAAAATATCCTGTATGGTATTGTTGAGCATGTGGCCCATGTGCAAAACTCCTGTCACGTTGGGAGGAGGGATCACTATACAATAAGGTTCCCGCTCATCAGGAACAGAGCGGAAAATTTTATTATCCATCCAGTATTTATACCATTTATCTTCAACCTGCGAAGGGTCATATTTAGTCGCTATTTCCATCTGTAAAGCTATTTTCAAATCTTTGCAAAGTTAGTAAAATTGATGTTTCTCAAGGTTGATATTTTCGCAGGTCATGATGCAGGGAATATGAATCTTTAAGGTTGACAGAACAGATAAACTTCAACTCATGGTAAAGCTATCATTCAAAAAAACTCAGTAACTTCAACAAATTTCAACCATCCCATCATTTTTATTAGTATTTTTGAAATTCAAAATTTAAATAAAATTATGGAGTACGATGTAAATTATACCGAGTTCTTGCCGGCCAAACGTGCCCCTCAAAGTGAGATACTGAAGTCATACAATTTTTTCAATTCCGAGAAATTGATCAAACCAATTTTTGATTCTATACCCGGATATTTTTTGATTTTAAATGAATGTCGTCAGGTGGTTTATGCTAACTCAAAGCTGTCATCAGTTATTTTAGGTAAAGAAATAAAAACAGTTTTGGGGTTAAGGCCCGGTGAAATTTTCAATTGTGTAAATGCCCTTTCATCACCAGGTGGATGTGGAACGGCTAAAGCATGCAGAGTCTGCGGTGCAGGTACTGCGATACTCGAATCAATGTCAAATACTGTAAAATCTGAAAAAGAATGCAGGATCACAACCCATGAAGATAATATTTCCGGCTCACTTGAATTAATGGTTACAGCTTCTCCGCTTATTATTAATGAAGAAAAATACTTCATCCTTTCTCTTTCCGATATTAGTGATGAAAAAAGAAGATTGCTGCTGGAGCGCGTTTTTATTCATGATGTGGTCAATATTGCAGGCGGATTAAAAGCGATAATCAACTTACTCAAAACTCCAGGACAAATTGATCCCGGTATTGATCTTCTTCAAATGGCTGATGTTTCCACTTCCAGTTTACTTGAAGAAATTGAAGTTCACAGTTCACTTATTTCTGCAGAAAGTGGCAACCTGATGGTAAACTTTCAGGAGACTCAATCAGCAGAAATATTATTGAATATTTTCCAGCTCCTTTCCCGTAATGATGCGGCAATTTCAAAGCAGATCTCTATTTCTGAAAAATCGGAAAATGTGATTTTTTTAACTGATAAAGTTCTGCTGAGAAGAATTCTTATTAATCTTGCAAAGAATGCACTTGAAGCATCAGACGAAGGGGATACTGTTACCTTAGGCTGTCAAAAAACCGACGACCATATCGAATTTACTGTAAATAATAAAGGAATAATTCCTGAGGATGTACAATTCCAGATTTTTCAAAGATCATTTTCCACCAAAGGAAAAGGCAGGGGAATCGGGACCTATAGTATTAAGCTGTTTACCGAAAGATACCTTAAAGGAACAATACATTTTACAAGCGATGAGGCAACAGGAACTACTTTCTATGCAAAGTATCCGATTGACCCCAAATAAAAATGTGGGAATTTTGTAAGCTTTATGGCTAATGATACTTTTCTATTTCTGATTAAATTTAAACGATATTTTAAAGTTAGAATTTAAATGGTTCACACTTTTTCTCTCTGACACTTCAACTTTTTATAAGACCTGATAATTCCATATTTTCAAAACATGTTTAAAGCATGAAGCAACTGAGCAATTTTTTTTCTTTAAAGATCTTCACTGTTTTGTCTTTTATTGGCCTTGCTTCTATGAATGTTTTCGGGCAGAATCACTATGACATTATTTATGATGTTAATTATTCTTCAGTCTGCGGGGCTGAGAACCTGCTGTCATTGCACAAAGCAACTTCTACTTTTGAAAACAAATATTTAAAAGCAAGTTTGTGGGATGAGAAAAAATGTTTTTCAAAACTCGAAGGCATAACCTACCGGTTAGCAAAAACCATATTTGTTGACAATGTCATAGATCATCTTACTATTCTTACACAACATGAAATATTCGGGCATGGCTCAAGATACCGAGAATTTGGTTTTATTGACAATTCATTTCACCTGAGCCTTGTTCCTCCTTTTGGGGATGGACATGGTTTTGCACAAACCGGTCAACTCAAGAGTCCACGTATTTCATCGAAATGTGAAAACGTGTTGAGAGTTACAGGCGGTGATGAAGCTAATTCTGTATTGTCACAACATCTTATCGGGAAATGGCTGCTAAGGGGGAACATTGATTACAGAGAAACCTTTTTGTTTTTTGAATCTTTCAACAATCTCTCAGCCTATATTTTTTTTACGAAATACAGCAAAAAACTCTCAACTGGTAACGATATCATGGCTTATATTTCAACGATGCAGTACAATGATAATAATGGGAAAAAATATACTGTTGACCAGTTAGCAAAGCAAAGTTTAATCGGCCTGATCAACCCCTTCCAGTTTATTGCTGCTTTTAACTATGCAGTTACTTATTTGTACAAAGGCAGGGATTCACTTTCTCTTCCCATGATCAGAATTAATAAAGTAGGATATCTTCCGGCTTTTCATTATGGATTAAGCCCTTTCGGCAGCGAGTATTATTTTGATAATTATGTTGTGCGAAATAAAAAAGTTTACTCGGCTTACATTCGTTATGGAGACACGAAATACCATAATTTCTGGGGCTTTGGAATGAATGCCATGAATATTATCAATAATAAAAGTCTTGTAATCGGTCCGGAGTTAAATGTATGGAATCAACCTGCATTTCAACTTGGGGGTAAACAAATAAGTTCAGTGAAAGCCGGATATGGTGGAGCTGTAAGCAGCAACTTTGATTGGTATTTTACAAAAAAATCCAACCTTGGCATTTCACTGCGACTTGGTTATAAAACTGCCGGTTTCCTTGCAGGCGAAAATCTTGCTGATGGGTTGATATTTTCAACAGGGTTAAGTTTAAAAGAATAATTGTCTGTAACTTTTCAGTATGCTGGTTCGTCTTATGGAAAATGCATTAGTAAAAATTTAAATGATTGTTTCCTTATCGAAATGTCAGCCTGCCATTTTACAGTTAGAAGTTAACAGCTTTTGTGTCTGAAATATCTTTCTCATGTCAACTATTATTATTAACATTGCAAAAGGAAAACAAAAATGTCATTTACTGCTTGTCATTAATTATCATTTACATCGCGTCATTTTAAAACAACAATATCAAAAATCTTAAATCCAAAAAAAATGAAACAATTCTTTAAATTTATGTTCGCTTCGATGACCGGCTTTCTGCTGGTGATCATCATTCTTTTCTTCATTATGATGGGGATAGTTATGTCGCTTGCATCCTTCTCTAAAAAAGAGATCGTGCTTGTTCCGACAAATACAGTGCTTCATTTGAGTTTCAGTGGAGCTATCCCTGACAGGGCTTCGAAAAACCCTTTTGAAAACTTAAGTTCATTTTCATTGAAAACAGACAAGACTGCCGGTCTTGACCAGATCCTTGAAAGTTTAAAAAAAGCAAAAACCGATGACAATATCAAAGGAATTTATCTTGATCTTAGCTCTGTTTCTGCAGGTATTGCCACTGTTGAAGAGATAAGAAACGCTTTGCTTGATTTCAAAAAATCAGGAAAATTTATATACAGTTATGGCGAAACCTATACCCAGAAGGCTTACTACCTTGCAACAGTTGCTGACAAAATATATTTGAATCCACAGGGGATTATTGATTTCAGAGGATTGAATGGTTCGGTGATGTTTTACAAAGGATTGCTTGATAAATTAAATGTGGATGTTCAAATCATTCGTCACGGAAAATTCAAAAGCGCTGTTGAGCCTTTTATTTATGACAAAATGAGCCCGGCAAGCAAAGAACAAACGTTGAAATATATGACCTCTATTTGGGACCATATTCTGGAAGGCATTACTGAAACCAGAAAAATTTCAGCAGAAGATTTGAACCTGATCGCCGATAGCCTGAAAATACAAAAGGCAGAGGATGCAATTACCTATAAACTTGCGGACGTATTGATGTATAAAGACGAATTCCTGTCGGCATTAAAAACAAAACTTGGCATTGGAGAAACAGGAAAGATCAGCATGATGACCATGGAGAAATACATGAATGCACCCGATAAAATGTTCAAGGTGACAACAACAAAAAATAAGATTGCTGTCATTTACGCACAAGGCGATATTGTTAGTGGCAGTGGCGATGAAAAGACCATCGGTTCAGAAGGAATTTCGGAAGCTGTCAGAAAAGCAAGACTCGACACCAATGTGAAAGCCATCGTTCTTCGCGTCAACTCACCGGGAGGAAGCGCTCTTGCTGCCGATGTGATCTGGAGAGAAGTTTTACTTGCTAAAAAAGCAAAACCGGTTGTTGCTTCCATGGGTGATTATGCTGCGTCAGGCGGATATTACATTTTATGTGCTGCTACAAAAATTATTGCCGATCCCTCTACCATCACCGGATCTATCGGTGTTTTCGGCATTGTACCCAATTTAAAAGGTTTATACAATAAAGAACTTGGCATCACTTTCGACAATGTCAAAACCAACAATTATGCAGATTTTGGTACGAATACAAGGGCAATGACAACCTCAGAAAAAGGATTTTATCAAAGTGATGTTGAAAATATTTACCAGACCTTTATCACACATGTTGCCGAAGGCAGAAGGATGACCACGGCACAGGTTGACTCAATAGGACAAGGAAGAGTATGGAGCGGCGCTGACGCTAAGAAAAACGGACTCGTTGATGAATTCGGCGGACTGCAAAAGGCTATTGAAACTGCTGCCACTTTGGCAAAGATCACCGATTATAGAATCCAATCATTGCCGGAACAAAAAGAACCACTACAACAGATACTGGAAGCATTGTCAGGAAAATCGAATGATGCACTGCTGAAGAAAGAACTGGGAGATGCTTATGAATATTATGAGTATATCCAGAGTGTAAAAGACGTGAAAGGCGTTCAGGCAAGGATACTTTATTTCATTGACATCAACTAAAGATAGAAAAGAGGAAAAAGTATATTTTATCTTTTCCTTTTTCTTTTAACTTGATAGTAATTTCAATAGTATTTTCAATTATTGAAATTATGAATTATCAACGGATTATTTATTAGTACCTTAAAGTCGCAAACAAGTTAATAAGTCCCCCTAAAGATGTTGATAAAACAGAGCTTTAGGTGGACTTTTGTATCACCAAAAAGGTGAACTTTGGGCTTTCAAACTTTCAATAAGAAATCCCATGGACAAAATTACA
>CAISZK010000248.1 GCA_903889915.1 uncultured Bacteroidota bacterium
TAATTTTGTCCATGGGATTTCTTATTGAAAGTTTGAAAGCCCAAAGTTCACCTTTTTGGTGATACAAAAGTCCACCTAAAGCTCTGTTTTATCAACATCTTTAGGGGGACTTATTAACTTGTTTGCGACTTTAAGGTATTATTAGTTAAACTCCATTCCCAAAATAAAAGACAACCTTTTCCATCTTTTCTTCTGTCATTATTTTGATATAAATTTTGATCTGAATAATCCTCATAATAAAAACCACAAGTTAAGCTTAGGCTATCATAAAATAAATCCAAAGAATCTACTCCATTCACAGTATAATCACAAAGGTGATAAGCTCCATATAATCTATGCATTGGGGAACGAAGACTAATTTTAGGTCCTTCAGGATATTTCTTGCAACCCTCAATAATCCCTATTAAAACTAAAACAAGTAAAATGATTTTCCTCATCTTAATAATATTTAAAGTTTTTTTAAAGTTATAGAATATTCTTTCCCATTGAAAGTTGTCTTCATTTTGGTTTCTTTGTTTGTCAATTTAAGAATGGTCCATTCCGGAGTTTTATTTATCCCAAATGGTCCTGTGCCAATTGTTGTGCCTGAAGTCTCATTAACTTTTAAAGTTTTATTTTTATTTGTCAAACTCCATTCCCAAAACAAATCACAAGTTTTATTATTTGTGGTATATCCATCAACTGTAAAAACATTACTGTATTTCATGTAATCATAAAAAAACATACTTCGGTATGGTAAGCTATCATAATATAAGTTTAAAGAATCCACTCCATTGACATCATATTGAGTTAGGTGATATGAGCCATATAATCTCTTTTCAGCAGATCGAAAACTTATCAAAGGACCATCTGGATATTTTTTGCAGCCTGCAAAAAGGGCAAACAGAATCAAAGAAATTAAAAATATCTTTCTCATGAAATAATTAAAAAATCACCGTCAGCAATCGTTTCGTGAAGAGTTGTTCGAAACACGGTTCAAAGGTAATGAAATTTTGATTTAGATTTGACAACTTTTAAAAAGTTGTCAAATCTCTTAATGAAAATTATTACGGCAAAAAAAAACCCGGAAAGTCTAAAGAAAAACTTTCCAGGTTTATTACAGGTAATCTAAACTAAGTTTGAAAGTAAAATGTAAAAGCGCCGGAACCTTGAACCTTCACCCCGTAGGATTTTTTCTATCCAACGGGGTAAACTTTAAACTTTAAACAATTTCTAACGAATTATCGAAACCCGTTTAGTGATCACATTATTTCCAGATGCGATGGTAACAATATAGATCCCCGGTTCGTTTGCGCTGAAATCAAGATGCTCCACTCCATTGTATGAAGGATTGACATCTTTTGCAAGGATACGTTCGCCCACAAGATTGTAAACCGTGATGGTGGCTTTTTCGCTTGTAAATCCTGCGAATTCCACATTCACCAAATTGGTTGACGGGTTAGGATAAACATTCACTTGTTCGCTGTTGTTCTTAACAGGATTAATGTTTGTTATTGCCAAAGGTTTCCATTTGTAGATGCCTCCAACTGTTGCGCTGGTGTTGAAACTTCCTGCCCATCCGGTGTTGACATCATAGAATTTTATGCAGGTATATTGCACTGTTGAGGTGGTGTCAATATCAAGGAATGTTGAGCAGTCGTCCATGCTGTATGACGATCCGTTTCCTGTGGCCGAAGCGCCGTCAACCCACATGCTTGTTGTGCCGGGTACATAATCAATGTTTGGTGTTTTTACAAAGAAGCCTGTCGGTGTCAAAGCTGTCCATGTAGCGCCGCCATCGGTGGTCTTTCTGATGCCGATGTATGCGCCTGTTGAGCTGTTCGAGCCAATAACGATACCGGTGTTTGCATCTTTGAATACAGGGGTAACGGCTGCCGAAGTTCCCAGTCCGGTTGTTGTAACTGTCCATGTCAAGCCTTTGTCAGTGGATTTATAGATCCTTCCTTTGGTGGTTCCAAACCATATCGAATTGCCTACGGCATCGAATTGGTTGGTGATGGCTGTTTCAGTTGATGTGCAGTTTGGAAGTGTGGAAGCAGCAACCACTGTCCATGAAGTTCCACCATTCGAAGTGGTGTAGATCACATAGTCAGATCCAGAAGGATCGCCTACGCAAACGCCATTGCTTGGATCGAAGAAATAAACAAAATCAAGCCAGCTTGATGAGAAACTTGGTGAATTAGCGATGGACCATGTGGTTCCGCCATTGGTGGTTTTGGCTACATATCCGCCTGTGGATGCTGAACCCGGGAACATGGCTGCATAACAAACAGTATCGTTAAAAGCATAGAGGTTGGCAATACCACAAGTTGTAGAACCTGTGAAAGTGATAGTGCCGGGTGTCCATGAAGCGCCACCGTTCACGGTTTTTGTGTAGTCCTGGATATAGTTTGTTGTGCTTGCTCCGTCCACTGCGCCTGCCCATACCACATAAGGATTCACGATGCTGATGCAGTTAATGCCTCTTGAAGCTGTTGCAAATGCTGAGTTTTGCTGTATCCATGCTGAAGGTGTTCCTCCAACATCAATATACTGAGTCCTGGTTTTTGAATCACTTCCGACACCATTGGAAACAGTTAAAGATACTGAATGATATCCGGCTGCTGCATAAGTGACAGTAGGGGGTACCTGACCAGTAGCAGTTGAAGGATTTCCTCCCGGGAAAGACCATGTCCAGCTTGTTGGATTGTTTGTTGAAGCATCAGTAAATTGAACGGGTCCTCCAACTGCCGGTGTAATTGTGCTTGCAGTAAAATCAGCAACCGGTTGTCCAAGGGGAGGAGTGATGCGGACGATTGCATTGTTGTCAAGGTTGAAGCTTTCTCCCGAAGGATTCAAACTTCCGATTGTAAAATATCCGTTGCTTGAACCTGACCAGCCCCAGTTGAAATGAAACTGGTTTGATGAGTTGTAGCCATCGGCCACAAAGCAATGTCCTGCGCTTCCGTCGTCGCCTGCATAGATCACAGGTCTGCCGTTATCAAGTTCGTTTTTCAGCAATGCCAGCCAATCGGCAGCGGTGAAGTTGGCCATAAACTGATCTTCTGCTGAGGGTGAATAATTAAAATGATTGATCAGTGCAGGAGGAACATTAAAAGTATA
>CAISZK010000249.1 GCA_903889915.1 uncultured Bacteroidota bacterium
ATTACCATTCTTTCATAAAGACGATGATAAAAAGTCGAGAGGCGGTTATCAAAGAAATTGACTCCGCTCGAACCTCAAAACTATCAAGCCATATAAGACAAAACCCCACAAATTGTGAGGTTTCGTCACTAGGGCTCCGCGGACTGAGCTAGAACCTTGTTGTTCATTGTGGGGTAAAGCTTTTCGGTTGAACTTTCTGATCCGAAATTGACGCAGATTGAGCACCTATCCAATTTCAAAAAGTGACAAAAGTGACACAGGATTGAGGTAAAAGGTGACACACAACTGTCACTTTTGTTGTCCTATAAAGGTTTTATGTACTAATAAAAAGCACCGAATTCATATAAACAAACGTATAAATACAGTAATTGAGTTGGTAGTCTTAGGTCTTTCAGGTATTTGATTTTATCTGATGATTTTTTTGTTATAATAAACTCAAGATTTCACTAAATATTTGCATTTTTGTAAATACTCAAAATCATTCTAAAAATGAAGCAGGAAAAAAAGATCTCAAAAATAAAAAAAACAGCCAAGGTCCCTACCAAAAAGAAAATTCTAAAAAAACCTGCGAAAAGAATAATAAAAAGAAAAGTACTCGTAAAGAAATTTGTAAAAAATCCTATAATCTCTCCTAAGTTAAAGAATAGCTGGGAAGCGTGGCAAACATTTAATCCTGGTGTAGTTTTAATTGATGACAAAGTACATCTGCTTTATCGTGCAATTGGCGAAGACGGGGTTTCGCGCTTGGGTTATGCTGTTTCAAGTGATGGTTTTACTATTGATGAAAGATTGTCTTATCCAGTCTTTGAACGGATGAATTCTAAAACATTTAATTTCTATTCATATTTTTCTGGAGGAAGTTTTAATGGAGTGGAAGATCCTCGTCTTGTCCAAGTAAAAGGGGAGGATAATTTATATATGACTTACACAGCTTGTGACGGAGGATTACGAGTTGGGCTTACCTCCATAAAAATTAGTGACTTTTTAAATAAAAAATGGAAGTGGATCGAAACACAGTTGATTTCTACACCAGGAGAAGTTCATAAAAACTGGCTTATTTTTCCAGAAAAAATAAATGGTAAATATGCAATTCTTCATAGTATCAAACCAAATATTCAAATTGAATATAGAGATAGTTTAGAATTTGATGACAAATCCTCCATAAAAAGTTTTTACGGAGGAGGGCCACAAAAGGGATGTTGGGATAAATGGCTTCGTGGTGCAGGAGCTCCGCCGATTAAAACTTCTGAAGGATGGTTGCTTTTCTACCATGCAATGGATGATGATTGGAGCAAATATAAAGTGGGTGCAATGTTGCTTGATTTGAATGATCCAACAAAAGTACTTGCCAAAGCTAAAGACCCAATTTTATCTCCCTCGGAAAAATACGAAAATAACGGTTATAAGTCGGGAATCATTTATGTTTCAGGTGCTGTAGTTAAAGATGATAAACTTCTAATATATTATGGTTGTTCAGATTCATACGTCGGTGTTGCTTCTGTTGATCTGAAAGCATTTTTGGAAGCTTTAAAAAAAGGTGATAAGCCAAAGTTAAGTTTAAAAACATTAAAACTAAAAAAATAATATGTTGATCAAGCGATCAGAGAGAAACCCAATTTTAAAACCAAAAAAAGAACATTCTTGGGAAGCAGAAGCAACATTTAATGGTTGTCCTGTAAAAGATGGAAGTAAAATTCATCTTGTTTATCGAGCAATGTCTTTGCCTCACTATAAAAATACAGCAGGAATAAAGTTAGAAGTCTCAAATATTGGCATTGCAGAGAGTAAAAATGGTGTTGATTTTTTAAATAGAAAACCTTTTATCACGCCGGAGTACGAATGGGAAAAATTTGGATGTGAAGATCCTAGGGTAACAAAGCTTGATGGAAAACATTATATTTTTTATACAGCACTTTCAGAATATCCATTTAGGAAAGAGGGTATAAAAGTTGCAGTAGCAATCAGTAAAGATTTAGAGAAAATAGAAGAAAAACATTTGGTTACTCCATTTAACGCAAAAGCGATGGCTCTTTTTCCTGAAAAGATTGACGGTAAAATCTGGGTGATTTTGACTCCAAACACAGATAATCCGCCAGCAAAGATTGCTCTAGCTTCCTTTGATAAAGAAGAGGATATTTGGAATGAAAATATTTGGAATAAATGGTATAAGAACCTTGAAAAAAATTCTTTGAATCTTTTACGTAGTCCAAATGATCAAGTTGAAGTTGGTATTGTTCCAATAAAAACAAAAGAAGGTTGGCTTATGATTTATTCTTATATAAAGAATTATTTTTCACCAAACCATATCTTTACTTTTGAAGCAGTTTTGCTTGATCTTAAAAATCCTTTAAAAATCATTGCAAGAACTGACATTCCTCTTATGGTCCCTGAAGAATATTATGAAAAAAAGGGTGCCGTGCAAAATGTTATTTTCCCATCCGGAGCTTTTTTGGAAAAAAATACAATCCATCTTTATTATGGTTCTGCTGATACAACTTGTTCCCTGGCTTTAGTTAACTTACCTTTTTTACTTAATAAAATGCTTAAAAGAGATGAAGGAAAATTAATTAAACTTTTACGTGCGAAAGAAAACCCAATTATTTTGCCAATAAAAGAACATTCTTGGGAATCCAGAGCAGTTTTTAATCCAACAGCAATTTATTTAGCAGGAAAAACCCATATTATTTATCGGGCGATGTCAGAAGATAATACTTCTGTTTTTGGATACGTAAATAGTAAAGATGGAATAAATATCGATTATCGTTCCAATGAACCTATATATATTCCAAGGGAATCATTTGAACAAAAACTTGTACCAAATGGAAATTCTGGATGTGAAGATCCAAGAATCACAATAATTAAAGATACTATCTATATGTGCTATACCGCATATGATGGTAAAAATCCTCCTAGAGTAGCCCTGTCTTCAATAAAAGAAAAAGATTTTCTAGCCCAAAAATGGAATTGGTCAAAACCTATCTTAATTTCTCGTCCAGATACAGATGATAAAGATGCCTGTATTTTTCCAGAAAAAATAAATGGAAAATATTTTGTTATTCATCGAATTGGTAATGATATTAATTCTGCTTTTGTGAAGGATCTTAATTTCGATGACGAAAAATGGCTAGAGGAATATATTTGGATTGAACCCAGAATTGGGATGTGGGATAACAAGAAAGTTGGCATTGCGTCAACTCCAATAAAAACTAAAGATGGTTGGTTATTGTTTTATCACGGAGTTTCTGAAGAGGATAGTTTTTATCGATTAGGAGTTTGTCTTTTGGACCTAAAAGATCCAACAAAAATTATTGCTCGTCTCGATGAACCTATTTTTGAACCAGAAGAAAAATATGAAAGAGAAGGGCAGATACCAAATGTCGTTTTTCCTTGTGGAATAGTCAAGGTTAAAGACAAAATTTTTGTTTATTATGGAGGGGCAGATAGTGTTGTTGGGGTGGCTACAATTCTTGAAAAAGATTTGCTTAAGATTTTAAAAATTTATAAAAATTAAAGATATAATTAACTATATGTATTATGTAATAATTCTAAACCTTGCCACTTTCATTTCCTTTTCTCCACTGTTTCATCCAATCATGAGGAAAGGCTTCCGCATCACCACTTTCGATAGCCTGTAGAATAGTTTCAGCGACAACTTTAGCAGAATCTGGAGGTGGTATTTTCCCATCACCTTTTGGAATTTCTCTGTCTGGTCCGGCATTTAAAGTATCTTTGTAGAAATTTGTAGATGTTATGTAAGGATAAACAACACTTACTGTAATATTGTCTTTCTTTAATTCCTCTCGTGCTACAAGACTAAATGTAGCTAATGCACGTTTGGATGCCACATAGGTGCTCATACCAGGAAATGGTTGCATAAAAACTGTACCTGAACTTATATTTACAATTGATCCACCTCCTTGCTTTCGCATTACAGGAATAACTTCTTGCATCAAAGTAACAGGAGTAAGAATATTAAGTTCAAAAATTTCTCTTATATTATTTGTTTCTATTTTTTCGATTGAGGAAGAATAATTTCTGCCTGCGTTATTAACAAGAATATCGATTTTTCCGTAATGATTTATTACTTTTTTAATCATTTCTCTTGCTTCGTTTTCTTTTCGTAAATCTGCTGCAATAGCTATTGATCCTGGCATATCTTTTACTAGTACGTCTAATTCGTTTTGAGATTGAGCAACCAAAGCTACCTTTGATCCCTTTTGTGTTAGAAGTTTTGCTGTTGCAAGACCGATACCTGAAGAAGCTCCTGTGACGACCACTATTTTTTCTTGTAGATTCATATGTTTATTTATTTTTTATATACCCAAATTCGTGCTGACATACCACTCTTAAGCTCTGGGAATTTCACAGGGTCAAACCGTACATAAACATTAAATTGATCAGTTGGACGCTGATTGAAAATATTATTTGCTACGCTTGCTTCAGAAGTCTGGCTTATTTCATCAACAACCCCGTAATACTCTTTTGAACCGAATGTATCCACTGTAAATTTTGCAACATCACCAACAGCTATGACTGCTAAACCTTTATCTTCATCAAGATGTCCGACGACGCGGAGCTGAGTCGGGTCAATCATAGTTGCTACGCTTGCTTGGCCAGTAAGTGCATTTTCAAATTGTCCGATGTTCTGGTTTACAGAAACAATTAATCCATTTACTTTTGCTTTCACAATTTGATTTCCTACACGTGCAATAGGTTCATCTGCAGTCACAGAATCTCCTTCTTTGACAAATACTTCCTGAAGGACATCGGAATTTGACGGGACGAGATTTATAGTAGGAGCTTCTATAACAGATTTATCGATGTAGACATACTTTGAGGAAACATAAAAATATACTCCAAGCACACATCCTATGATTACAATTACCGATATAAACCATTCTCTAGTATTTTTATTTTTCATATTTTAAAAATTACTTATTTTTTCGCCAGCATTTAATCCAGAAACGATTTCAACCATACCATCGTCTCCCGTAACACCAAGAGTAACTGGTCGCTGTATATTTTTTTTGTCATTTTGAACAAGAACAAAATTATTGCCATTATTACCGAGAACAAGTCTAGATGGTACTTCCAAAACATTATCGTGTTCAGCTGAC
Source organism: uncultured Bacteroidota bacterium (assembly GCA_903889915.1). Classification (GTDB taxonomy): domain Bacteria; phylum Bacteroidota; class Bacteroidia; order Bacteroidales; family CG2-30-32-10; genus CAISZK01. The sequence goes on from CAISZK010000249.1 coordinate 5,118, forward strand.
ACAACATGCACATCACCGGTCATACCTGCACGGATTCTGCTATCTGGCTCTGTAAAATAAAGTGTGACGTGATAGGAAGGGGCACCGTTGATTATTGTTTCTGATGTATCAATTGCTGTAACTTGTGCTGGAAATTTTACTCCGTTGCCATAAGCATCAAGGGCAACAGTTGCTGTTGCGTTTCCTTGGATGTTAGGGACATCAGTTTCTGATGCATAAGCATTTATTTTCATTATTCCGTTATTAATAATTGAAAGAACTGGAACATTAGGAGAAACAACCATTCCTGATTCTGCAATTACATTTCTGATAACACCAGAAAAAGGTGCGGTTATAGTTGTGTGGTCTATCATTATCTGAGCACTATCTATTTGAGCTTGTGCTTGAGCTACTGCATCTTTTTGTGCTTCGATATCATCGCTTTGTGATCCTGCTTGTTGCAGTGCAAGTGAATTTTTTGCGGAACTCCAAGCTGTGTCGGCAGCTGATTCAGTATTTGCAGCACCTGTCACTTCTTGGCTTGCACCATTTACCAAAGATGTATCGACGTTTATTTCATTCTGGTTCATTCCTGAGTCTCCTGTGCTTATACCACCAACAATTTCACTTAAATGATTCATAAAAGATTCTGCTAAGGAAATATTCTTTGCTGTTGTAGTACGAAGATTTTCAATTGCATCAGTGCTTGTGGTATTTGTCGCTAGAGCATTTTTCCAATCTGCCAGAGCACTCCACAATACCAATCGTTCATTAGCGATTGCCGTTTGATCACTTTGTCCAAAATTTGGATCAGGGATATTTAAAGTTGGATTTACAGTATTACCATTTATAAACAGTGTATCTGTTTTATTTACTAGGGCATCCTGTATTTTTAAATATGCATTATTCATAGCCACGACAAGAGCCGTAGAAGCATCGTCATACTGCTGAGAATATAAAGTTAGTTGCTCAGGCCTTGTTCCGCTTTGAAGTTCGTCAAGTTTTGCCTGGGCTGCGGCGAGAATTGCTTTTTCTTGGCTGAGCTGTGCCTGTTCTGTGGAATCATCTAAGCTGGCGAGAGAATCTCCTTTTTTTACAGATTGTCCTTCTTTTACATAAACTTTAGATATTTGGCCTGCTTCTTGAAAAGAAAGATCAACACTATTGCTTGAAGAGACTGTTCCTAAAATATCAACTGAGGATATTACATTTCCTTGTTTGACTGTATATGAAGCAAGTGTAGGAGCTGTATTTGAAAAGATGTACCATATTGCACCACTTGCAACAACGACAATAAGAATTCCTATGACAAACTTAAAATGGGCAATAAAAAATTGTTTCATGAATTATCTAAATTATACAATAAAATTATTAATAATTGGCATAAAATTAAACTTGAATTTTTTCAAAGCAATAACCCCCAATAAACAAAAGCACTAAGGAAACGACTACCAGAACTGTTGTATCTAAGCCTAACCCTAAATCATGATAACCAATGTCAGAAAGAAGAAAGCGTAATGCATCAACTCCGTAAGTAAGTGGATCAATTCTAGAAATCACAGAAAGTTCTATGGGTAATCCTTGCAATGGAAATAGCGCCCCAGAAAGAAAGAACATTGGCTGAATAATAAAATTTAAAATAAGAGAAAAAGCCTGCATATCATCTAGAAACGAAGCAATGATAGTTCCAAATGAAGAAAAAATAAGTGCAATCAAAAACATTATAAATATTGCCCAAAGAACTAACGGCCAACTTACAGGCCGGAAACCGAAAATGAGAGATATTATAAGAACAATAAAACCTTGTATGGTAGCAACAGTTGCACCTCCTAATGTTCTGCCAAGCATAACATCAAAGCGCGACATAGGAGCTACTAATGTTTCCTTTAGAAATCCAAACTGACGATCCCAAATAACTTCCATACCTGTAAAGATGGCAGTGAAGATGATACTCATCCCAATAATTCCTGGTGCTAAATAATCAAGGTAATTTCCACCAGCAGCTGAAAATGTATTGCCAAAACCATAACCAAACATAAGTAAAAAAACGACTGGCTGAGCAAGAGTCCCGATCATTCGCGCCCTAGAACGCAAATATTTTTTTATCTGACGAACCCAAAGGTAATAAATTTTCTTCATTTGTTTTTATATATCATCTTCTTCTCATTCTATGCATTGTTTTTAGATGATCTGTAGGATCTGCGTCTTGCTCGCGAATATTTTTACCAGTAAGAGCAAGAAACGCGTCGTCGAGAAAAGTTGTATTTGTTTGTTTTTTAAGTTCTGCTGAAGTTCCTACTGCAATAATTTTTCCATGATCCATTATGGCTATTCGGGTTGCTATTCTATCTGCTTCATCCATTTGATGAGTCGTCAAGAATATTGTTGTTTTTTCAGTCTTATTTAATTCCTGCAAACGCTCCCATAAAAGACTTCTGGTTTGAGTATCAAGACCAGTTGTTGGTTCATCTAGAAAAAGAATTTTTGGCTTATGCAAAAGTCCTCGTGCAATTTCAAGTCTGCGTTTCATACCTCCAGAAAATTCTTTAACGTAATTATCTTTGCGGTCCCATAAATCAACAAATTTCAACAACTCTTCGCTTCTTTGATGTCGCTCAGCATCTGGCACATCGTAAAGAACCCCATGTAAATCTATATTTTCCCAAGCAGTCAGATCATCATCTAAACTTGGATCTTGAAAAACAATTCCAAATGTTCGACGAGCCTTTTCTGGTTCACTTACAGGGTCAATATTATTTAGTGTAAGCGACCCAGAAGTAGGATGAAGGAGAGTTGTAAGCATTTTAATTGTCGTGCTTTTGCCGGCCCCATTGGGACCAAGAAAAGCAAAAACTTCACCATCATTTACTGTAAAAGAAACATCATTTACCGCTACAAAATCTCCATATTTTTTTGTCAGATTTTTTACTTCAATCATTTTTTACAACTTTAATAATTTCTCAGCATTACCGTGAGCAATTTTCTCTCTGTCAGCAGGACTGATCGGTAATTTATCTAAAAACTCTTTTGCTTCTTGCATTGATGCATATGGATAGTCAGCAGAAAACATAATTCGGTCTACACCAACCTGAAGCATCAGATCAATAAAAGTTGGAGTGAAATTAAAACCACTAAAAGTGTAATGAATATTTTCTCTAAGATAATAACTAACTGGGTGTTTGAGTTTTGTCATTTCAGGTGGCATGTTATCAACTCTGTTTAACATAAAAGGTAAAGATTCCCCAAGATGACCAATGACAATCTGTAGTTTTGGATATTTATCAAAAACTCCGCCAAGAATCAGTCGGAGTACATGTAGAGCTGTCTCAATATGCCAACCCCAGCCAGCATTAGCAAACATATAGGACACATTAGGTGCAAAACCTTTGTAGTATGTATCTACTACCGCTTTTGGAGGTTGTGTAGGGTGAAGATATATTGGTACACCAAGAGCTTCTGCTTTTTCAAAAATTGGCCAGAAGAATTTATCGTCTAAATAGCGACCTTGAACATGACCGTTAATTACTGCTCCTTTGAAATCATGATCGTAAACCATTCTTTCTAATTCCTCAGCTGCTTTTTCTGGAGAAATAGTTGGTATTGTGGCAAATGCGGCAAAACATGTAGGATTTTTCTTTACTGCATCGACTAGAAAATCGTTCGATTCGCGAGCAACTTTTATTGCCTCTTTTTCTTCAAGTTGTTCAACTCCAGGAGAGGTGAGAGACAATATTTGCATGTCGATACCTGCAGAATCCATATCTGATATTCTTCTTTTTTCAACGTTACAAAGTTGTTCGAGTAAATTTGCACGAGGACCTGTAAAGTTTTTTGCATTTTCCTTCAGACCTTTGCCCGGACCTTCGATGAAAGAAGGGGAAGCATAATGTTCTTCAAGAGTAATTGTTTTCATATAAATATTATAACTTAATTTTTCTAATAAATTTATTTTTAAATTGACCTTTATTTCAAACTCTTTGCTACTTTCTCAAGCATGCGAAAGTACTCTATAAATTCTTTATCTGTCAAAACACTAAAGATATTTTCCATTTCTTTAGTTCTTTTCTTTCGCATCATCAACATATGCTTTTCGCTTTTACCAGAAAGTATAAGTTTGAGTTCTCTTTTATCATGAGAATTTGTCTTTTTCACAACGTAGCCTTTTTGAACTAGGGCTTCAACTAGCTGTGTTGCCGCACTTGAAGTCATTGAGAGTGTTTTTGCAACTTCCTTTAGAGTTGTTCCTTTGTTTTTATGTATCTGTCTTAAAGCAAGCCATTGTGAAGAGGTGATATCACCTTTATTAAGTTGATTTGAGACACCAAAAAAAAGTTTGTGTTTTAGTATCTGTATATTCTCTAATAATTTGTCTATTTGTTTTTTGCGCTTCATTATTTAAAATTAATGTGTTAGTACCTTAACTAATTATAACACACCTGTGAATAAAATTCTGCATCGTCTTTATCTTTCTATACGTATAACTAAGTATAAAGATACAATTGGTCGATTGAATTAATAATATAAATTATAAAAGCTATGATACACGACGAAAATTATGAAGGTGGAGAAGGACACGAAGAACATGGGCACTGCCACCATATGCACGGACCAATGAAGAGAGAATTCAAATTGGCCATGTTAGAGAAGAAAGAGAAAATTCTTAAGGCAGAATTGGAATTTATTGGCAAGATGAGAGAAATACTGAAGAAGATGCCTGCCGAGGGAAAGAAATAGAAGAATCTCTTACTGCACAAAATAAAATGCCTGAAAAAGGTATTTTGTTTTGTGTAGTAAAAACGTATTTTGATACACTTGTTTTAAATTGAATTTATCATATGAAAAATTTTTGGAGCAGTAGATTTTATTCTCTCAAGGTAAAAAATTACCGCATTTACTACATCAGCCAGATGATTTCTCTTTGTGGTACCTGGATGCAGACAATCGGCCAAGATTGGCTTGTGCTCAAAATTACAGGTTCAGCTACGCAACTTGGGATTGTCTCAGCTTTTCAATTTTTACCCGTACTTTTACTTGGACCTTTTGGAGGAGTAATTGCAGACAGATTTGATAAAAGAAAGGTTCTTCTATTTACACAATCCGTGGCAGGGATACTTGCACTTATTCTTGGAATCTTAGTTGTTACAAATAGTGTCCAAATTTGGATGATTTATGTTTTAGCACTTTGTCTGGGGTTGGTTAACACAATAAACGCTCCTTCACAGCAGACATTTGTGCCAGAGATGGTTGGTAGAGAGAACCTTTCAAATGCAGTAAGACTTTTTTCGGTTTTGGTAAATGTAGGAAGAGCTGTCGGTCCTGCAATTGCTGGAATTGTTATTGCGAGTTTCGGAATAGGAGATTGTTTTATTATAAATGCTATTTCATATATCGCTGTGATTATTGGTCTTTCGATGATGGATGTGAAGGAGCTACAAACTACTTCAAAAACAAAATCCAAGAAAGGTGGAGGAAGTCAATTAATGGAAGGATTTCGCTATGTCAAAAATAATCCTGTGCTTCTAAACACTTTACTCATGATGACTATTATCGGCACTTTAACTTTTGAGTTTTCTGTTAGTCTTCCTGTGTTTGCAAAATTTAGCCTCGGAGGAGATGCTTCAACTTATGCTTTTCTAGTAACAGTAATGGGAACAGGATCTATTGTCGGTGGTATTCTCATGGCAGGAAGAAAAAAGGCATCAACTCATATGCTTGTAGTTTCTGCATTGCTCTTCGGGATATTTTTTACACTAGTCTCCCTAATGCCTAATATTTATTTTGCTTCGATACTACTCTTTTTGACGGGTTTGTTTTCTACAAATTTCATTGCGCTTGGTAATACAATGCTCCAGCTTGAGAGCAAGCCAGAGATGAGAGGTAGAGTAATGTCTTTGTGGTCTATGGCATTTATGGGGTCAACTCCGATTGGTGGACCAATAATTGGCTGGATTAGTGAGTACGCAGGACCACGCTTCGGTATTGCAACTGGAGGAATCGCAGCGATTATAGCTGCTGGAGTAGGATCAATGGTTCTATTTAAAAAAGATAAACCACTTACTGTTACACCAGAAGTGGAAATAGCTACTGAAGAAGCTTATATGTCTAGCAGAAGGCTCAAGGATTAAATAAAAAATTTTTGATTTTGAGAAAATATTGTCAGGATTAACTGTTATCAGTGTTGCTGGTAGGCTTGTATTTTTTTGTGTTAATATTTATCCATGGCATGGTATCTATACATAGCTAGCTTTTTTGCGGGAATCTTTTTAGCAAATGCAGTCCCGCATTTTGTTCAGGGTGTTTCAGGAAATAAATTTCCTTCACCTTTTTCTAAGCCGCCTGGCAGGGGACTATCATCTCCAGTAATCAACGTGATATGGGGACTATTCAACTTGATAGTTGGTTATTTCCTGTTACTAGTGGGACAGGTAAACTCTGACAACAAACTGTCACTACTTGTTTTCTTTATCGGTGTTGCTGCAATTAGCATAACGTCTGGTATTAACTTTCAGAAGAAAGAAAGAGAATAATTGATTCCCAGATTATCTGTTTACCAAACTTTTGAGGATGTATCCTTTGGTTAGGTTGAGTATGGGTAAACTAGAATTTTTGCTACAATGAAAATATGACAAAAGCGCAAGTTTGGATGGCGGTAATAGTTATAATTATTATCTTCGTTGTTGCGGAGGTAGTAATACATACTACACACACTAATAACCAACCTCAGAAGCAAACAACTACTACTAACGTGCAAACGACTGTGGCTAACGATTGTATTGTTATGTGTCAAAATGTATTCGATGAATCAGATAGTGCCACGTCGTCAAACCAAGAGCAATCCTGTGAGAATGTTTGTAATAAGAGTGCTGGTTTGCCAATCTCGACCTCAACTAATTCGCAGTGAGTCAACCTCTGCTCGAGTGGCAGTCTAGTTTTCGAACTTTTGATTGGATGAAAGCAGTGGGGGATTTGGGGACTACAATGAAGGAGATACGACACTTACTATCATTAGTTTGATTTACCCTACATGGTGGGGAATATAGTTTTGGGAAATATATTGTCAGTATCATATGGATATATCTTGAAAATCTGTAGTCAAAAATGAACATATTTATATCCCGAATTATAAGGATAAATTGTTTAAGAGTATACAGCCAACAGAGGCTGAGATGGTGCAGTTTGTTGGTTAGCTGAGACTCAATTACAAAATATGGGTAATATCCAAACAATTATTGAATACTCAATTCGTTAATTTTTAGTCTAGTTTTCGGTCCAAAATATCCCACAGCAGGAGAAATGTTATTAGCCTTTTGGAATTTAATAAGTGCAGTTTTTGTTAATTTGCCAAAAATAGTTGTTTCATTTCCAGATGAACCAGGACCAGTTTTTGCAATAACAAAACCGTGTGTGTTCAGAAATTCCTGAAGTTGTTTGACATCGTTTCCTATTGAACCAATAGTTAGATCGCGAATGAAAGTAAATGATTGTTTTACTAATGTGCTTGTTGTAGAAGTGGTAGCAGTTGAAGTTGAATTAAATAGATTAGGATATTCATTCACTAGTTGGTGCGCTAGTTGAGTGTTGCCCACCGCTAGAAGATTAGCGACTTGGCTTTGGATTGTTGATCCGCCACCACTACGACTATTTGCAGACGAAGTTGATGCCACACAGACGCCATTTAATAATGTGTATCCACTTGCACAGCCAGGGATAACCGGACTTGTTATTGTGATTTCCTCTGTACCAATTACTCCAGATTCGTCCATAGCTGAGGCGGTTACTGTTACTGTTCCAACACCGGTTGCTGTTAATAAACCATTTGAGTCAATGGTTGCAGATCCCGTATTGTTAGTTACCGACCAGCTGACATTTGAATTGGAAGCATTCGTTGGAAGAATTGCTGCGTCCATTTGCTGGGTATTTCCATTAACAACAGAAGCAGTTGAACCTGAACTAACGACAATACTACTAACAAAAATGATATTACTAGCAGACCCGCCCACAGTCATCGTAAACATTGTTCCGTAGTTATTAGTTCCACCATAATAAGTAACACCATACATAATACCTTCATCAATCAATGGAGAAGCATTCAAGGTTCCACCATCGTATGGAGCGCCGTTGAACTCATGAAGTAAAGAATAATCACTCCCATCCAGATTCATCGAAAATAGGGTTCCCTTGCCGTTGTCACCACCCGACCACGTATCGCCATATAACTTATTATTCCAGAGCTGCAGAGCCAAAAGCGAAGTGACACCGCCATCATTCATATTATTCGCAAAAGTGTGTATAACGCTATACCCCGTTAGACTTTTACTTATTTTAAAAATATCCCCGCCGCTGCCCGACCCACCATATTGATTTGATCCAAATAAATCATTGCCGATTACCGTTAAGCTACCAGTAGGACCACTGGCATCTTCTCCAGTAAGTGAGTAATACTGGAAGTTAGAACCATCTGGGTTAATAGAAAAAATTGTCCCAGCGTTGTTATTACCACCTTCGTATGTAGTTCCAAATAAAACGCCGCCAGATTCTACCAATGACCCAAATGGCTGGCTGCCCTCATTGCCGGAAAAACTATGCAAAACTGCAAAGTTACTACCATCAAGGTCGAGGCCGAAGATCGTGCCACTATTATTGTCTCCACCCCATTGATTTAACCCATAAAGTCTGCCCCCGACGATGATAAGAGAGCCCTGTGGATCATTACCACTGTCGATGATAGGAGGTGGTAAATCCGATGATCTCTGAAATGAATAAATCAGACTATAGCCAGTGCCATCCATATTTATTTTAAATACTCCACCGTGGTTGTTGCTTCCTCCATTTTGGACAATTCCGTAAAGAACTGAGTCGGAAGCAACCAGAGAATCACTGACGCGGTTCTCACTTTCAGAGGAAAAGGTGTGCAGAACAGTCATATCGCTACCATCAGGATGAATTGAATAGATAACACCAACATTATTCCCACCGCCAGCATCTGTTGCGCCATAAAGCAAATCCCCGGACTTAACAAACTGGCCGACAGGGTTTGCGCCGTTATTTGCATCCCAACTGGCGAAAGTATGAACGATGGAATAATCATTATTATAAAGAGTAAAGTTAATTTGGCCATTTGCATTTGGGGTGTCGCCACTCTGTTCAAAAAGCTCCAAATCAACGGCATAATTTGTTTCGTATGAAAGCGGCACCGTCGTAGTGCAGGTGAAAGGCTCGCTCGCCGAATCAAAAGCTCCATCATCTGCAGTACAAGTGCCATCGTATTGCAGATTTGTGCCAGGGTCGGGATTAGTATCTCTGTTTCTGATGCCAAACTTAACTGACGAGATCGTAGCTCCACTCCCACCACTATCAAAAGCTATACCTTTTATAACTTGCAAGGTATTTGATGATGTGGAAGAAACTCCAAGAGATCCAAATTGAGGTCCGGACATAGTGCCGTAATACAAAGAATAGAAGTTCAATTGATTTCCAACTAAATCCGACTTCGGAATCTCAACGTCACATGTCTCATGTTTATATGAAACTTTGCTTGTTAAACCGAAACCGCATTGACCGTACTGGCTTGGATCATCATTAATTTTATACGTTTTTTGTTTTC
>CAISZK010000250.1 GCA_903889915.1 uncultured Bacteroidota bacterium
CTGAATTCTTTCGCAAACCTAAAGCCGAATTTATTTTAGATTATCTCGGGATGAACAGTAAAGATGAAGATATAATGGAGCATGAAGAGGAATCAGAAGGTTAAAAGTCCCAAGCTACAAGTCCCAAGATCCAAGATCCAAGATCCAAATTCCAAATTTCAAATTCTTAGCCCTGATTTCAGGTTTTGGGAAAAGAAAAAATGTTTTGTTTTTCAGCTATATTGTCGAAATAATAATTATTTTTGAAAACTAATTCAAAAAGACAAAATGAATAATTCTAATCGTTCAAACAGCAAAGCATTGATATACGATGGTACAACGTATAGGTCTGTAAACATAAGTAAAATCAAGAAATGCGAATCCGACAAAGGATATGTGGACATCTCACTCGAAGGGTTTGAAAAGCCCATGACCTGCATTTGTACTCTTACAAATTGTGAGGAATTATTAAAGTGTTTTGGCATTTTTTGTATCAATCGGGGTATATTGATCAATTTACACGATATCGACTCTCTTGATCGCAAAACAAAAAAAGTAACTCTAACCAATAAAGAGACATTAGATGTTGCACCCGACAGGTTCAACGAACTCGTGGTTGCAATGGTAATGATCCATCAATGTTCAATTGGAAATTTGCCCGAAAATATCCAGGAAATGATTGACATCTTGAGAAAAAAAAATTTATATAGGGATAAAGTATAAGGTGAGAGATTTTAAGAAAATTTCCAAAGCCTTTTACCTTTATTCTTCATGTTCCATTCGTAAATGGAATATGATTTTCATTTCCCATGATGACTTTCAACCTTCCCACAATGACATTCGAAGGGCTGAGAATGACTTTTGAATATTGCTCTATTTTCTTTGCAATTTTTCTGAAAATAATTATTTTCTTCGTACCATAAATTTATTTTCTAAAATCATTAATAATCAAACAAAGGGTACTATGAAAGATCATATTTTCTTTTTAGCAAATGTTGATGCTGGCGGTATAATAAAGGCTCCTATCGCTGCATACAAAAAACAGAACAACCTTTCAGAAGAGGTTGATTACAACCTGGGGGTTACAGCAAAAATGCTGACAAACTCATCCTATTCGGGCATCACCGCCAAGATTGACGCGGCTGTGGTGGTCATCAAATCCTGCAACGACGCCATTATAGCAGCATCAAATGGCACCGGCACAGCCAAACAAAAGAATATGGCTGCCTACCTTATGGGTAATCAAATGAAAATTTTGCTTACCGAGATTCAAATTGTTGGCAACGCCGACCCTTCAAATGCTGCGATTAACTATGAAAAAGTTAATTGTACATTCAGAACACGCGCTGTTCATGAAAGAGATGATCTTGAAGTTTATCATGGTGAAATTTCAGGCACATTTGACCTTTACATCAATCCTCCTGAAGGAGTTTATTCAGTGATTTGGTATTATACCCTGAATCCCGACGATACAAGAAGCTGGGATTTGGCAGATTTTAATTACAATTCCAAAGGTTTCCTTGAAGGATGCGCTCCTGGTCAATATTATTATTTCAAAGCTAAATTTAAATCATCAATTACTGGGATTAGCGACTGGACACAAATAGTCAAAATTATGTGTCTCTAAAAAATTCCATAAGGACTATTATAAAAGCTGCTACTTTTTCCAGGTAGCAGCTTTTTTTTGTTTAAAAGATTTCTTTATAGAACTTTAAAGACTTCGGAAATAGGCTGAAATATCCAAATCCAAATTAGATTGTCGGAAAATAAATTAGAATGACTGAATCTAAATTAGAATGACGGAAAACAAATTAGAATGACGGAATCTAAATTAGAATGACGGAAAACAAATTTGAATGGCGGGATCTAATTTAAAATGACGGAATCTAAATCAGAATGACGGAAAACAAATTTGAATGGCGGGATCTAATTTAAAATGACGGAATCTAAATCAGAATGACGGAAAACAAATTTGAATGACGGAATCTAATTTAGAATGACGGAATCGAATTTAAAATGCCGGAAAATAAATTAGAATGGCGAAATCGAATTTAGAATGACGGAATCGAAATAAGAATGACGGAAAATTAATAAAAATGACTGAAACAAAATAAGAATGTCGCATAGCTGACAAGAAAGTCTTATAGTTAGCAATAATGTAGAAATGTTGACAAAAAACAAATTTCATGTTGAAAGGTTTTCAAATAAAAAAACAAGATGGATTGCAAATTATTTTAATTTTGAAAAGAAAATAAACATAGATTTGACGTTAACTGGATTACCAAAAAGAAAATCATGAAGAAAATTATTTTACTCATTTTTTGTGTTGCAGTATCCTGCAAATTGTTCAGCAATGGCGGCCCTATTATGAATTCACAAGTATTGAAAACAGGGCAAATCCAACTTATCAATAATTCAGAGATTAAAATTACAGATGAGAAAATAAATGCGAAGATTAGCGGTGAATACGTAACCTACGATATTTCTTATACTTTTTTCCGGGAATACAGTTATATGGGGGATACAATTCTCTATGGATTTTCCGTTGATTTTACAGATGATATTTATAATAGAAACAACCATGGCATTTGTGCAAAAGATGTGCCTTATTTTGAAATGTATTTTAATGATAAAAAACTTGACGTAAAAGAGCAGATTGATTTTGGCTTTTATAATGACAGCATTACTCTCAAAAACGATACAGCTATTGAACATTCCTTGTATTGGGTAGTTGATTATTATCATAAGAAAAAATGGTTTATTGCAAAGTTGATTTTCGATTCAACAAACACCTATACTCTGCATGTAAAATACAAAGTTCACAATTACTCCACTGATGGATACTTAGCAAAATATCCTTTCATGAATTATGATAAAAGAGTAATGATCTATGATCTTTCGCCTGCCGGATATTGGGGTGATGGAAAAATAGGCAACCTCTCCATCAATATTGATGCAAGCAGTCTTGATTCAAATTACGAAACACATCAGCTAAAGGGATTGAGCGGCTATGTTCTGAAAGATGGAATTTACAGCTTTCAACAAAAGGATTTTGAACCGGGGAGAAATAAAATTTTTGTCTGTGAGTATTCTTATAAAAATATCGGAAAAACCAGGGATATTAAAAACAGTAACATTTCAACCGACAATTTTCTTTCAATGCGCCCGTCGTTCAAGGGAAATAAGGCGGCTGTGAATGATCTGAATGTTGCCACAGCCTGCAATTTTAAAAAATCCGGTTCAAAAAAGAACTCCATTGAATTTACTTTTGCAAAGCATACCATGTTCATGTGCCTGACAATACTCAATGGCAACTACACGAGCGAAAAAAATTATTACGATTATGGGCGATTAAAAAAAATCAGGGTAGAGTATGAATATTCCGCCTATCCTGACACAAATAAAATAATCAAAACAGACACTGTATTCAACCTGGATAACAAAAAATACCTGCCATTGAACAACTCTGATTTCGCCAAAAACTGCAACTTTTTTGATTTTACAAATGATGCTTTTTCGAGTGCAATCAAACTCAAAATAACTTTCCTGGAATATTACGCCGGCAAAAAGCCCAACGACATCAGCATATCAGAGCTGCTTTTGAACGGATTCAACAGAGGTTTTTAAATGGCTGTAAATAATTTTGAAAAAACAAATTCTATCATCACCAAAAGTTCAACAAATTCAACATAGCGTTATGAAGAAAATTATCTTGTTACTGATATTTGTAATTATCTCCTGCAAATTGTTCAGCAATGGCGGGCCGATAATGAATTCAGGTGTTTTACATACCGGTCAGATTTGCCCAATTAATCATACGAACATAAAAATTACTGATGAAGTATTAAACATCAAACTTGATGGAGAATGGGCAATTTATGACATCACCTATTTCTTGAAAAAAGAAGATTATGGCTTTGACACTGTCATGTATGGATTTCCTGTTGATTTTATTGAGAAAAGCTATGATAATTGGGATTTTGATAATAAAGATATTCCCTATTTCGAAATGAATTTAAACAATCAAAAATTGGAGATTACAGAACAGGTTGATTATAGTTTTTTGCATGATTCTTTGCTTTATAAAAATCTTTCATCAATGGAGAGGGATTTTCAAGTCGGTTATCCTGGTATTGCTAATAAAAGAAAATGGTTTGTGACCAAATTGATTTTTGATCATAATAACACCTACAAGTTAAATGTCAGATATAAAGTCCACAATTATTCCATTGATTTTACAACCACCAAAAGTTCTTTTAGAGCGTTTGGTGCACGACATTTACTATATGATTTCTCTCCTGCAGGGTTTTGGGGGAATGGGATTATTGATACGATTTCAATTAAAATTGATGCCACAAATCTGGATTCAAACTTTGAGACATACCATATAAAAGGGTTAGAAAATTACACCTTAAAAGATGGAATCTATAAATTCCATCAGGAAAAATTTGATCCAAAGAAAAGCAAATTTTTGTTGGTGCAATACGATTTTCAAGCAATTGGAATGACAGAAGATTTTGAGAAAAATCACATTCTTAAAGAAGATATTGTTCAGATTAATTCCTCTGCTAATGATGATTTTGAAAATATAAATGACATTGATATTGCTACCTTTTGCACATTTAAAAATTCTGCAAACAAGAAGGGCTATATCGAATATAATTTCAAGAGGAACACCTATATTTCGTGCATTGCAATACTGAATGGGAATTATTCAAATGAACAAAATTATTACGATAATGGCAGGTTGAAAAAGATAAAGATCGAATACGATGAGCTGAATTGGCATGACACTTCTAAGACCATAACCCATGATACAATTATTACTTTTGAGGATAGAAAATACACACCCTTGACAAAAACGAATTTTGCGCACAATTGCGATTTATTTCATTTCATGAAAATAGATTACAACCTGAATATCCGAAGGATTAAAATCACTTTTCTGGAAACCTACAAGGGATTGAAAAAGGATAACATTTGTATTTCCGAATTGCTTTTTAACGGATACTTGTGGAAATTCAATTAATCATGAAGGTATTGCTCCCTTTTCTTTTTTCCTTACTTGTGTTTTCAGGGTATTCGAATGTGAATATCCTTGTAAATAACCGCCATGTTGCTTATACAAAAACTATCTTTCTGAAACAGGGCGACACACTTTGTTTAACAGATCAGGATACTTTGGGAAAAAAATGTTGGTACGAAATAGATCCTGAACAACTCAACTACGACATCAGCAACAGCAGCAAACCTTACCACAGTTTGATATCCTATAAGATCGCAAAATTATCATCAGAAAAATCACTGACCATAATGAAGGTAACCGCAGGAACGATTTACTTTGGATTGTTTGACGACAACGATTCTTTGGTAAAAAATGGCGAACTGAATGAGAAACGTCCATTGCAGTCATGCTATGATAACATCTTTCAGATAGTGGTCAGAGAAAACGATTCCTATCGCGGTTATTTAACGGAATTAATAAACACGCCGTTTATTCTGCCACCAACATTCATCAATGGTTTCGGTCATCAGACTGATTTGCGCATTGGCTCCGACTGTGCCGAACTTGCAATTTATGGCAAACGCAGAATGGGTTATAACATCCCCTATGTTGGTCCTTCGGGCATAGTAAACTTTTTGGATGAAATAAAAAAAGACAGCCTGTTTGAAGGATGCATATTGCATTTCGGCTTCCAGGTTTCAGTGCTGTACAAAGACAACGGGAAAAAAGGCAAACTTGATGCTGACGATATATTGATACAGTCATTGGAAGGCAAAGCCTGCCTGACAGAATTCAGGTATTGCAGCTACTATAATTATCCTTACAAGGCGTTTAAATGGAAAGAGTAAAAGAAAACCATGTAGAATTGATGGCATTTTCATTAGCATAAATTTTTCTTTTTTCTTTCTCAAATAACCAATATCTTTGCCTTTTAATTTCCGGGTACGTTTTCATAAATCATCATTCAATCAAAAATGACAAAAACCATCAAACTTTTCGGATTAACCCTATTCATACTCATGGGACAGATTGCTTTCGGACAAAGCGACCAGGATAAAGCGCTTGATAAAATGCAACAGGCGCTGGAATCGGAAGAAGAAGGGAAATTCGATCCTGCTATCAAATTGCTTGAAGAAGCCCAAAAACTCGACCCGAAAAACATTACCTACCCTTACGAAACTGCATACGCTTATTATGCAAAAGATGATTATGCCAAATCAAGCCAGATACTCAAAGGACTTTTGAAACACAAAGATGTGGACGACCTGGTTTATCAGTTGCTCGGCAATTGTTATGACGATATGGGAAATACCGACAAGGCTGTTGACATCTATAAGAAAGGACTGAAGAAATTCCCAAAATCAGGAGAATTATACCTTGAGATGGGCGTCGTGCAGTTAAAAACCAAAGATTTTGACAAGGCACTTGGCTTTTTCGAAAAAGGAATAGAGGTGGATCCTGTTTTCCCTTCCAATTATTATTGGGCAGCTACACTGTATTGCAATTCCACTGAGGAAATATGGGGGATGATGTACGGTGAAATTTTTATGAATTTAGAATCCAACACCAAAAGGACTGCCACCATTAGCAAACTTCTTTACGACACTTACAAAAGCCAGATTAAATTTACCAGTGACTCCACAATGACTGTCAGCTTTTGCAAAAGGATGACCATAAATACAGGAACTCTATCGGACAGCAGCAAAATTCAACTTCCTTTCAGCATGGTTTACGAACCGACTTTGCTAATGTCGCTGGTATCTGAAAAGAAAATTGACATGGCTTCGCTCGACAGGATACGCACACACTTTGTTGAGAATTTTTACAAAATGGGACAGGATAAAAAATACCCCAACATTCTTATCGAATACCAGGACACCATTCTTAAAGCAGGCCACATGGAAGCCTATAATCACTGGCTTTTAATGAAAGGCGATGAAGATGCTTTCGATAAATGGAAAACTGCCAACAAAGAAAAATGGGACACCTTTGTTACATGGTTTTCGAATAACAAAATCCGCATTGACAACAAGCATAAGTTTTGCAGCGGAAATTATTAACGGATTTTAAAACTTCTTTTATGCAAATTGAAAGTCTGCCTTTCAATTTGCATAAAAAAATATCTTGAACTTGCTGCTTACTTCCCACTTCTTATTATCTCTTTCCTCAGCATATTCAATGCTGTCACAGATGCACGCTCAATGTTTACCATCCTGATATTTCCAAACTGGAATTTTTGTGCAATAATATTTTCAGCAGAAGCAACAGCAATCCAAACAAGTCCCACAGGTTTTTCTTCCGTTCCACCATCAGGACCGGCAATGCCGGATATGGAAATTGCGTAATCTGCATGTAACTTTATCCTGGCATTTGTAGCCATTTCCTTCACTGTTTCCTCGCTGACGGCGCCATATTTCACCAATGTTTCGTGCTGCACTCCAAGAAATTCTTCTTTGATCTCGTTTGAATAGGCAACCACAGAACCTTTGAAATACGCAGAACTTCCGGGGATCCTTGTGATGGCATGCGCAATATAACCACCCGTGCAACTCTCTGCCGTGACAACGGATTTTCCTTGCTCAATCAAGAGTTTTCCAATGATCTGCTCCATGGTTTCCGAATCATATCCATAAATATGCTGCGAAATAATGCCCTGAAGTTTTTTCACCTGTTCGTCAATACTCCTTTTAAGCATTGCCTTATCGGCTCCTCTTGCACTAAGCCTGAGTCTCACCAATCCGGGTGAAGGCAAATAAGCGAGGCGGATATTTTCAGGCAAATTATTTTCCCAATCAACGATCATATCCGCAAGAAATGATTCACCCACACCCTGTGTGAGGATGGTCTTGTGAACAATTGTATCACCACTCAAACGCTGTTCAATTAAGGGCAGTATCAAAGTGCTCATCATTGTTTTCATTTCATAAGGAACACCCGGTGTGGCAACAAATATTTTTCCGTTTTTTTCAAACCACAGGCCAGGCGCAGTTCCGCTGACATTGCGGATTATTTTACATCCTGCCGGCACCTCTGCCTGTTTTCTGTTAGTCTCGGTAACGGTAACGCTGCGTTGTTTAAAAAAACCGGAGATATCATCGAATGTCGCCTGATCAAAAACCAAATGCGTATTGAAAAACCTGCATAAAGTTTCTTTGGTAATATCGTCGTTTGTAGGACCAAGACCGCCAGTGAGAACAATAACATCAGCATTCTTTTCAGCCTCTCCCAACGCATTTAGAATTTCATCTTCCTTATCAGAGATGACATTTATTCTTACCACATCCACGCCGATGATATTAAGCTGCTCAGCCATCCACGAGGCATTAAAGTTGGTAACTTGTCCGATAAGCAGTTCGTCGCCTATATTAATAATGAAAGCTTTCATAGAGTTAATTAATGTGTGCAAAATTAGCACAATATTTAGAATGAAGATTGCAACGCGACATCACAGGGAGCTAAAATCAAATGTGCTTTTCCGCATTCATTTCACATGATTGTAATAAAAATTATCCGGATCTTTATTGCCATCATTTTGGCTATGCCTCAATAGGCAAAGGGCTTAAATTGGTTTTGTGTTAAAATTTCATAAACAAATGAGTGGAGTTATTAAAAAAGAATTATTTTCGCCAATTATTAAAGGCTCCGAATCTTCCTGCCAGTCAATATGCAGATATAGTTAAAGTACTTGGGAAACCGATACAATATAACAGGAGGTTATCATTACAGCTTTTAAAATAATTACAAAAAGAAGCGAATGTTTACATTATTCAGGCAGGAAATAAAGAATTTTTTAAGTTCACTCATAGGGTATATTGTAATCACTGTTTTCCTGCTTTTCAATGGTTTATTTTTATGGGTATTTCCGTTAGATTTCAACATTCTTGATAATGGTTATGCCAATCTTGACGGGCTTTTCCTACTTGGACCATTTGTATTTCTTTTCCTGATCCCCGCAATCACCATGCGCACATTTGCTGAAGAAAGACGAAGCGGGACCATCGAAATGCTGATGACAAAACCAATCACCGACCTTCAGATCATCCTTGCAAAATATTTTGCCGGTGTTGTGCTTGTGATCTTTTCTTTGCTTCCAACACTGATCTATTACATTTCGGTTTACTATCTTGGCTCCACGCATGGAAACCTTGATTTTGGCGGAACATGGGGATCATATTTCGGTTTGATGTTTCTCGGATGCGTTTTTGTTGCCATCGGAATTTTTGTTTCCACCATTACAAGCAACCAGATAGTTTCGTTCATTATCTCACTATTTTTATGCGGGTTTTTTTATCTCGGTTTCGAATTGATCTATCAACTGGAATTTTTCGGACGTTTTGATCTTTTTATCCAGAACCTCGGCATCAGCGCACATTATGCATCAATGAGCCGCGGCGTTATTGACCTGAGAGATGTTGTATATTTTCTGAGCCTCATTACTATTTTTATTTTATTAAGTAAAATCTCTCTACAAAGCAGGAAATGGTAATTTTCAAAAACACAAAACCGGAACAATCTGAGCAAACATCTATCGGCAGAAAAGGTGTCAAGAGACAGAATATTTATCAGTTTTTCATGGGGCTTGCAATCGTAGTTTGCCTTAACATCATCGTTTCATATCTCTTCACAAGAATTGACCTTACTTCCGAAAAGAAATACACTCTATCTGCAACAACAAAAAAAATTCTCACAAAACTTGATGACGTTGTTTATTTCAAAATCTACCTGGACGGCGATTTCCCTGCAGGTTTCAAGCGACTGAGAAACGAAACTGTTGATATGCTCAATCAGTTCAACGCATACTCTGACAATATCCAGTATAAACTTATCAACCCGTCAGCAGGAACTGATAAAACACAAATACAGAATCTTTACAAGGAACTTTATGCAAAAGGGCTTGAACCAACAAATCTGAAAACAAAAAACACAGAAGGCTCAAGTCAGCAGATCATTTTCCCGGGTGCCATTGTAACTTATAAAGACAGGGAATTACCATTGCAATTGCTCAAATCACAAATCGGGATAGCTGCGGAATCTGTTCTGAACAGTTCCATTCAGTCCCTGGAATACAATATCGCAAGTGTCATAAAAAAACTTACTGTAACAACAAAACCAAAGATCGCATTCATAAAAGGACATGGTGAACTTGACAAGTATGAAACGGGTGACATCTCGAATACGCTTTCGGAATACTACAATGTTCAACGGGTTTGGATCAATCACAAATTAAAAGCACTTAATGGTTACAAGGCAATCATCATAGCAAAACCCGATTCAATATTTGATGAAAAGGACAAGTTCATTATTGACCAGTATATCATGAAAGGCGGTAAAGTATTGTGGCTTGTTGACCCTGTTTTTGCCAGTATGGACAGCCTGAGTAAAAGTGATATTACGATGGGAATTGCCCAGCGGCTTGGCATAGAAGACCAGCTTTTCAAGTATGGTGTACGTGTAAATTACAACCTGATTGAAGACCTTAATGCCATGCCAATCCCTGTAAAGACAGGCAATCTTGGCAATCAGCCGCAAATTAATTATCTGCCATGGTACTTCTTCCCTGTCGTCATGCCTTCGATAAAAAATCCCATTGTAAATAATCTGAATGCAATTAAATTTGAATTTGCAAGCAGCCTTGACACGGTAGGCTCGAAATCTATTAAGAAAACCATACTCCTGGCCTCATCAAGTTATTCCCGTGTGATGCCAACACCAGTCAGCATAAGTCTGGACATTATGCGCAATGAACCAGATGAAAGATTGTTCAATAAATCCAACATTCCACTTGCTGTTTTGCTGGAAGGTAAATTCACTTCTTTATACAGGCACAGGATCAGCGATACCATTGCAAACGATAAGGAAATTGCTTTTAAAGATTCCAGTGTTGCAACGAGAATGATAGTTGTTTCAGATGGTGATGTAATAAAGAATGACGTGCATATCTCAGGAGGTAATAAATTTCCTTTACCACTCGGATACGACAGATATACCAAAGAAACTTTCGGCAACAAAGATTTTATTCAAAATTGTATTGATTACCTTTGCGACGATTCCGGCTTAATGGAAGTGAGGTCACGGGAATTGAAGCTCCGTCTGCTTGACAAAAAAATAATAACAAAGCACAGGATCATGATTCAGCTGGCTAACATTGGGCTTCCTGTCATTCTGATTTTATGTTTTGCAATTATTCATGGCATGATCAGAAAGAGAAAATATACCCGTAGCAAAACATTGAAGTCGTGAGTTGGCTTTACTATTAAAATGAATATCCATTCATGATCATTCTTAAGAAGATTATTTATGAAAAGAAATAAGATCGTTTTTATCATTACCATTCTGCTCATCGCTTTTGCATGTTATTTTATTTATAAATCATCAAAAGGAGTTTCTTCGTTAACAACTGATGACTTTGTAATTTCAGACACTTCTCTTGTAACAAAAATATTCCTGACAGATAAACAGAATAACAAAGTACTTCTTGAGAAAAATGCTCCCGGCGATTGGACGGTAAATAAAAAGTTCTCAGCAAGCAGCGACCTTGTGAGCATTTTATTGAAAACGATGCTTCGGATCGAAGTTAAATCACCGGTCGCAAAAGCAGCAAGAGACAATGTGGTCAGGCGACTTTCGTCAGTTGCAAAAAAAGCAGAAATTTACCAGACTGTTTACAGAATAGATTTCTGGGGTATTCATCTCTTCCCTCATGAAAAACTTGTCAAAACATTTTATGTCGGTGATGCTACACAGGACAACCTGGGCACCTACATGCTTCTTGATGGCTCAGACGATCCCTACATAATGCACATTCCGGGTTTCCGCGGGTTCCTGAATTCACGATTCAGCACACTTGAAAATGACTGGCGGGATCATACTCTTTTCAATATTGAAATGGCCAACATTAAGTCCGTACAACTTGCATTCCCATCCTCTCCTGACAGCTCATTTATCATTAACAATGTTGCACCCGGAAAATATACGCTGACTGCACTTAAACCCAAGATCGTTATTCCGGATTACGACACTATAAAACTACTCAAACTTCTAACCTCATTTGTGGATGTGAAATTTGAGTCTCTGGTAACAGACAATATTATTCACAATAAAGACTCGATTATCATGACAACACCTTTTCATATTCTTACTATCACAGAAATGAATGGGAAAGCAATAACAATAAAGACTTTTCATAAATCAGCGCCGGGTGATCAGGAAGAAATTGATCAAAGCAATTCTATTTATGACCTCGACAGACTTTTTGTACAGTTCAATCAGGGCAAAGATTTTGGTCTGATCCAATTTTATATTTTTGACAATATTTTAAGGCCTCTTACATACTATTTAAAACCTGCAACAGGTAAGGTAAATAATGTAAAGTGACCATGTCAGGAATTATTTTTTTTAAATAATTTTGAGCATTCTGAAATTTGTATTTGTGTATTTATAAAAAAACACGTAGGTTTGTAAACTAATTAATAAAACCATAACCATGAAATTTATAGTTTCGAGCACTTTATTGCTAAGGCAATTACAGGCGATAGGCGGCGTTATCAACAGCAGCAACACATTACCCATACTGGATAATTTTCTCTTTGTTCTTGATCAGGACAAACTAACCATTTCAGCTTCCGATCTTGAAACAACAATGACCGCTAAAGTTGAAATAATTAAATCAGAAAAACCGGGTAGTATTGCTATTCCTTCAAAAATTCTTCTTGAGACATTGAAGACTTTTGCTGATATTCCTATCACCTTTACTATTGACACCAAATCAACTTTCAGTATTGAAATATTTGCAGGTGAAGGAAAATATAAACTAACCGGCCACAATGCTGAAGAGTTCCCGAAGACACCAACTCTTGAAAGTTCTTCATCACTTGAGATTGATTGCAATATTATTGCTGATGCAATAAACACTACTCTTTTTGCTACAGGTAACGATGAACTCAGACCGGTAATGTCAGGTGTGTTCTGCCAGTTGTCATCAGAGAACTTTACTTTTGTTGCAACTGATGCACACAAGTTGGTTCGTTATAGAAGAACCGATTGCAAATCGGAGGAGTCAGCATCTTTTATTTTACCAAAGAAACCTCTGACACAACTGAAGAATTTATTAGCACACGAAGATTCGAAAGTCAAAATAGAGTATAACACAACAAATGCTTTTTTCGAATTCGGTAACTACAATCTCATTTGTCGCCTCATTGATGGAAAGTACCCGAATTACGAAGCTGTCATCCCGGCAGAAAATCCAAACAAGTTAACCATTGAAAGAATTCCTTTTTTGAATTCAATAAAACGCGTTTCAATTTTTTCGAACCAGTCCACACACCAGGTGAGATTCAAAGTAAACGGAAAAGAACTTACCCTGTCAGCAGAAGACCTTGATTTTTCAAATGAAGCCAAAGAACGTCTCACCTGCCAGTATGAAGGAGAGGATATGGAAATCGGATTTAATTCAAAATTTGTTCTGGAGATGCTAAATATTATCAGCACCGATGAAGTTTGTCTCGAAATGTCTGCTCCAAACCGTGCAGGGTTATTGCTTCCGGTTAATAACGAAAACAAAAGTGAAGACATGTTGATGCTTGTAATGCCGGTTATGCTTAATTCGTAACATTTTTTATAGTCCTTTCATAATAAAAGCAGGTAGTCTCTACCTGCTTTTATTATGAAGTTTTGTAGGC
This sequence comes from uncultured Bacteroidota bacterium, assembly GCA_903889915.1. Classification (GTDB taxonomy): domain Bacteria; phylum Bacteroidota; class Bacteroidia; order Bacteroidales; family CG2-30-32-10; genus CAISZK01. The sequence goes on from CAISZK010000250.1 coordinate 13,666, forward strand.
ACTTTGGAAATTAAATTATTAATCAGGTAAAAATTATTAAACAAATATTTTTGTAAAATAAAAAATTATCATACTTTTGCACCCCAATTTGATTGGAAATAAATCATTCATTACAAAATAAATAAGAAACACTATGATCATTGTATCAGTAAAAGAAGGCGAAAACATTGACAAAGCATTAAAAAAACTCAAAAGAAAATTTGAAAAAACCGGTGTTGTTAAAGAACTCAGGGAAAGACAAAAATTCACCAAGCCTTCAGTAAAGAAAAGGTATCAAAAAATTAAAGCGATATACATCCAGAAACTGCACGAAGCTGAACCGACTGAATTATAGTCTTTTCTTTTCAGGAAAGTAGAAATAGTTGTATCGGACGTTTTTTTTTAGTACCTTTGAATATTAATTTCTACTTTCTTAAAAGCAGGTGATGGATAAGGAACGGTTCATACAGTATATTCAGTTTGAAAAAAGATACTCTCCTCACACGGTAAACTCATACCAAAATGATCTTGATCAGTTCTTTTTATACCTTGAAAAAGAGTATCAGGTAAAGGATCTAAAAGACATTACTTATCTTCAGGTGCGTTCCTGGCTTGTTGAAATGATGGAGCACAAGATTACACCGCGTTCAATCAACAGAAAAATTTCAACATTAAAATCGTTCTACAAATTTCTTATTCGTGAAGGAGTGGTTCGCGAAAACCCGTTGAATAAAGTGACCGCACCTAAAATGTCGAAAAGATTACCGGTTTTTGTTGAGAAATCAAAAATGGATACACTATTAGATAAGGTAGATTTTGGTGAAGGTTTTGAAGGAGCAAGAAATCGTCTTATTATTGAACTTTTCTACATGACCGGAATACGATTATCCGAACTGGTAAACCTTACGCTTGCTGATGTTGATCTGATGAAGAAAACAATTAAAGTTTTAGGCAAGCGGAATAAAGAAAGAATTATCCCTTACGGACCTTCATTGGAGAAACAATTTTTAAATTATTTTGAATTACGTAAAAGCAATGTAAAATCTGACAATAAAATGGTTTTTTTGACATCAAAAGGTGAACCCATTTATCAAAAACTTGTTCAAAGATTGGTGCAGTTTTATCTTGGAGCAGTTACAACGCTTACAAAAAGAAGCCCGCATGTTTTAAGACACACTTTTGCTACACACATGCTGAATAACGGCGCAGATCTGAATGCAATCAAAGACCTGCTTGGCCACGCGAATCTATCCGCAACCCAGGTCTACACTCATAATACAGTTGAAAAATTAATCAAAGTTTATAAACAAGCTCATCCAAAAGCTTAAAAATAGGAGGAAATCATGCAAATAAAAATCAGTTCGATTCACTTTAAAGCGGATCAAAAATTAGAAGACTTCATTCAGGAAAGAATTCAAAAACTCTCCACTATTTACGATGGATTGATAGGCAGTGAAGTTACTTTGAAGGTTGACAAAAGCAATAAGACTGACAATAAAGTGTCGGAAATTAAACTAATAATAAGGGGAAATGATCTCTTTGCAAAAAAGCAATGCAAAACATTTGAAGAAGCCACGGATAGCGCTGTTGATGCTTTACGCAAACAATTAACAAAACACAAAGAAAAAATAAAAGGGTTGTAAACAGTTTTATTTTTTTGTTTTTCAGCCTTTTAATAAAATTATTTGAAAAGGTTGAAAAAAAGTTTGGCAAAATTTTTGGTAATTAGATATTGAATTAATACATTTGCAGACTTTTTTGAAAAGGTCTGCATTTTTTTTATCAAAATTCGAAAAAATATCAGATTACCAATTAAGACGCCGATGTAGCTCAGTCGGCCAGAGCAGCTGATTTGTAATCAGCTGGTCGGGGGTTCGAATCCCTCCATCGGCTCATAGTTCTTTGTAATATTGTTTGGGGAGGTACCAGAGTGGTCAAATGGGGCAGACTGTAAATCTGTTGGCGACGCCTTCGGAGGTTCGAATCCTCCCCTCCCCACGAAAGTGATTTTAGATTTTTGATTGAAGAATTGATATTCGAAAATTGAGAAAAATTCCTGATCAAAATTAAATTTGACAGAGATGATTTTAAATGTCAATTCGAAAAATCTCAAACCAAAAATCAATAAGCGGAAGTAGCTCATTTGGTAGAGCGATAGCCTTCCAAGCTATAGGTGGCGGGTTCGAGCCCCGTCTTCCGCTCTTGGTAATGATTAGAGGTGATGAAGGGGCGAGAAGTTTATCCCGATGAATATCGGGAAGCCCAGCCTGCCTGCCGGTAGGCAAGTCTTCCCCTCATGTTTTGCCGATGTAGCTCAGGGGTAGAGCACTTCCTTGGTAAGGAAGGGGTCATGAGTTCAATTCTCATCATTGGCTCAATTGGTGGCTCAATGAAAATAAATAATAAAATAAACTGAATTCACAGATAATTC
>CAISZK010000251.1 GCA_903889915.1 uncultured Bacteroidota bacterium
ATTTCTACAATAACAAAGCCGTCTACAACGGCTCGTGCCACCCTGATTCAGCCGAATTTCATGGGATGCTTGTAGAGCATAAAATTATTGTAGCCTTATTTCTACAATAACAATGCCGTCTACAACGGCTCGTGCCACCCTGATTCAGCCGAATTTCATGGGATGCTTGTAGAGCATAAAATTATTGTAGTAAAGTTAATTTCAGAGTAAAAAGACGTTTGTAGAACGTCAAATTATTTGAACAACTTATATAGATGTGTGCATAGACAAGCCTAAATGAGAAGGCGTGACTGTCGTCGTTATCATTCTACCTTATTCAAAGAAACGCTGTTCTTACTGCACTTACGCTTACTATGAAAAACAGCGCCCTCTCCTTTAGGAGAGGGTTGGGGTGAGGTTAAACAACACAAACAACTTTACTTCAAACAATTTATAACATTTTGAACACTCAAAATTTGCAATCCTTTCGGTTTTATATGGGGATTTGAAATCCCGCTCAAAAGATGCCGGATACAAGATAAACCGATAAAAAATTTTACTTTATTTACCCTTTTCCCCTGCCGCCACTGCATCATAGATCACCTGCTGGATGTTGGTTCTGATGTTTAGCGCGGTTAGTTTTTTGTTGTTGGGGTCGGGATACACACGGTTTGAAAGGAAAACAAAAACAACATGGTTCACAGGGTCCACCCAGAAGTAGGTGCCGGTAAAGCCGGAATGCCCGAAGCTGAGTGCAGAGGCGCTTTTGCAGCAGGGCCACACATCGGCAGGATTGACGGGAGGTTTGTCGAATCCGAGGCCGCGCCTGTTGTTGTTGTCGGGAAACTGGCAGCGGGTAAACTCAACGATGGTGGAGGGTTTGAGATACTGCCTGCCCGCGTAGTAGCCGTTTTGGAGCAACATCTGCATGATGGTGGCAATGTTGGAGGCGGTTGAAAACAACCCCGCATGTCCGCAGGTGCCGCCCATCATTGCGGCGCCCTGGTCGTTGACATCGCCATGCACAAGCTGTCGGCGCCATGTGGAATCGTATTCGGTGGGGACTATCCTGTCGAGGCTGAAACGCAGGCGGGGATTGAAGCCGGTACTGCCCATGCCAAGAGGGACGTAGAAGTTTTCCTGCACAAAGGATTCGAAACTCTGGCCTGAAATTTTCTCAACGATCTTCATCATGAGGTAAAAACCCATGTCGCTGTAGAGGTATTCTTTCTTTTTGTTGAGGGGCGATTTGATGATCTGCTGAATGATGGAATCGGGATAATCCTTCCTGATATAAAGACCTTCGGCCACGCGAAAAGGAAATTTGTCAGAAGGGAATTTATGGTAAATATTGGTGTCAACCCATCCGTTTTTCATGGTGGTTTTGTAGAAGGGTATCCATGCTTTGAGGCGTGCCTGGTGGGTGAGCAGGTCGCGGATGACAATATGCGCCTTGTTGCTACCTTTGACGCAGGGCAGATAGTCCACGAGGCGTTTGTCGAGATCAATTTTCCCCTCGTCGTAAAGCTTCATGATGGCCATGGTTGAGGCTTCAATTTTGGTGATGGAAGCCATGTCGAAAATATCGGTACATTGCGTAGGAATTTTATTTTCGTAAGTGTGGTCACCGAAAGCTTTGTTGTAAAAAACTTTTCCATCCTTAGCGGCAAGGATGACACAGCCGGGATAAGCTTTTTTGAGGATGCCGTCCTTAGCGATGGAATCAATTCTGAGGATGTATTTTTCATCAATTCCGACAGCTTCGGGGATGGTATATTTCAGCCGGAGGGTGTCAACATTTAAAGAGATGCCGGTATTCACGGGGAATTCGGGCGATGCGGTGACAGAAAGTTTGCCTGAAGAAGTCTGAGCGCCGAAGATCATCTGAGCAGAAAGGTCGTCGGTTGTGGGGTTGTCCTGGTAGGAAACGATCACAGCATCTATGTTGTCGGTGTTGGTAAAACGCGACAAAACGTAAGGATTTGCAAAAATATCGAGGATGACTTTGTTCTGTTTTTTGAGAGAATCAATGAAAGAGATGGCCTGAGCGCAGACGCCGAAATCCTTGTTCGCATAATTATTGGTGTTCTGAATGCCGACGACGACGCATGAATAATTATGCAACAATTTGAGTAGGGAATCGGCTTCGGAAGCCTTCATATTGCGGCCCACGTTGTAATGATCAAAGGCGCCATAGAAAGAAAGGGCATTCTGAAATTCGCTGGTGACACTGTCGCCCACAGAAACGGAGGCTAGGCAAAGGGTGTCGAGATTGATGAGGGGGAGAATATTGTTTTTGTTTTTCACGACTGTGATGGCCTTTTCAAACAGTTCTCTTTTCAGCATGGCGGCTTCGGGTGAGTTGATATCGTCAACGATGCCTTTAATTTCAATGGGTTTAAAATTGTTCAGGCCAAGGCGCCATTTGCAACTAAGGATCTTTTTGCATTTCGCATCAATCACATCCTGGCTGATCTTTGAGCTGTCAACAGCATTTTTAATTTTATCAATTGCTGTGGCAACATCTTCGGGAAGGAGGAGAATATCGTTGCCGGCAAGCAAAGCGTCGAGTTCGGCAGAGCCATACTTATGTTCATTGCTCACGCCTTTCATGTCGAGGGCATCGGTGATGACAAGTCCATTGAAACCAAGTTTGTTTTTCAACAAATCAGTAACTATGGGTTTTGAAAGACTGGACACACTTTTGGCGGCAGTGTCGAGGGCGGGCACATTGAGATGGGCCACCATGACGGCGCTTACATTATTTTTGATGAGTTCCCTGAAGGGAAAAAGGTCGAGGGTGTCAATCATTTCCTGCGAATGTTTGATGACAGGCAGGGCAAGATGAGAATCGGTGTCGGTGTCGCCGTGTCCGGGAAAATGTTTGGCGCAGGCAAGGACGCCGTTGGCCTGCATTCCTTTCATATAGGCAACTCCTTTTGCTGCGACATTAAATTTGCTTTCGCCAAAAGAACGGCTGTTGATGACGGGGTTTTTGGGGTTGCTGTTGATGTCAATGTCGGGGGCGAAATTCATGTTGATGCCAATGCGGCGACACTCGCGGGCAATTTCGAAACCCATGCGGTAGATGAGAGAATCGTTCTGAAGTGCGCCCAAAACAATCTGGCGGGGAAATGAGGGGGTGCTGTCGAGGCGCATGCCAAGGCCCCATTCACCATCAATGGCAACCAACATGGGGATATTGGCTTCACGCTGAAACTGATTGGTCATAATGGCTTCGCGAACGGGTCCACCTTTAAAGAATGAAATGCCGCCCACCTTGTTGTCGCATATCTGTTCGCTTATTTTTTCATTGTAAGATCTGTTGCCATCGGAAAATACCTTGATCATGAAAAGCTGTGAAATCTTGTCGCGTTGGGACATGGTGTTGAAAACGGAGTCAACCCATGCTTTCTCTGACGGCAGGCTGTCCTGGGCCTGCAGTTTGCCAAAGAATAAAAAAAGACTGAAAAATATTATCAGAAGCCTCATGCGGAATTGGTCAATTAAAACTTTCGGCTAAATTATTCAATATTTTTCTTTTGTTGAAGAAGGAAGGGAAAATTGTTTGAAGATTGTAAGAGTTTAAAAATTGAGCCTACTCCGATAAGTCAATTTTACCACTAAAACTCAAAAACACAAACTTCCACGAATAACCAGATTACAGGTTTTTATTGTTTTGTTTAGTTTTGTGTATTGGTGTTTTTGTGGCATTTTTATCTTTTTTACTTTTCGGAGCAGGGTCAAGATATAAGAGTTGCAAGGAGTGGGAAGATACGGTTGTTGGAAAGGTCCGCTTATACTTTACACTCTTGTTCTTTTACCTATTTACAGTTCTATGCGTAATAATGACTAGAAAAATTAAGTGTTAGCACTTATTGTAATCTATATAGATCACCTATACTTTTGCGGGGTAATCAATAATATTCATATTTAATACTACAGCGCGGAAGAATAACAGCCCACCACAATTAAATGAATCCGGAATATGAAAGGAATCAAACCGTGAAGCTCGGAGAAAAGAAGCATAAATTCATCACAGATAGCGGCATCTCAATTGTGAATTTCTATGTGAGCTGGAGTTTTTACAGCAGGATACAGAAATTATTTCTCGAAAAATTTAAAAGTGTTATCGGCGACAATGTGAAGATCTACAATGTCAATGCTGACGACAATAAAATGCTGATTGAGAAATACGCCGTCACATCATACCCAACCATATTGATTTTTAAAAATGGTGAAAATGTATCGCACCTTACAGGGCTGCAGGATAATTTTTCATTGTTTGAAGCTGTGAAAAAGTTTATACTGCCGGAGGATTTTTCGAGGAATTAACCGCTAAACAAGTCCCAAGTCCCAAGTTCCAAATTCCAAATTCCAAATTCCAAATTCCAAGATCAAATATCCAAGATCCAAGATCCAAATAGTAGATTATATTTTAATGTGCTTCCACCTTCCGGAACGGAGATAGATGAAACAAAAAATACCCATCACGAAAAAATATTCGCATTCCACAAACCAGACGTAAAACACGGGTAATTTATACACCACTGCAAGCAAATATGCGGTCAATATGTAGAGTGAGATTGAAAACATTTCAAAGTTAAAAGTTATCCTTGTGTTTCCTGTGCCTGAAACGCCAAAGAGCATGACCATTGCAACGGAGAAGAAAACCAGGGCAAGCAAAATAACATCGAGAACCCTTATGCAGTCGGCAATGAGATTCACATCTTCGGTATAAATGGAAATAACGTAACGCGGCAATATCAGATTTCCGGTAATAATGATCAGTGTGCATGTGAAACTAATAATGACGATCTTTTTGATCATCGGTATCACTTCGTTGATCCTTCCTTCGCCCATGAGGTTACTCACAAGGGTGTTGCATGCGGAACACAGCCCCCAAATAGGTATCATCAGCAACATGTAGATGCTGCGGCAAATGTTAGAAACTGCCAGTGCATGCTCGCCCAGATGTTCAATAACCATAAAGAAAATAAACCAGCCTGCAAACGACAGGAAATTCTGCAACATAATGGGGATAGAAAGTTTGAGCATCCTGTTCATCGTGGACTTTTCAAATCGTGAAAAACGGAACAGGTTGAATTTTGCAGTGTCTTCGAAATAATACGTTCTGACAATAAAAAATAATGAAGTTACAAATTCAGAAATGGAGGAAGCAAGTGCAGCACCGGCAATGCCCATCTCAGGAAAACCGCCTTTACCGAATATCAGGAAATAATCGAGAACTGCGTTGGTGATAGCAGTGATGATAGTGCTATAAGTAAGAATTCTTGTTCTGACTGTTCCTACATAAAATGATGTGAAAGTAATGTTGATAAATGCAAAGAAAATCCCCCATGCACGAAACCTCAGGAATTGAAGAGTACCATCAAATACTTCCTTTGACCTGATGAAAAACTGAAGTAGTGCGGGAGCAAGAAAAAAAATGACAAGAAACAATGCGGTGGCAAGGGCAAGGAGGAAATAAATTGCGTGATCAGTCAGTTTGCCTATCTGCCCGAATTGTTTTTCACCATTTCTCCGGCCAATGAGTATTTGAGTACCTGTGCCAAATCCAATGCCGAGCATAACAACCGCAAGATAGAACAGTCCACCCAAAGCGCCGGCTCCCAGAGCCACCACTCCTACCCTACCCAGAAATGCAGTGTCAATTGCCACCATAATATTTTGGGCAATCAGACCAATGATGATTGGGAAAGAAACTTTCCAGATGTATTTGTATGAAACGGTTGATGTCAAAATAGTGTCTTGCTTATTTTACAAATTGTAAAACTGGTGAAGTAATCCAGGCTTTATTCAACAAAAAGAACAAGCCCTTTCAGGTACTCCCCTTCCTGGTGAAAAGCGCTGACGGGATGATCAGGCGGCTGCGTCAAATGATGAAGTATTTTCACATTCCTTCCTGATAAAATTGCTGCAGAAATAATAGTAGATGTGAACAAATTTTTATCAATCACCTGTGAACAGGAAAATGTGAAAATAAAGCCACCTTTTCTGATCTGTTTCATGGCCTGCAGATTTATTCTTTTGTATCCCTGTATGGCGTGTTGCCTTGCGTCGTGATGTTTTGCAAAAGCAGGAGGGTCGAGAATAATGACATCATATTTATCCTCTATTTCCTTTAAATAATCAATGGCATCTACCTGGAATGACTGATGCCGGGCGGGGTCAATATGATTTACCTCAATATTTTTTTCTAAAAGATCAATTGCTTTTGCGGAGCTGTCAACAGAATGAACTTCCGAAGCGCCTGCCTTCAGGGCATAGACCGAGAATCCACCGGTGTAGCAAAAGGTGTTTAAAACCTTTTTATTCGCTGCATAGCGTTCAAGCAATTTCCTGTTTTCACGCTGATCAATAAAGAAGCCTGTCTTCTGCCCTCTTTCCCAGTCAACGATAAATTTGTGTCCATTTTCAGTAACCTCATTTGCACCTGAATTTCCATAAAGGTAACCATCCTCAGCGCTTATTTTCGACATTTTCGGAAGCGTTTCACTGCTCTTGTCATAAACAGCTTTTAACCTGTCGCCATAAATTTCTTTGAGACCTTCCACGAGTTCAGCTTTTATCAGATGCATGCCGATAGAGTGCGACTGAATCACGATGGTTCCATTGTAATAATCCAAAATCAGTCCGGGCAAGCCATCACCTTCGGCATGGACAAGCCGGTAAACATTGGTTTCCGTATTGTCAACCATTCCCAGCGCTTTCCTGTAATCGTAAGCAGCCTGAAGTTTGCTTTTCCAGAAGGCAGCATCAGGTTCTAATTGTTGAAAAGAAAATACACGAACAGTGATCGTGCTTGTCTGGTAGTGACCTGTACCAAGATATTCATCATGATTAGAGAAAACCTCAACCACATCGCCTTCGTCAGGCTCGCCATATATTTTTTTAATTGCGCCGGAGAAGATCCAGGGATGGAAACGTCTTACAGCTTCATCTTTGCCTGATTTTAATGTAATTTTCGGATAGTTGTTCATACGAAATAATTTTAGGGCGCAAAGTTAAGACTTGTTACGAATGAAAGGAGTAATTAAAAAATGAAAGTTTGGAAAAGGGGATGTTGCCCTAAACTTTATTCAAAATTACTGAATAGCTGATTGTATTTGTATTTGAACTATATTCAACCACTTCGTGGTTGTTTCTCTGGTTGAAATTTGTACTATTCATATTCAATCCTTTCAGGATTGCTCTTGCAAAATTGATGTTTTACGCCAGAAAGGAATAAGGTACATGGAAATAGAGCTGCAACCCTATTCCTTATACCCTACTATAAAAATGCTAATCCTAAGAACCAGAAGTATGTTTAGCTCCGGGGATTTATTTCTGTTCTGATTTTTCGAATCGTCTCAATGCCATTAAAATTAAACGGTAAGAAACATAAATCACCACCGGCAAAATGAGCAATAAAATTATTTGAGTTATCATTGTTTTGGATATTGGATGTTGGATGTTGGATATTGGTTCTTAATAAAGGTGGCCTTCTTCTTCCAATTCTTCTTTATCAATTTTCTTTTTCGTGAGCGCTCTCCATGTAAAGAAAATGTACACCAGAACGAAGGGAACGAAAAGAGAAACATAGCTCATTGCAGTCAGCGTATAATGACTTGAAGAGCTGTTTTCGATAGTCAGAGAATTTTGAAGATTAAAAGTTGAAGGATAAAATGCAGTGTTATTAAAGCCTGCCAATAATAACAAGGCAAAGACGGTTAATACAGTTCCTATTCCAGCATACCATATACCTTTGCTGCTCCATTTTGCAAAGGAAAAAGCAGCTTTACCAATTCCAAATAACACCATCAAAACACCGATCAGAAAGATGCCCAAAACGGCAGGCATTTCAATGAGGTTAATGAAATATTTATGCGGTTGCATAAAAACAGCTTTGGTTTCAGGATTCACGGCAAATCCATCGTTTAACAAGAGGAATCCAAGGAAGGTCAAAAAGAAAACAAGGAATGGAATTGCATCGTAGAAAAGCTGTTTTTTTGCACGTCCTATGATGTCTGCCTGATCTACATTCTGCATAAAGAACAACACAGCCAAAGTTCTTGAAAGGAAAAATACAGCTAATCCGAGGCAAAGGTTTTGAATATTGAAAGCAGCTTCCAATCCATGAGTCGCTGTTTCCCACTGCGAGAAATTGTTTTCATTTACAGAAAATAATGAACCTGTAAAGAATGTTGAAACAGCAGCGCCAAGCAATACAGTTCCAAGCAAACCGTTAATGAAAAGGAATACTTCAAAAGTTTTTTTACCAAGAAAATTATTTGCTTTTGATCTGAATTCATAGGAAACAGCCTGAATTACGAAGGCAAACAGGATAAGCATCCAAACCCAATAAGCACCGCCAAAACTTGTACTGTAGAACAGAGGAAAGGATGCGAAAAATGCTCCGCCAAAGGTAACGAGTGTTGTAAATGTAAATTCCCATTTGCGTCCAAGGACGTTTACCAAAAGCGACCTTTGCATATCATCTTTTCCGAGGCGATAAATGAGTGTTTGTCCACCCTGAACAAATAATAGAAAGACAAGCAACGAACCGAGCAATGATACAATGATCCACCAATATTCCTGCAATGCGAGATGTGATAAATTTTCAAACATTATTTAGTCCTCCCTTCATTAGATCCTTTTTTAATTTGCGACAACATGATCTTTATTTCTGCAATCAACAGAATAGTAAATGTAACAGCAAACAAAACAAAAGTAAGCTGTACAGAGCTTGTATTTAATTTTGAAACCGCAGCCATCGTTGGCATCAGGTCCTGTATCACCCAGGGTTGTCGGCCAACTTCGGCAACTACCCAACCCATCTGTGCAGCAAGATATGCCAGGGGTATCATGAATATTGCAGTATAGAGAAACCATCTCTTTTTTTCAATCTTGTTTTTCAGAACGAAGATCAGAGCGAAAATGAACATCAGGACAAATAAAAATCCCAATCCCACCATGATGCGGAATGAATAGAATGTTGCTTTGATAGGTGGTATGGCTTCGTGGGGGTCTTTCATGTAGCCGTAACCAAAGTATTTGAAATTTGCATTCAATACTTCCAATGTACTATCAGCTTTGGCCTTGTCTTTTTTCCTCAAAGCTTCTTTGTAGTCTTTTAAAGCAGCGATGGCCAAAACACCCTTATCCATTTTCTCCTGTGTTGACATAATATTTTGTTCTTTATTGCCATGAACAAGATCATGGATGCCGGGAACAAAAGCGTTCATATCAAGATATGCCATCAATGAAAGGAAGTTTGGAATTTCAATTTTGGATATAAAATTTTCCTTTTTATGCTGAAGGTTTGCAGTATCATTTTTCAACAATCCCAAAACTACAAGTGGTGCATTGGTTTGCCCGTTGTATAAATTCTCCATTGCAGCAAATTTCATTGGTTGATATTTTGCCATTAGTCTTGCTGAACTATCGCCGGTAGCGATGAGAAATACTGACATCACCAGCCCAAATACAGCGGCAACAATCATACTTCTTTTAGCCAGGAATGTCTCGCGTTTTTTCAGCAGGAACCAGGCGCTGACACCAAAAACAAACACGGATGATAATACATAACCTGATTGCACGGTATGCAAAAATTTATTGATAGCGACAGGTGAGAATAATACTTCCCAGAAATTCACCATCTCGTTTCTTGCCATATCAGGATTGAAATGCATTCCGGCAGGGTGCTGCATCCATGCATTGGCTACCAATATCCACAAAGCAGAAAGGTTTGCCCCGATTGCTACCAGCCATGAAGATGTCAGGTGGAACTTTTTGCCAACTTTTTTCCATCCAAAAAACATGACGGCTATAAATGTACTTTCAAGGAAGAATGCCAATATTCCTTCAACGGCAAGAGGTGCACCGAAAATGTCACCTACAAACCACGAATAATTTGACCAGTTTGTACCGAACTGAAACTCCATGATAATACCTGTTGCCACACCAATGGCGAAGTTTATCCCAAACAATGTCATCCAAAATTTGGTGATCTTCTTCCATTCTTCGTTTCCGGTTTTTACATAAATTGTTTCCAGGATGGCAACAATGAATGACAACCCCAGCGTCAGCGGCACAAAAAACCAATGATAAATGGCAGTAAGTGCAAACTGAGCCCGCGACCAATCTACTAATGATAAATCCATATTATTTTACTCCTTTAGTTAATTCCTGAATTACGTAATTGCCTTTGTCCTTCTGATTATCGAACTTCCTGTTAAGGAAATCCTTGAAAAAAAATATTCTGAAGACAGCAAAAATAATAAACAATTTTATAATAATTATGAGCCATAGTTTCTTACCAACAGTCATTCCCCTGAATCCTTCAATAAAAAACGATGCTATTTTTCTGATAAAAACCATGTTATATGTGTTGTTAATGAAAACCTAATGTTTGTTAATGGAATGTAAAATTGGAAATGCCTGAAGAAAATGGAAGTTTAAAAGCATTTAAATAGGTGAATTCTACTTTAACAATTACTTTTAATACTACTTATTTTCCTTAATTATTGCTCAAGTCAGAAAGGCTTTATTCTAACTCTCCAGCACTTTCTGAGGTATTAACATCTCCTGTTTCTTTGAAGATGATTTGATGCAAAGCCCTGTGGGCACTGATAATTTTTAATCCCCAATGTGTTTCAAACAGACTTCGGCATTCAGCAACCGCATTTTGTTTTGCAGCTATACTGCCTTTTTGAAACAGCATGATAAAATCTTTCAGATCCTGGTAAACATCAGAAAGATTATCGGCTATGCTCGCTTCCTGAACAATATATTCTCCCTGATCATTCTGTTTGGCATAATGATAAAGATCATCAGTTGCAAACTTTGATTGAAGAGGTTTGAAAACGGCTTCCCAATGTTCTTCGGTAACATAACGTTCTGCAATTTCAAAATCATCTTCATCACATTCCGGTAATAATGCACCTTTCAGATAAATCAAAGGACATATTTTAAGCATGTAATCAATAATGTCTTCCCTGGGATAACCCTCAGTTTTTTCAATAAACAAACAGTACTCGTTTGCTACAGTAATAAATTCAATTACTTTTTTAGAAAAGATTACCTCTTTATTTTCATTTTCGCTCATAGTCAGTAGTCATTGGTCATTAGTCAATGGTCATTAGTCATTAAGTGTTTTGAATTCTATTTTCTTTTGAAATCTAAGATGATTAAGTACCAGTCGCAACTCATCGTAGGAGACATCATTGCCTAGAGAAATTTTCGCAGGAGATAGGGAATAATCATCCTTTTCAAGAAAATAATTTGTGATGCGTTCGATCTTTTCAGGTAACAGAAATTCTTCAATTTTCAATTCACCTTTCAGGACAAAATTAGCAAGATGCCCCTGTATAGTACTTATCGCCATACCACGCTCTGCTGCTATTTCATCAGGAGTTTTACCTGCTTTATACAAGTCATAACTTAGCTGTTTTGAGTTGGGTATTTTCTCTTTTTTCGGGGGATCGTATTCAATCTTCGGTTCTTCTATTTCAAGATCATTTTCTTTTCTATAATCAATGATCATCTCAAGAACTACTGCCCCCCATTTTTGAGCCTTTTTCTTTCCAAAACCATTGATCTTTTTCAAAGCTGCGGGTGTGCAGGGCTGTTGTTCCATCAATTCCATCATGGTTTTTTGCGGAAGCACAAAGAAAATTGGGACGTTCTCTTCTTCGGCAATTGTTTTGCGCCAATTATTAAGCTTCTGATATAATTTTGGATGGTCTTTTGAAGTGGAAACAGGTGAATCAACAACTGCTTTCGTTTTCTTCATTTCAGGTTTGGTGATGGCAGCTTTGGCACGAACTTCGAGAAATTCATGAACTTTAAAACCTTCAATAGAATTTTTCAGACAACACAGTTTAACCCAAGCCTCTTCACGCAAATGTTCAAGAGCATCGGTGATCGTTTTGCGAACTACCTTGTTATCGGATTCAATAACAATGTTCATAATTGCTTTATAAAGTATGTTATCTGTTTTGTCAGCAAAGTAAACACTTGCTTTTTTCACACGATCCTGCAACACGACATTCTCTTCAGCATTGTCATGCTGCTGTATCAGTTGAAGCAACTGGTTTTTGAATTTCTCAGCGACTTCAGCCATCTCCGCCTTCAATGAGGAATTCAATTTATCGAAAATAAAAACCAGATCAGGATCTATACTGCCGGCATGTTCTTTCAGCAGTTTAAGAATAAAACCAAGGCGGCGCTGGCTTGAATTAAAATCAAATAATTCAAGCAAAAGTCTCAGTTGGTAATCTCTTTTGGAATCAATCAGTAACTGCTTTCCGGGAGGGTTTTGTTCAATATTGTTTGTAAACGAAGAGATAACGAGATCACTTTTGAGAGCTTGCTGTGTGATAGGTCTGCTCAACACCAACCCTTCGAAAGTGCGGCAGCGGCTCAAAGCCACATAAACCTGCCCGGAAGCAAAGGCTTCCTGTGCATCAATGATGGCTTTATCAAATGTCAATCCCTGACTTTTGTGAATAGTTATTGCCCAAGCCAATTTCAGGGGATACTGGGTAAAAGAGCCAATTTTGTTTTCGTTGATATTCTTGGTTGCATAGTCAATTTCATACTTCATGTTTTCCCATTCCACCATGCCAACATGTATATCGGCAAAATCACCCTGACAATGAACAATGATCTCTTCCTCTTCAATACCCACGACCTTACCTATCTTTCCATTATAATATAGCTTCTCGCGCGAGATGTCATTTTTTACAAACATCACCTGTGCGCCTATTTTTATGACGAGTTCCTTTGCTGTCGGATAAGAATACTCAGGAAAATCACCATCAATAATAGCCTCGAAAGTCTCAGCTTTTGCTTTTAATGTTTTTAGTTTTGCTTCATTGATATTGTTCGCCTGGTAATTGTGGGTAGTAAGTGTAATGTAGCCATCCCCATCAACAGGAACAAAATTGGGAATATGCCGACTGTTCAGCTTTTGAAAAGTTTCTGCATTCATTTTGTTGTTGCGGACACTGCCAAGCAAGTCAATGAAAAAATCATCACTTTGCCTGTAAATATGCTTGAGTTCGATGCTGACATAACCGGTTTTTTGCAAAGCAAGACTGCTAAAGAAAAACATGGTCTGATAATACTCATTCAGCAACCGCCATTCATCTTCTTTCACTACAGGCGCTAACTGATGCAAGTCGCCAATCAGCAGCAATTGTACACCGCCAAAAGGTTTGTTGCGGTCGCGGTACCTTCGTAAAACATCATCTACTGCATCCAACACATCAGCTCTGACCATACTTATTTCATCTATCACAAGCAGGTCGAGGCTTTTCATGATGGAGATCTTGTCGCGGCTGAACTTATGGATATAGGATTCAGAAGCCTTTTCGCCTTCATGTGGTTGTTGAATTTCAGGTTGAACTTCTTTGGGAATAAAAGGCGCAAAAGGCAATTGAAAAAACGAATGTATGGTAACACCGGCCGCATTGATGGCAGCAACTCCTGTCGGTGCAACAACGATCATCCTTTTGTGGGAAGTTTTTCTCAGATTATGCAAAAAGGTAGTCTTACCTGTTCCGGCTTTACCAGTCAGGAAAATATTTCTTCCAGTGTTTTGCACAAAATCAAATGCAAATTGCAATTGGATATTTTCAGTTTCTTCCATTGCTGCGATGTTTTTTCATAAGTTCAGATCGTAAAAGTAGTAAAAAATGTGATTTCGGGTTTTGAGTTCGATTCTAACAATTAACTTCTCACAACATACCTATTTGGTTTACTATTTCAATAAATTCACTTAGTATCATAGCCGTGGCACCCCAAACAACATGACCATGAACATCAAAATATGGAGCGGTGAAAGTCATATTGTCACTCACTATAAAATCTTTTATTTTTATATTCTCTTTGTTCAACAAAACATTTAAAGGATATTCGATGACCTCTTTTACTTCGTTGGCATCAGGATTAAACAAAGGTCTTTCTTTCACAAATCCAACCACAGGATAAACCACAAAATTGCTTGGAGGAATATACAGTTGCGTTAGTTTTCCAAGCACAGTTACTTTTGAAATATCAACACCTATCTCCTCTGAAGTCTCACGCAATGCAGTCATCTCAAGATCATCATCAGTCTCTTCGTATTTACCACCGGGAAAGGCGACCTGACCGCTATGTGTACCATCATAGTCGGGGCGCAGGATAAAGACAGAATAAATGGAATTGTCGAAAGGGTATAACAAGATCATCACCGCACTTTTCCTCGTGCTCTCGTTCATTGGCATAAATTTAAAATCCTTCAGCCGCCTGTCCGATCCCATGCGAAATTGCACGTTCTCGCCGGGTAATGGTTTCTGAAGTTGAAGCGCCAATTTTTCTATGAATTCTTCAAACACTTTTTTTATTGCAAAAATAGTCAAGAATTCGAAACAACAACTCATCAGAGTGAAGGATTAATTGAAGATATGAAGGTTGGGGAGTTGGTAAAGCGTATGCTACAATAATGGACCTTTTTTCGATCTAAATTGCCAATGTTGACATAACAGCTCACCTTATTATATCCTATCATGCGGAGGTTGTTTTTAGCATTTATCTTAGAGGTCGCTAAAAAAAATAAAAAAAAATCAACATCACAAATGGTTAATAATCAAACATTATTGGCAACATGTTAATAAAAGTTAATTTTCCTTTCGTGCTCGTGCTTGGTTTTTACAAAAAAGGTATTACTTTTGCGCCACAATTAATCAGAATAACCTAAATCAACAATTTAATAATTAAACAAAAAAAAAGTATGAAAAATTTATTTAAATTAGCCGTTGTTGCTCTTGTAGCAATATCAATGAATGCATGTAAGAACGCTGAGACTGCCGACAAAGTGGCTGAAAAGTTTTTAACTTCTATCGAAAAGAAAGATTTCGCAGCAGCAAAAGCTCTTGCTACTCCTGAATCACAAGCTATTTTTGATATGAAATTCTCAAAAGACAATGCAAAAGGTGGAAAAGAAGGCGTTATTGCTGGTATCAAATGTAAAGAAACCGACACAACAGCAACCTGCGATTACACAAAAGATGGCGATCCTAACACTTTGAACCTTTCAAAAAGAGGCGGCAAATGGATGGTTGATGTAAAGAAAGAAACTCCTTCTTTATCAAATCCTGCAAATTTAACTGACTCTTCAGCAACAATGAAGGGCGACACTTCTAAAATAAAATAGTCTTTTGCCTGATAATGAAAAGAAAACTTATCATTTCTTTCATTGTTTTAGCAACTATTATTACAGCAGTTTACTTGTTCCTGTTGATCTACAATTACCGTAGTCAACAGGAACAAGTTTTTTATAACTATGCCTTATCTCCTAAGGAGAAGTCACAACTAAAGGACGGCGATATCCTCCTCAGGCACGGTTACGGTTTTGTTAGTGATATGATTGTTGAAACACTGAATGATAGTTCCGGCCTCTCCCATTGCGCCATTCTGACCAGAATGAATGACAAATGGACGGTTATCCAATCTATTTCTTCTTCTCTTTCGGATGTGGACGGGGTGCAAAGCCAGTATCTCAACTCTTTTGTAAATCAAAGCAAGTTGAATTCATTCGTGGTGGTGCGCTACAAACATGCTGTTAATGATTCGGACAGGGCAAGAATTGGTAAAAGAGCCCAATATTACCTTGCTAAGAAAGTTCCTTTTGATAATTCTTTTAATCTTCAGGACAGTGCTTCATTCTATTGTTCGGAATTGCTTTGGCATGTTTTTAAGGATGACTTTCATGTTGATATTTTTGAATCGAAATACAGCGGGAAGCATTATGATTATATGAAATTTGACACTTTCCTCGACACGACTAATTTCCAGATTGTCATTGACCACAGGAAAAGGATAAAGAAGACGGCATAAAGAACCAAGTCTCAAATTCCAAATTCCAAATTCAAGGGGAGGTTTAACCCGAAACTTGAAACTATAAACTTATTTCAACCTTACATTGGTTGTACCCGTAACAACACTCCAGCAAATGGAATCGCAGGTGGTGACATGGCTTTTTGAGATCTTATCACCATCTATTGCGGTCACTGTGGTTGAGCCAACTTTATATTGTGCGGCCACTGTGTAATAATTTCCAATTGGCAGCAAGGTGTCGAAGGATTCGGTTTTCAAAGTGTCGTGCAGAAAAACAATGCCGTCATCAAGTTTTCCCTGGTAGATGGTGATAGGAACAGCAGGATTCTCTGAATTTATGGTAAGCTTGATATGAAAGTTTGCAGTAAAAGGTTCCTTGGTCTGGCAAAGGGAATAATTATACGTGGAGCAATCCACAGTATCCTGGGTTTCCTTGCACGAAGTAAAAAAAAGCAATGATACCGCAAGCAGCAATCCCGGGAATGAATAATTATTTTTCGTTGTAATTGTCATCTTTCTGTTTTATTTTTTTCCAAACCATTAAACTTTTAAACATTTAAACCCTTCGGACTTTTTATTCCTCCAACAATTTGAAAACATTTTTATCCGAAGTCCAATAAACTTTTCTATCCCAGTGCATGTAAAAAGTGAGGCTGAATCGTAATGGGGGCATGTTTTTAACTTTCAGATCGAGATATTCCATCGTAGCTTTTGCGCCAAGCGAATACCATATTACCTGGTAGCCTATGCCGGGGGCAAATAAAAATTTGCTGTCAGGTTTCATGTTTGTTGCATGGTATTTTCCGTAAGTAAAAAGTTCTTTGCCCGCAATAAAAATCCCATGCTGAAAATCTTCAGTAGGAATTCCAAAACGAAAAAGTTTTTCAGCATTCACATAAAACATGCTTCTCCTTTCCCAAAACTGGTACCAGGAATTGTCACCGTTTGCGACAAGCATTCTATCGGCCCACAGTCGCGTATCGTATCCCACGTTAAAGCCAAGATGGTATTTAATATCACTAATTCCGGCTCTCATTCCGAACATAAAATCATGATTGTTCAATACCATTTCCAAAGGCGCTACTTCAATGGAATTGAACACAGGAAGAGGTTCCTTTTTTACATGAAATTTTTTGAGTGTTTTCAAAACCGGGCGATGGTTATAATACAGGGCAAGCCTGTAAGGAGTGGCTCCATCATCAGTTTTGATGGTGGCATCGGCTCCGTGCTTCAACAGGTATGCAGTCATGTCGGCATTGCCATTGAATGCTGCGAGTGCAAGTGGCGTATAGTTGTCCAGGTTTTTCAGGTTGACATTTGCGCCTTTTTCAACCAAAAGTCTGACTATAGCGGTATCATTTTTATAAGCAGCACATATCAGCGCAGTCCACCCTTTGTTGTCGGCTACATCCGGCAGACTGTCTTTTTTGAGCAATAACTCAACGATGTCCTTGTTTCCTGAATATGCAGCAATCATCAGGGGTGTTGTGCCATCATTTGCCGCAAGATGGGTATTGGCACCATAGAACAACAACATGTCAACAGGTATATAATTGCCGTATGCAGCCGCAAAAAACAAGGCAGTGGTGCTGTCGCTGCTACGGCTATCGAGCAGCGCTCCCTGGTGGATCAGGTAATCCATCACATCATCATGGTTGAAACTGGCTGCCGCAATCAGTGCAGTGCGACCATCATCGGGACGTGCATTTACGTTGGCGCCGTTAAAAACCAAAATCTCAGCAACCTCCAGAAAACCGTTTTCAGAAGCATACATCAGCGGAGTAACTCCTACATCAGAACGGGTGTTCACATCAGCGCCTTTTTTAATGCACATCAGCACTGCGTCGGTGTCGCCCACCTGCGAAGCCTGTAGCAAAATTGCATTCAAATCATCAGGCGTAGCTGAATTAAGCGCCATCATTAGCTCGTTGTGTTGAACTTCTTTCAATATCTTATAAAAAGCAGTGTCGTTTTGAGCAGAAACATCAGCGCAAATGAGCGTCAGCACAAGTAAAAGAATAGAGTATTTGAAACGGAGCAGCATATCGCGACAAAGATAGAGAATTTTGATAAAAAAAAGGTGGAAAATGAGAGGCTAAAAGATAGAAAAGATGGGAAGAATTATGGAAATTGAAAAAAGGGAATGAAGAAGCAAGGTGTGATTAGGTAAAAGAGCACATAATTTTTTTGAACATCCTCATGGTATCAATCAAAAATCTTACAATCCCCCCTCTTCACAAGTTATAAAACCCAATCCCCACAAAGCATCTAACGATGCTTCATTTGTTAAGATCCCTGCAATTGATTGTTGAATAATCCAATACATTTGTTAAATTCATTGAAAGAGACCAAATCCTTAGTGAATGAAGACATTCAGTGAGGGAATGGAGACATTCAGTGAGGGAATGAAGACATTCAGTGAGGGAATGAAGACATTCAGTGAGGGAATGAAGACATTCAGTGAAGGAATGGAGACATTCAGTGAGGGAATGAAGACTTTCAGTGAAGGAATGGAGACATTCAGTGAGGGAATGAAGACTTTCAGTGAGTGAATGAAAGCTTTCCCTTTTGTAACATAATTATTCAAAAGAGAAATGTAAAATGTTATTTGAATGCGCGCTTTCACGTTATTGATTGAAATGATCCCGACAACTCTTCAAGTTTGGAGAGTATAAAGCAGATTGTGTAAACTGGATATTTAGAGCCTACATCTGTCTTCAAAGATAATTAAAAATTGTTGAAGAATAATAGGCCAACTTCTAATGGACTTACTCCATGCCATTTC